>CAJOMT010000009.1:24955-31046 GCA_905235815.1 uncultured Clostridia bacterium
GAGCGGACAAACGGTATTCCGTATATTGTAAAGCCCGGCGATTCGCTCGAATCTATAACTAACGGGGATAAAAATAAAATATTCGAAATTGTAAATAAGAATAAAACCGACGTTATTTACGTCGGTCAAAAGATATATATTTAGTTGCATTAAACTTGCTTGACATATCGCTTGAAATATTATAAAATACGATTATGGATAAAGGTCATAATATTTTTATTATTTTCGTTGCATTGACAATTATGGGCTTTTCAGTCGTAATGGTCGTAAATTCGGTTAAAAAGACGGGCGATACAAGCAGTTCGAATGTGGTAAGTGAATCGAGAAAAATTAACGATATTCCGACGGTAATCGGCGAGTATAGCGAACAATCTTCCGACGAGCGCAATCAATGGACGTCAGATTCCGATACCACCGAAATTATTGACGACTCGGAAAGTATTGATGATACGATGATACCTACGAATCGGATAAAGAAGATTTAACCGAGCCAAAGTGTTTTACGATTCATTTAGTAAAAACATCAGAAACAGATTGGATGGATTACGCGGAAATAGAAGTTAAATATGGTGAAAGTTTCGAATTGCCCGTACCTATAAGACGTGGTTATGCTTTTTTGTATTGGGTTGACGAAAAAGGGCACAAATATGAAAATGGTATAACTTACGTGTGTAATTTCGAAGAAGATTTATATTTAACGCCTTTTTTCGAATAATATTAAATATTCACCATATCGTCCATTGAGTAGAGACGTGCAGGCTTACCAATCAAAAAATTAACCGCTTTAATTGCTCCGTCCGCGAACAGTTCTTTTGAAAAGGCGGTATGCGTTATGGTAACACATTCATTTTTCCCCACGAATAAAACTTCGTGTTCGCCGACAATGCCTCCTCCACGAACGGAATGTACGCCTATTTCGCCGTCATTTCGCTTGTTTTTCCCTTTTCTCCCGAAAACGGTTGTATTTGTTTTATTTAAAGAATCGCAAATAGAATTTAAAATCATATAAGAGGTTCCCGACGGGGAATCTTTTTTTTGATTATGATGTTTATCGATAATTTCAACGTCGTAATCGCTAAGCGCAGCGGCGGATAAAGCGCAGAGTTTTAACAGCAGATTTACTCCAAGCGACATATTTGCCGACTTGAAAATCGGAATTCGCTTTGAAAAATCGACTATTAAATTCTCTTGCTCATCGGTGTAGCCCGTTGTACCGATAACGATCGGAATTTTATTGCTGCAAGCATATTCAAGTATAGAGTTTAAGTTGTCGGGGGAGGAGAAGTCTACTATTGCGTCCGCAACTTCGTTGATTTCGTCAAAGGTTTTATATACGGGGCAGTCGCAGGCTCCGACAATATTTTTATCTACGCCGGCAACCACTCTTATATCGCTTTCGATCGCTCTTTGATAGACAAACCTGCCCATTTTACCGTTTATTCCGCTGATAATTATTCCGTTCATAATTCAAGTTTATGTAATAACTTTATAAAGTATTCATAATGATCATCCGTTGCTCTTGTCAAGGGTAGTCTTAATTCCGTGCCGTCTTTACCTAATATTTCGAGCATTGCTTTTAGCGGTATGGGATTGACTTCGACAAACAAAGCGTCCGTAAGTTCGTTTATAGTTTTATAATTTTTAAAATTATGTCTATCATAAAAAGTTGTAAAATCGTTGAATTGTTCTACGATTTTATCTGGAATTATATTTGAAGCCACGGATATTGTGCCAATTCCTTTTCGTGCGTAGAAAAATGTATTAAGCGAGTCGTTACCCGAGTATATTGCAACTTTGCCATTAACGAGATTAAATAATTTTTTAATATGTCGTTTGTCGGAATTTGCCTCTTTTATACCGCAGACGTATTCAATATCTGCAATATCGTTTTCGGTTTCGGGTAGGGCGTTTAACCCCGTTCTTGACGGTACGTTATAGATTATAATGGGAATTGAAGATTTATTTATTTCTTCATAGTGCTTTATTAGTCCGTATTGCGTGCATTTGTTATAGTATGGCGTTACGCATAATGCGCCGTCGGCGTTGTATTCTTTTGCCTGTTCGGTAAATTTTCTCGCTTTTGCGGTTGAATTCGAGCCGCAACCGATAATGACGGGAACTCGCTTTGAAACGTAGTCTACTGCGAATTTAACTATTTCTTTTCGCTCGTCGTCATCGATGGTAGCACTTTCGCCTGTCGTTCCCAAAAATATGAGTGCGCTGACTCCTGCGCTGATTTGCTCGTCGATAAGAAGTTCATAGGCTTTGAAGTCAATTTTTCCGTCGGTTATGGGGGTATAGAGGGCAGTTCCTACGCCTTTGAATAAGATTTTTTTCATTTTATCTCCATTTTGTGAAATATTTAAAAATTTTGTTTATTTTGGCAAAAAACGTTTGTAAATATTTTAATTATAGTATATTATATTAATATAATATATTTATATGCAGAGGTTATTATGGCAAAAAAGAAAGGATTGATAAGCAGATTTATTGAGGGGCCCGAAAGGTCTGAAACTTATGCAATGTCAACTTTGCCTACTAATAGATGGCAACTCGGGTGGGACGTATTTAAAGGCAATATCAGTAAAATGATAGGGCTTAATTTGCTCACTTTACTATTTATGTTACCGCTTATATTCTTATTGGTCCTAAGATATTTTAATGGAATTGCCTATTCTATAACGTTGCCGTTAGGTCAAAATTTCGCTGGAGGTTATCCTTTTTACCCGTCTTCGGTAGGTCTTGAAGCGGAGGTAGGGTATTATGTCAATCGTCAATTTTTTCTATGGCTGATTTTGGCGGTTTTGGTTGCGGCAATAGGTGTTTCCGGCGGATTCTACGTAATGAAAAATCTCGTATGGACTGAGAGCGTCATGGTGGGTTCGGACTTTTTCAAAGGCGTTAAGCAAAATTATTTTGTGGTAATGTTTTCGCTCTTGATTTATTCCGTTTTACTTGCTCTGCTCGTGTTATCCATAAATTTGTCTATGGTATTGATTGCAAGAAATGAGGGTATCAGATGGTTATTGATAATTCAGCAAGCCATTTCATACATTTTGATATTTTTCTTTACGATTGCTGTTTTGTTTATGATAACGTTAGGAATAACCTATAAACTCAAATTCAGAGCATTGATAAAAAATTCTCTGTTATTTACCGTTGGGCTTTTACCTTTAAACGTATTTTTTGCAGCTTTTGCCGCCGTTTTGTTCTTATTATTCTTTATTGGCGTTTCTTTCTTAACTATGCTGGCGGTGCTGTTGTGTTTATTCTTCGGATTTTCGTTGTTTATGCTCATTTGGATGAATTATTCGCAGTGGGCATTTGATAGGTTTATAAACGATAAGGTGCCGGGTGCGAAGAAGAATAGGGGAATATATAAGCCTACCGCTGAAGAAAATGTCGAACTTACCGTCGAAAAATCAAAATATGCGGGAAAGCATATCAAGCCGATTACCGATTATGAAATGGAAGTTTACGAATTGCCCACGTCGTTCAGCAGAAAGGATTTGCAGCGCTTGGAGGAAAGTAAAGAGGCTATCCGCCGAGACCGCGATAAATACGAAGAAGAACAGGCAAAACTCGATAGCAGTGCGGATCAAGTAATAGAAGAATTATATAAAAATGATTCCGCAAAAAACGAAGATAAGTAATATGGCAGAAGTAAAGAATGCCGCATACAGCGCTTTGGCAGCGCATTACGAATATTTAATTGCCGACTGCGACTATGAAAAATGGTCGCAGTACGTTTGTGATAAAGTGGCTGAAAATGCGCCGAACCATAGAGGCGCAGATATTGCGTGCGGTAGCGGTTTTTTCACGAGAAGTTTGAAAAAACGAGGCTATGACGTTTTCGGTTACGATATTTCCGGCGAGATGCTGGGCGAGGCGCGCAGACTTTCCGCCGAAAGCGGTCTGTCTATCGAATTCGTACAAGGGGATATAAAGTCGTTCAAAAGTCTTAAAAAACTTGGATTTGTTACAGCGATAAACGACGGGTTCAATTATGTCGAGCCTGAAAATTTATTAAAGGCTTTTAAGGCGGTATCGAGAAATCTCGTCAAAGGCGGAATGTTTTTATTCGATGTTTCGTCCGAATATAAATTGAGGAACGTTATAGGGAACAATCTGTTTTCGGTTGACGATGACGACGTAACGTATATATGGTTCAAACTCGAAAACGACAAGGTAATAATGGACATTACGGTTTTTGAACGAAACGACGACGTGTATATTCGTAAAGACGAGAGGCACGAACAGTATATACACAGTTTACCGGACATAAAATCAGCTCTTATAAGCGCAGGTTTTGAAATAAAGGAAATTAGCGGAAGTTTAGACGGCGAATTGAATGAAAAATCAGAAAGATTGTACTTTTTGGGAGTAAAAAAAAATAATGGGAAAAATATATAAATCTTTAATTTTTAATGACGAGATATCGTTAGCGGTACTCGATACTACGGACATAGTAAATCAAGCGATAGAATATCATAAACTATCGCCTCTTGCCGCTGCGGGACTTGGCAGAGCGCTGACCGCTACGGCTTATATGGCTACATCGCTAAAAAACGAAGATGAAAAATTATCCGTTACAATAAACGGAGACGGCGTTGGCGGACATATAATAACTTCCGCAGACGGCAATTTGTGCGTAAGGGGCAGAATAGATAATCCGAGCGCCGAATTGCCCTTGAAAGAAAACGGTAAACTCGACGTCGGGGGATTGGTCGGAAAAGGGTTTATGACGGTCGTTAAAAGTATGGGACTAAAAGAACCTTACGTCGGGAAATGTCGCTTGGCAAGCGGAGAAATAGCGGAAGATTTTACGGCTTATTACGCATATAGCGAACAGCAACCCACGGCTATTGCGCTCGGAGTTTATATAGACAAAGACGGTAAATGTCTCGGCGCCGGCGGCGTTGTTTTACAGCCCTTGCCGAACACAGAAGAAGAGAACATAATAAAGGCTGAAAAGTTGATGGAAAACTTCAATGATATAAGTAAGCAGATATATGAAATGGGCGGAGAAGGGGTATGCCGCAAATATTTTTCGGATTATAAATTTACTGAATACCATACCGAATATAAATGTAATTGCAGTAAAGAATACATAGATAAAGTATTGCTTACGATCGGTAAAGGCGAACTCTACGACACTCTCAAAAGTGAAGGTAAAGTCGAGGTATCATGCGAATTTTGCAATAAAAAACACACATATTTAAAAAAAGATATAGATGAATTATTCAAATAGAGAAAATAAAATAATTAAATATCGCAAGACCTTTGACGATGCGGCCGAACTCGCTTACGAACGCCGAGAAAACGGTGATTACGTCGGCGCTCTGTCTATTATGCAGTATGAGGCGCAAAATGGAAATAATCCCGACGTTTACGCTCATATTGCGGATATTTATACGCAAATGGAGCAGTATGAGGTCGCCATAAAATACTGGTATAAGTTTATGCTCAAATCCAAGCCGAAATATTATTTTGACGCTTATAACGGGCTTGGGGCAAATTTCTTTATGGCAGGAAACGACGCACTTGCCGGATATTATTTTAATAAGCAACTCGAAAACGGTTCGTTAGAGGAAAGCGTTTACGAGGACGTGTTGGAAGATTATCTCGATAGTCTTATAGATATGAAACGGCAAAATTACAGAGTCGTTTATCCCAAGCCACAATCCGAAACGGACGAAGAAAATTATGAAGCCGCAAAGGTAAAAATAGATAATCAAGACTATATCGGCGCAATCGAAACCTTAAATATGATAGGCGAAGAAAGCGAGTTTTATTTAAAGGCAAAGACTGCGAAAGGGTATGCGTATTTTTATTTAAACGAACTCGTTACCGCCTTCGACGAAGTCTCGAAAGCGATAGATATGGGCGAAATAAATATTTATTCGTTGACGCTTGCGATAAATTTGAGCGCATTGTCGTCAAGTATGGAAGAATTCGGTAAATATATAGATTTATTATTGGATTATAAAGATTTTTCAGATGACGACAAGTATAAAAAACTGAATTTGTTGATAAATTTGAATCTTACCAAAGAGGCGTTGGAATATTCAGAGGAAATAGTAGATTTGCT
>CAJOMT010000010.1 GCA_905235815.1 uncultured Clostridia bacterium
ACTACGGATTTGGAAACAAAGCTTGAAGGTTGTGAAAAAGTATATTTCTATGTATATTGTCCATGCACATATAAAGACAGAGAATTATTATTGAAGATAAACGGCAGTTATAATGCGGCAGGGACGAGACCGACATTGTATAGACAGACATGGACAAAGATAGAACTTACCGTAGAAGATTTTATGAATTTACAAGCATTCGGCGTATATTCGGGACAGAACGATGGTCCGTGTGAGTATAAATTCAGTCAAATTTATGCGGTAAAAGCATCGTCGTAACGAAAAATGCTACTCTATGCCTGATTTCGGGCATAGAGTAGCAAAACTTAAATTTTTTATTGGCTTGCAAGGTAAAAATGAATAATAGTGACAAAAAATTTGATTATATAAAAAAATTTGAAAAACTTGGATACGGCTTATTTGTCCATTTCGGTTTGTATAGTGTTGTTGGTAAAGGCGAGTGGTCAGAAGACCTTATTCCTATTAATAAAAGCGATTATGAAAAAAATATAACTAAGTTTAATCCTTCAAAAAACTGGGCTGCTGACCTTGTTGCCGTTGCAAAAAAAAGCGGTTGTAAATACATAAACATAACCACCAGACATCATGACGGATTTTCTTTATTTGATACTAAAGGATTAAGTACTTTTGATGCAATTCACTCAGCCGCAGGCAGAGATTTAATTAGAGAGTTTGTCAATGCTTGCAGAGAAGAAGGAATTGTGCCGTTCTTTTACCATACTTTGCTTGATTGGCATAACGAAGATTATAATACTGATTTTTCTAAATATATTGATTACTTAATTAATAGTGTGAAAATACTTTGTACGGAGTATGGAGAAATTGGCGGATTTTGGTTCGATGGTTGGTGGGATAAAAAGGATGCTGACTGGCAATTTGACAGGTTGTATTCAATGATTAGAAAATATCAACCAAATACCATGATTATAAATAATACGGGAATGTCTGCGCGTGGTAAGGTGGGGCATAAAGAAATAGATAGCGTTACTTTTGAACGTGGAAATCCGCATTATGTTGATAGGTCGGAAAAGCCGATTGCCGGAGAAATGTGTCAAGTTTTGAATGACCATTGGGGTTATACGGAGCTCGACTTTAATTATAAGCCGGTAAAAGAGTTGATATATAATCTTATTGATTGTAGAAAATGCAACTGTAATTATTTGCTTAATACCGGGCTTATGTCCGACGGTTCTGTTAGAGATATTGATAAAGCAATACTAAAAATTATAGGGCAATGGATAAAACAAAATAAAGATTTTATTTACGATATAAAACCTTGCGATATAAAAGCGGATGGAGCGGACGTTTTGACCGATGGCAAATACTATTATGCAGTTATAAAAGATGTGCCTATGGTCGCAAATCCAAACGTTCAACTTCTTGATTCGGATAAGAAATATTTTACAATTAACGCTAAAATTAAAGATGTTCGATGGCTTGACGACGATTCCCCCGTTGTCCTTACCGATAAAGGATATTACGTAGATACTTATGAGTACGGAAGAAGTTTTACTGTTCGTATAGCAAAATTTACTATTGATGAATAAGTCAATGTTTTGTATAATTTTAATGAAGAGCCGTTTTAATAAAGGTATTTAAAATATGATTGCCGATATTTTACTACAATTAAAAAATGAAGATAAAATTAAGGAATACAGAAGTATTCCTTTTTGGTCGTGGAACGGTAAATTAGAAAAGAATAAATTAAAAGAGCAAATTGAGTGGATGCATAAGCAAGGGTTTGGGGGGTATTTTATGCACGCTCGCGGTGGTCTTAGTACAGAGTATCTCGGGGATGCTTGGTTTCAAGCTGTAGAATCCTGTATAGATGCCGGTGAAAAACTAGGGATGCAAAGTTGGGCATATGATGAAAACGGCTGGCCCAGCGGTTTTGTTGGGGGGAAACTTTTAGAAGATACGAATAACAGAGATATGTCTTTAACCTATAAAATCGGTAAATTTGATAAAGACGCATTTGTATCTTATTTAATCACGACAGAAAAAATAATCAAAGTTGATGAGCAAGAAAAAGACGGCGAATACTTAAATATATATAAGCACGTTAATACTTCTACCGTTGATATATTAAATCCCGACATTACGGATAAATTTATCTCTTTAACTCACGAAGAGTATAAAAAACGATTAGGTGAAAAATTTGATTTGCTACAAGGGTTTTTTACCGACGAGCCTCAGTATTATCGTTGGGGACATCCCTATACGGAAATGCTTGCAAAAAAGTATAGAGAGTCTTTTAATGAGGATATTAGCGAAAAATTAGGTTTGATTTTTCTAAAAAAAGAAGGTTATCGTGAATTTAGGTTTTGGTATTGGAAAACTATGCAGGATTTGATGCTTACTAATCATTCTGCAAGAGTTTACGACTGGTGTGACAGGAATAATGTTAAAATAACAGGTCATTACGTTGAAGAAAACACACTCTATTATCAGCTTTTAGCGTGTGGTGGGATTATGCCGTTTTATGAATATCTGCATATTCCGGGAATGGATAATTTGGGCAGAAAAGTACCTAATCCGATTGTAGGGAGACAAGTTTCTTCGGTGGCAAGACAGCTAGGGAAGAAAAAAGTCTTGACTGAAACATTTGCTTGTTGCGGATGGGATGTTACACCTGTTCAATTAAAAATTATAGCCGAAGGACAATATGTTCATGGTGCAAATTTGATGTGCGAACATTTGTTGCCATACTCTGAACACGGACAAAGAAAAAGAGATTATCCAGCGCATTTTTCTGCTGTCAATCCATGGGTAAAACAAGATTTTAAGACCTTCAACGATTATTTTGCAAGGTTAGGATACTTGCTTGCAGAAAGTCAAGACATTGTATCAGTTGCGCTATTTTGTCCTATTCGCAGTATTTACTTTGACTACGATCGGTATGATTTCGATGCAAAAAACATTGTAAACGAATCGTATTGTGAGCTGGCAAAAAAACTTGCCGACATGAATATCAATTTCCATATTATAGATGAAACATTGATGCGCAAGCATGCAAAAGTTGTAGGCGCTAAATTGATTGTTGGAAATTATGGTTATGATTATATTGTTTTCCCTGAAGTTATAACCTTAGACAAAACAACGGCTGAACTTTTTGACTGGTATTACGCTAATGGCGGTAAAATGTGTTTTACGGGCAGTCGATTTTCTTATTTAGAAGGAGAAAAATTTAACTTTCTATATGATAGTAATATATCTATAGAAGAGATTGTAGATAAACAGCCATATACTGTTGATAATTTTGATACTGAAATTCATTCGACGTATAGAGAAATAAACGGCAAAAAGTTTATTTATGCAACAAACACCAGTTTTGATAAAGATTGTGTTATAAAATATAGCGGAAGTTTTAATGGATTTATAAAACTTGATTTAGAAACGTTAAAGGAAGAATTAGTTGACACGGAAATCAAACTTAGAGTTGGCGAATCGGCGATATTATTTTTAACAAATGATAAGCCGATATGTAAATTATCTGAAAAAGAAATTATTTCTGTTGACGGACCTTTTAACATATTAAATAGTGATGATAATTTTTTACTGCTTGATAAATTAAATTATTCCTTTGATGGGGTAAATTACAGCGAGCCTTTACGCTATATGGGAGTATTTAGCGAACTACTGAATTTAAAGCACAATGGTCAAGTGTATTTAAAATACAGTTTTAGCGTAAAAGATATTCCGTTACAAGTACAATTCTTAGCAGAAGAAAACAGGATAATATCACTTGAGGTAAACGGACAAACAGTTTCTTTTGCTGCGAGTGCGCAGGAAGAAGACAAACTTTTGGTCGCTGATATTTCAAACTGTTTGAAAATCGGTGAAAATTACGTAGTATTACAGGTTGATTTTTATGAATCGCAACACGTTTATAACATTTTATTTGGTGAAAATATAGATGAAAGTTTAAAAAATTGTCTTTCGTATGACACAACAATAGAACCATGTTTCTTAAAAGGCGATTTCGGCGTTTATAGTGATTGTGAGTTTAAAAAAGGCAAAGAAAAGAACGTTTATATAGGTGAAAATTTCTATATTGGTAAAAAAAATAATACTGTGGATAATTTAATCAAGGACGGCTATCCGTTCTTTGCAGGAAGAATGTGTTTAAGTAAAACTTTTGAATTATCTAACAATAATGTTTTCCTTAAACTCAAAGGTAATTATTGTTTGGCGTACGACTTGAAGGTGAATAATATAAAAATTGATAAGCCATATTTTTCAAATATTATAGATATAACCCCTGCCGCCAGAATAGGCGTTAATACGATAGAAATTACACTATGCTCATCCAACAGAAACTTGCTAGGACCGCACCATTTGAAAGATTTTGAAGAGCCGCTTGACGTTGGTCCATATTCTTATGAATTAAAGGGGACGTGGAAGAACGGAAAAAGTAATAAAGAACGGGAAAATTATTCATTTGTAAGATTTGGTTTGTTTACTGATTTATGATAATTTAGAGAAGGTGAAAATATGAAAAAAGAGTTGAAGCAAATATTGTTTTTTGAAAACTTAAAAGCAGAATATAAGACACTTGGCGAAGTCCCTAACGAAATACCGGACGGATACGTTTTAGTAAAAACAAAAGTAAGCACGTTGAGTTGCGGCACAGAAAAAGCAAATTTTATTGGCGGTGACGTATCCGGGGTTCAACCATTTCCCAGAAAACCCGGATATAGTAGCGCAGGAGAAGTAGTTGGTATCGGGAATTCAGTATCTTCCGTATTAATTGGTGATAGGGTTGTTGTGACTGGTTTTTTTGGTAAACACGTAAATTACGTCGTTGTAAGTGAAAAAAACGTTGTTAAAATACCTAATACTGTTAATTATGCGGATGCGGCAGCTGTGTTTATAGCATCTTTCTCTCTCGCAGGATTAAGAAAAGTTAAATTAGAGATAGGAGAGTCTTGTCTTGTTATGGGGCTAGGCATATTAGGGCAGTTTGCAATAAAGTTGGCTCGTGCAATGGGAGCTGTCCCCATAATAGCAGTTGATCCAGTAAAAGAAAGAAGAGAAATGGCAATTAAAAATGGTGCAGATTACAGTTTTGATCCTTTCGATAATAACGCTGTTTCAGAGATAAAAAGAATTACTAACGGTGGTGTAAATACTGCAATTGAAGTAACAGGCGTTGGCGCAGGGTTAAATCAAACACTGGATTGTATGAAAAAATTAGGAAGGATTGCTCTTTTAGGATGTACGCGAAACAGCGATTTTTCTGTGGATTATTATAATAAAATACATTTCCCAGGTATAACGTTAGTAGGTGCACATACAGCGGCAAGACCACAAAACGAATCTTATCCAAACTATTTTACTCAAAATGACGATGTAAAGGCATTACTTAATCTAATAGCGGGAAAAAGATTAACTTTAAATGATATTATATCGGAAGTACATTCTCCGTTAGAATGTCAATGTGTGTACACAAGACTTGTTTCTGAAAAGAACTTTCCGGTTGGAGTACAATTTGATTGGAGTGAAGAATAATGGAAAAAATTAAAATAGTCCAAATAGGCGTTGGGCACGATCACGCATATCCGACGATGCAACGAATGAGAGAGTTGTCTGACGTTTTTGACGTGGTCGGATACGTTAAACTTCCAAACGAAGACGTTATGTTTGAAAATACTAAAATACATTACGAGGGCTTACCTGAATTAACGTTAGAACAAGCATTGTCAATTAAAGGATTAAAAGCGGCTGTCATTGAAACTGAAGACAACGAGTTAACTCATTATGCAAGGGTAGCCATAGAAAACGGTCTTTCTGTTCAAATGGATAAGCCGGGCGGACAGAATGCGTATGAATACAATGAAATGGTAGATCTTGCAAAAGAGAAAAACCTCGTTTTTCATACAGGATATATGTATAGATATAATCCGGCGATAAAAAAAGCTATTGAGATTATTAAAAGCGGACAACTTGGTGACATTTATTATGTTGATGCGCAAATGTGTTGTAGACATCCTGATGAAAAAAGACGATGGTTAAAAAAATTTCAAGGTGGGATGATGAACTATTTAGGTGGTCATCTTATAGATTTAATTTTGACTATACAAGGAAAACCTGATGAAATTATTCCTTTAAATACGGTTACGAGAGAGGATCTTGAAGGTCAAGATTTAGGATTTGCAATATTAAAATATAAGCACGGAGTTTCTTTTGCTAAAACTACGTCAATGGAAGTAGGTGGCTTTAAACGTCGTCAAATAGTTATTTGTGGAGAAAAAGGAACTATCGAAATAAATCCTATAGAGTATATTGTAGGGGAAGATTATATCAACCAATATGCGGATATGAGGGTGGCACTGCTGGAAAATAACAACTGGCATTATAGGGCGGATAAAGAAGTGTATGGACCTTATCATAGATTTGACGAAATGCTAAATGCTATGATTGTGAATGGAAAAATCAAAAATCCGTATTCATATGAATATGAAAAATTATTACATGACACTATATTAAAAGCATGTGGAATTTAAAAGGAGAATAAAAATGAAAGCAATTGTAATTAACAAAGACCAAACGTTAAGTTATACGGACGTACCTAATCCCGTCATAAAAGACGGTGAAGTGCTTATAGAAGTTTATGCAGCGGCTATAAACCGTGCAGATTTACTCCAGCGTGAAGGAAATTATCCTCCGCCTCCCGGATGTCCGGAGTGGCCGGGGTTAGAAGTTTCGGGCATAATTAAAGAAGTAGCAAAAGACATAACTAAATGGAAGGTCGGGGATAAAGTATGCGCACTTTTGGGCGGCGGTGGATACGCTGAATATGTAGCAGCGCCTGCAGACATGGTTATGCCAATTCCTAATGGGTTAACTTATGAAGAGGCGGCGGCAATTCCAGAAGTGTATATGACGGCGTATTTGAATTTGTTTTACGTAGGACAAGCAAAGTGTGGTGAAACGCTTTTAATGAATGCAGGAGCAAGCGGTCTTGCTAGCGCAGTTATACCTATGGCAAAAGCTTTTGGTTTGCGTGTAATTACGACTGTGCTTGGAGAAGAAAAGGTTAAAGAAGTTGCTTACTTAAATGCAGACAGAGTAGTTGATACTACAAAAGAAGATATTGTGGAGGTATTAAAAGAGGAAGAGCAGAATGGTAGACCTGTAAATATAGCAATAGACTGCCTTGCCGGGGAAGTTCTTGGAAAGTGTCTAAAATACGTTGCAAGGGGATGTAGATGGATTCAAATTGCTACGCTTGCGGGGGATATTTCATCCGTTGACTTCCGTAATATTTTTGTTAAAAATATTCGCATTATAGGAAGCACTCTTAGAAGCAAAACACCCGAAGAAAAGGGCGTACTTTTAGATGAATTAGTAGAAAAAACTTGGTGTAAATTTGAAAGTGGCGCAATTAAGGTTCAAATATATAAGACTTTCCCATTAGAAAAGGCGGACGAGGCTCAACAAGTATTATATCGCGGTGAAAACGTAGGCAAAGTTGTATTAACTGTAAAATAATGAACGATAAAATAAAAATAACTCCTATAACTTATGCTGTATAACATTATAAAATCAAAAAAATATGACAAATTGATAAAAATAAGACCAGGTGAAAAGTTTGTAGAAAAACTTAAAGGTCCTTTTGACGAGCGTTATTTGTATAAAGTTAGGCTTAAGGGCGAACTTGGTATTCCATATACTAATCGTGTGGAAGAAATATTTCCAGTATATTTAAGAAAACTAGACGATTCTTTAACGTTTGATGGCAAGGAGCATTTTTTAACACTGAGTGAATCAAATTACGAGCACGAAAGAAGTTGCTATTATATGTGTCGTGCCGATTTTATTAGTGGTGCAGAATATAATTTTTCGTTAACGTATAAAGCGAATAACGTTGATAATAACTTGAAATTATCGCTTGAAATATATTACGGAGAGAATAAGAGTAGGTATTATTATGAACAAGCAGATGAAACGTATACGTTTAATTTAGAAAATTCGATAGAATTTACTAAAATTGAAAATAGTATCCGTTTTGATAAGACGGTCGACTTTGTAATGATAAAAATCAGCGCAATAAATTATCATGGAAATGCAGAAGTTTACACGCCTGTGTTGTGTGATTTGGATGGGAAGAACTATATTGAAAAGTTTGAATATGCACCTGAAAAACTTTTAGGCTTAAAATGGATAGGTGAAGGTTTTTCAACTTCTCTTCGTCCGATTTTTTCAGTAAGAGTTAATGATAAAGAAATTTTTCATGGCAGAAAATATGAACGTCAACATCGTTTTTCAAGTGTCGAATTTATAATTCCTGAAAAACTTTCATCTGGTGAAAATATATTAGAAATAGAGTATGACAAGAGAAATAGGTATTCGTATAATTTCAATGAAATACAAGTTATAGCATTGCCTAAAACATTTGAAGTTTTAGGGGTTTGTCCATATCAAACCTTATACAAAGAGTTTGGCGTTCTTTGCTATTCGGATTTTGATTCGGATATTAGCGTCAGATGTGGTGGTTTTAGGTTTTTAGGTGGTACTCTAAAAAAGGGAATCACTGTTTTAAAGTTTTTACCTGAATGCGTTGGGGAAAATTTTTCCTGTTCAATTACGGCTAAAGGAATCGATAGAGAATTTATTATAAAAAATGTTTTTGACAAAAATGATAACTCTGTTTTAACAGGTACGGGCGATTTAATTTATGTCAATCAAAATTTAGACGATTATATAGAATATATTGCTTGGTATCTTAATGAAGGCATTGGTAACATGATAACCTTACGTTCGTGTTTCAGGTGGGGTGCAACTTCGGAACTGGATGAAAAATTCTGGAAGGAAATTGTAAAAATTTTATGCGATTTAGGTATTTATTATTGTTTAATGACCGATGGCAGAGAACTTAATGGCGTAAATGCTAATCCAACACAAGCGCTGCTTAAAAGCAAATATTATCTTGGAGAGCAAACGCATGAACGAGATGGTGCTTATACTTATTGGACTCAAAAAATAGACGATTCCGAAACGCTTTTTTACCACCTTTTATCTAGAAAATTAAAGCGAAACGGAATATATGGAAAGAAAAGTCCTGTTTACAACTCCAAAGGAGAAGGGTGTATTTATTACACAGGAGAAGGGATTTCTAACGTAAAAGATGCTTACGAAAGTTTAAAAGAAAACTTAGAAAGTACTGCTATGGATGGAGCTACCAGGCATACAGGAGTAACTCCATTGTTTAATTTATTTCTTGAATCAGGTTATAAATGGGTAGGATATGAATCGCTTTATGGAAGCCATGAGTTGATTTTTGGTGCATTGCGTGGAGCATGTAATTCGCGAGGGCTTAAAGATTACGGTTCACATATTGCATTGCAATGGTCAACAGTGCCGGCATATGATTATGCGCACGCTTTAAGGTATAAATTGTCTTTATATCTTGCATATATGCATGGTGCTAATTGGATAAATACCGAAGAGGGCATTTGGAACATAGAAAACTTGTTCGTTGGGTTTGACAGATTTACAAAGCCTAGTCAAATGCATAAAAAAGAACAGGTGGAATTTTTTAAGTTTGCTCTGGCTAATCAGCGTAAAGGGAAAATGGTTAGAAGAATAGCAATGGTTCAGGGCAAGTATGATGGTATGGATTGTTTTTCTACAGGGAGAGTTTATGGGCAATACGGAAAAGAATGGGAATATGCAACACCGGAAGAAAGCTGGGAGTTGTTAAAAGTGTTTTATCCCCAAGCAACCATTGGAGCCGTATATAATTGTGTGTATAATGGTGGGGAAGAAGCGTTAAAAATCGAAGATCCGGAATTGTATAAAACGCTTACAGGGCGTTATGGAACTGTTACAGATTATAAAAGTTTAGGTTTTTTTACGACTACACCTTATGGGGTTATTGATATAATTCCTGCCGAAGCGGATAATTTTAGCGATTACGAAGTTTTATTTTTTACGGGATGGAATACGTGCACGGAAGAACAGCTTAGAAAACTTTGCAATTATCTATCTAGTGGGGGAATTCTTGTAATTAGTAAGGTTCATTTATTTGATAGTGTTAGTAGAAATGATGTATTTTCCTGTAATGCAGAAGTGATAAAAAGTTCTTTAGTGAAAGAGTTGTTATCGTATCGAAATAAAGGAAATCTAATATATTTTGACCAGGACAAATATCCAGCAGATATTCCTGAGTATAAACAACAGCTTAAAAGACTCGCAAAATCACATTCATCGAAAGTTGTTACCGAAGTCCATAATGTAAGTTATACAGAGTATTTAGAAGATGATGGTTCAACTACTATTTACATGATTAATATTGATTGGTGGGAAAGAAAGCCTGCATGGTGTAAAATGAGTATTAAGAACATAGAATATAAGTTTGTGTTTGACGATAATGATATTCATATATTTAATATTAATGGTAATATAAAAGAGATTAGGGTAAATTAACTAAAATAAGGAGAGAAAACAACGTCAAGAAGTAGACTACTATACCTGTTTATAATATATTTTATGGTAGGCAAAATACAAAAAAATTTATAAATATTTATATTAAGAAAATGTAGGTTGAAATAATCGTTAATTTTATAACAAATCATTTAAGGAGTAAAGATGAAAGCGATAGTAAACGCAAACGTTATAATGCGGGATTATGTTATACCTGACGGTGTAATAGTATTTGACGAAGAAAAAATAATAAAAGTCGGTAAAGCTAAAGACATAATTATTCCGTCAGGTGCAGAAATAATAGACGCGGAGAACGAATACGTAGGTCCCGGGCTTATAGATATACACACCCACGCCGCAGATAATAAATGGATATTTGAAGAACCCGAATACACCTCTGAATATATGCTTAAACACGGGATAACGGGCGTGTTGCCTGCCCTTTATTATAATCTTAATAAAGCGCAATACTTGAAAGCCATAGATGACATTATATCGGCTTATAAAAAGGGCGGATTTAACAATTTTGTCGGATTTTATATGGAAGGACCGTATCTGAACCCAAAGTTTGGTTGCGATCGAGAAAAGAACACTTGGAAAGGCGCAATAGATAAAGCCGATTACGACGAAATGGTTGAAAAAGTAAAGGATTATGCAAAGGTATGGTGTATATCACCGGAACGCGAAGGAATAGACGGTTTTGTCAAAGATGTAAAAGCGACGATACCGAATATAGTATTTGCGGTTGCGCATAGCGAGGCAACGCCGCAGCAAGTGGAAAATTTTATTCCGGAAGGGCTTAAAATAGGTACTCATCATACTAACGCTACGGGTACGCTTTTCAAGTATTCGGAATGCAGGGGCGTATGCGTGGACGAAGCGGTAAATTACAACGACGAGATATACGCAGAACTTATATGCGATAAAGTCGGTATGCACGTAGATCCGTATATGTTGCGGCTCGTGCGTAAGATAAAGGGAGATAACAGAATAATACTTATTTCCGATCAATTTGTTTCTGATGGACCTATTCCGAAAGGATATGAAGAGTGCGACGATATACATTTTGACTGGTCGGGAGAAATAGCGGGATCAGGTTTAACGCTTGATATAGCGTGCAGGAACTTTATGTTTCATACGGGTTGTTCTGTTTGTGATTGCTTTAAGTTTGCGTCGTATAATCCCGCAAAAGTACTCGGTTTACGCGGACGCGGTTATATCGCGGAAGGCAATAAACCCGACTTGGTTGTAGTTGACAGATTTTTTAAAGTTAAAAAAGTTATATTTAACGGACAGGTTGTTTAACACTAAGCAAAAAACAAAAAAACAATATCGAAAGGTGAAATAATACAAAGAACAAAATTTATGAACCGGCAACAGATTTTGCCTTTAAGCCCGCGGATTTCGGGACGACGTCGTTAAAAATGTGCCTGTTCTACGAGAACGGCAAGATATATCCCGTTGAGATAAAAAAGACGGCTTCGCCGAATGTAAAAGATATAAAAAGTTTCAAAGTTATGGCAAATTATTTTCAGACTATTGAAGTGGGTGAAGTCGGAATTGTATGCACAGTTGAAAGCGTGTTGCCGCTTGGACAAGGGAATAAAATAATTCCTGTAAACTATATTTAATTATTTTAATATTTAAAAATTTGGAAACCTGTTAATATATTTACAAGAAAAGGTCAGAATAGCTGTTCAGCTTTCTGACCTTTTCTTGGTATTAGATTTTTATCAATTATTTTGTTTCTTTGTTTTTTATTTGAGACGGATTGCAATTATAATATTTTTTAAAAGTTTTAGTAAAGTAAGACATATTATCATACCCACAGGAATAAGCCGCTTCTGAAACAGAGGCTCCGTTTACGATTTTTTCCGCTGCTATTTTACAATGTTATATGTTTATATAGATAACGAACTCGTAGCGGTGTGGACAGAGCATAGTTTAGGAAACATAACAAGTAGCGTATACACCAATTTTTCGATAGAGTTTCAGCAAAAGCAAGCGCAAAAACTTGTGTATTAAACTAATGATTTGGGTTTAATTTAGTCCCCAAACAGTCCCCGCAAAGTAGTGAATTTTGGGGACTAACCGCAAAATAAAACACTATATATTGCGTTTATTAAATAAATAAACCTACAATATATAGTGTTTTTGGCGGAGAGAAGAGGATTCGAACCACAAAAGCAATTTTAAAATATTCAGTAAAACACTAACGATTTTAACCTTTCAGTCCCCATTTAGTCCCCAAAAAATTAAATAAAATATTTTTTATCATTATAAAAATATGCAAAAAACGCTAAAATAATATCCTTTTTTTATGCATATTCGTATTGACAACTATCCTTTTTTTATGTATAATACAATAAATTGTTATAGTAGGAGAATATAATTATGCTTAAACGAAAAATATACGACAAATTACTCGATTGGAAATATAAACGCAAGACGGAAGGAATAAAAAAATGTCTTCTTGTTAAGGGCGCAAGACAAGTCGGTAAATCTTTTATAATAAAAGAATTCGGTAGAAATGAATATAAATCATTTGTTTGCATTGATTTTTTCCGTCAGCCGGCGCTTAAATCGATATTCGACGGAGAACTGACGTCGGAAGAAATACTTAAAAGAATAACCGCTAATATACGAAATTTTAGTTTAATACTCGGTGATACCCTTATATTCCTTGACGAAATTCAACGTTGCGGTAATGCGCGCACGGCAATAAAATTTCTTGCCGAAGATTTGCGGTTCGACGTAATATCTTCCGGTTCTCTTATGGGACTGACTTATGGCGAAGATGATGACGACAGCGTTGAAATTCCAGAGTCCGTTCCCGTTGGATACGAATCGCAGATTACTATGTTTTCTCTTGACTTTGAAGAGTTTTTATGGGCTTACGGATATGACGGTAATGCTATCAGTGTTTTAAAATCGTATTATACTTCGGGCGAAACAATTCCCGAGAGTATTCATAATAAATACGAATCGCTTTTCCGTGAATTTATGGTCGTTGGCGGAATGCCCGAAGTTGTGGCGGATTTTGCGGAGCATAAAGATTTTAATCGTGTAGACAGAATTCAGAACGATATACTTGCAGAGTATAGGGACGATATAAGCAAGCACGCGAAAGGAAAAGAAAAGCAATTTGTCCGTATGTGTTACGACGCTATTCCTAAACAACTTGCAAAGGAATTGAAGAAGTTTCAATATTCCACCGTTGAAAAAGGACAGACGCGCAGAAAATACGGGGGCAGCGTTCAATGGTTAAAAGATTCCGAAATAGTAAACGCTTGCTACAATATTCACGAACCTTATTTGCCGCTTATGGCGAACTCAAACGAAGATCAATTCAAACTTTATATAAATGATACGGGGCTACTTTGTTGTATGTACGGTTTTGAAACCAAACTTGCAATATTAAACGATACGATAAGGGGTAATGCCCGCGGCGGGATTTATGAAAATATTATATCAGAGTGTTTAATAAAACGCGGATATACAATTTACTATTATAAACCCGATAACGAACATGAAATCGAATTTTTGATTGAGAAAAACGGAGAAGTTATTCCCGTGGAAGTAAAAGCGGGGAATACCGCAACCGTGTCTTTAAATAATTTTATTACTGATTTTTCACCGTCAGTTGCGTATAAACTTGTGGGAAGCAGAAACGGAAAAGTCGGGGTAAAAGAAACTTTGCCGCATTATTGCGTTATGTTTTTATAAATTTTTTTATTGTTCGCATAAGATACGATACCCGTTCCCGTATAAGGTTGAACGCTTTATAAAGCAGGCTTTTGCCGTAACAGACGTACTCGAATATGTCTGTCACGGCATTTTTTTACATAAATTTTAGTCAATATAGCGTTTATCCTGTTCTATATGAGTTTTTTCCATTATTTCTTTGGACGGAAAAATATCCGTTTCCGTTATTTGAGAAATTTCGCGTAATTATTTAACGAAAACACCTTACTGAAATTATTTTACTTACGAATAACAAACTTTTCCGAAAATGAAAGGGTAGCAAAGTTTAAAAAAAACCATGGTTTGAAACCAACTTTCGGTCAATTCGGTTCTATCTGAGCGGCTGTTTAAATAGGGAAATCTGACCTGACAAAAAAACTTACACTTTTTTCTCGATATTTCGGTGTATCGATTTTAAATAATTTAATGGAGATAAGCCATATATTTTTTTAAAATCTCTGCTGAAATTATATGATGAAGAGTACTGTAGTTTTTCTGCAATTATATTTACAGCAATTCCGTTTATAAGTTGCTGTATAGCATAATCAAAACGTTTATTTCGATAATACCTAATAGGAGTCGGTGTGAAGAGTTTAAGAGGTTTTGTCCTAATCATACACTTAAAGATTTACGGCATACGTTTACGACGAGAGCGCGTGAGAGCGGGATAGATAACGAACTCGTGGCTGTATGGACAGGGCATAGTTTAGGAAATATTACGAGCAGTGTTTACACGCATTTTTCGATGGAATTTCAGCAGGAACAAGCGAAAAAGTTAGTTTATAACTAATAAAAAAGGTACAGATTAGTCCCCAATTAGTTCCCACAAAGTCAAAAACAACGAAAAATTTTTGATGTAAAAGTGGGCAAAATACCCCTAAAACAACGGGTAGTTTGACACAAAACACAGTCAAACTACCCGTTAAAGTGGTCAAAGACCAAATTTATCATAATAAAATATTTGTTTTACGTATATGCTTGACAAATAAACGTTATTTGACTATAATAAAGTTGTAATTTAGATTTGTCAGAGGATGGTTTTAATGTATATAAAAAGAAGTATTGAAAACGTAGTTAAAAATAGAGCAAAAAATAGTAAATGTTTATTGCTTACAGGGCCGAGACAAGTTGGAAAATCTACTTTGCTTAAAGAACTATATAAGGGCGTGAAGTATTATACTTTCGATGATAAAATTCTTTTAGCGGCGGAAGAAAATGATCCTATGCTTTTTATTAAAAACATATCGATTCCCGCTATAATCGACGAGGTTCAATATGCGAAAAATCTGTTTCCGTATATAAAAATGGAGTGCGACAAAGAAAATGTTTATGAAAAATTTTATCTTACCGGTTCGCAACAAATGAAACTAATGGAAAAGGCGAAAGAGTCTTTGGCTGGCAGGGTAAGTATTCTTGAATTGCAAGGGCTTTCAATGCGTGAATTAAACGGAATATCTTTTAACAAGCATTTTGTCCCGACGGAAGAATATATAAAAGAACGTGAAAAAGAGATAAAGCCGTATAAAAATATCTGGCAAACGATTTTCCGCGGCTCGTATCCCGAAATGCAAGTTATAGAAAGAGAGTGGGTGGATTTTTATTCGTCTTATGTTAAAACATATTTGGAAAGAGACATAAGAGATGAAATTTCTGTTAAAGACGAAATTGCATTTATGAGATTTTTAACGGCAACGGCTGCAAGGACAGGGCAACTTTTAAATTACGCTAATATAGCGGAAGAAGTCGGTGTTTCGCAAGTAACGATAAAAAGTTGGATATCTGTTTTGCAAAAGACAGGGTTGATATATTTACTGCAACCATATTATTCAAGTCATTTAACGCGAGCGATAAAAACGCCGAAAATTTATTTCAGGGATACGGGACTTGCCTGTTATTTGTCAAGATGGACAAAAGCCGAAGCGCTTGAAAGCAGTGCGGTGGCAGGGAACATGTTCGAAACGTTCATTATTTCGGAGATAATAAAATCTTTTACAAATGAAGGCTTGGAATATAATTTCAGCGTATTTTACTATCGCGGAAAAGATAAAATAAAAAAGAAAAAGAACGGCGAGTTGGCGGAAACGGAGAGCGAAATAGATTTAATTATAGAGGAAAACGGAACGTTATACCCTATCGAAATAAAAAAGAGCGCTAATCCGACGATTTCCATGGCAGACACGTTTGACGTTTTGGATAAAGACGTTGATAAAAAACGCGGAACGGGCGTTATTTTATGTCAGTACGACCAAAAACTTTTTTTGAAAAACGATGTGATTGTTTTACCGATAGAGTATATATAATAACTTATTATAATCGGAGTTCTACTATAAAATGCCAACCCTAGCATAAAATTAAAAGAAGGTAAATAAAATTCTCCAAATTTTAAATTATAAAATCGCAGGATTTTCAATTTTTATAAAAAGCGGTATTTTTGAATAAAATATAGATAAAATTTCTTGGTGAAAAGTCATTGTTTAAATGTTTTTGGTAGGACATTGGTGTATTTTTTGAAAATCCTGTTAAAGTTTGCCGTATTGTTAAACCCGCAAGTAAGAGCGATGTTGAGAATATTGTCATCGGAATTTCTTATGCGGTAAATGGCAGCATCGATGCGTTTTATTGAAATATATTCCCATACACTTAAGCCCATTATAGATTTAAATACATGAGAGTAATATGTTCTTGTAAGGTTTGCCATTGTTGCGAGATGATTTAGATTCAAATTTTCGTTAAAATGTGCATTGATATAATCTACGGTTCTGAAAATATCGTCCGAGCATTTTGTTGACGCGAAAGTGCGGTCAATGTGTTTAATTTGGTATCGTGATAATTCTATAATTATATCATTCAACAGGGTTTCAATTTTAAAAATATAATTTGTTTTTTTTTCATTAAACTCAAAAATTAAATTATCAATATTTGTAATAATTTTTTCTTTAGATTTTTTGGAAATATAATCAGACAGTTTAGCTGATTTAAAATTGTTTGAAAGAAATCTTATACCGAAATTATCATCGGTTCCTGAAATCGGGTGCATAAATCTGAAATATTGAGGATTAATATGTAAATTAATTAAGTGCATATTTTCATTTGATATATCCGTTATACAATGTGCTTTATTTGGTTTAAAAACAAAAATATCACCGTCATTTATCTCATAATTATTACCGCTATTATAAATTCCTTTTCCCGAGCTGACATAGCATAATTCGAAATCAATATGATGGTGGATACGAAAAGAACATTGCCTTGTTAAGGCAAATGATTTATATATTTGAACAATAGTCTCGTTTTTATTATTTTTCAATTCTCCAACCGTTTCCATAATTTGATTATATAATGTAGTACTTATATTGTCAAGCAAATCGTAATATAGTTTGTAAAATTCATAATATACTTGTTGAAATGTTTATGCCCATATTTTATAATAAAAGCATAAAAAATAAATAGAGGAAATTAAGTTTGAACGCAAACGAGTTGAAGATAACGGATTTAAGAGTTGCAGATATAGACGGACTTCCGAAACATATGATTTTACTTAAAATCTATACGAACGACCCTGACATTGTCGGGTATGGCGAAGTGAGAGACGCATCAAGTGCTACTTATGCAAAAATGCTTAAAAGCCGTTTGGTGGGAGAAAATCCATTAAATGTGGAAAAACTTTTTAATAGGATAAAGCAGTTCGGCGGGCATTCGCGACAAGGGGGCGGCGTTTCGGGAATCGAAATTGCTCTTTGGGATATTATAGGGAAATTTTATAGAGTTCCCGTATATCAATTACTCGGCGGTAAATATCGCGATAAAGTACGCATTTATTGCGATACGGACGTTGAAGGTAAACACACGGGGACTGATATGGGAAATGCCTTAAAAAAGCGGGTGAAGCAGGGTTTTACTTTTCTTAAAATGGATTTGGGAATTGAGTTGTTGTACGACGAACCTGGTACACTTAATGCACCGCTCGGAATGATTGAAGATATGAAAAAGTATTCTATGAAAGCAATATGCCATCAGTCGGGCAGCATTGATAAATCTTTAATGTTCGGTAAAAATTACGATATATTTACAATTCCGCATTATGCGACAGGAATACATCTTACAGAGAAAGGACAGGAATATCTTGAAGATTATGTAAAACAGGTAAGAGATGTAATAGGGAATGAAGTTCCGCTTGCGATAGACCATTTCGGGCACGTTGCAATAGAAGATGCAATAAAATTTTCTAAACGGCTCGAAAAATATAATATAGCCTGGATGGAAGATTTAACGCCTTGGCAAAATACGAAAGATATAAAGAAATTTGCCGATAATTCTTTTGTTCCGATTTGTACGGGTGAAGATATATATCTTGCTGAAAATTTTGAGGATGTAATTAAGGCGGGTATAAATACCATACATCCTGATGTTCTTACGGTAGGCGGACTCGGAGAAATGAAAAAGGTAGGCGAACTTTGCGAAAAATACGGTGCATCGCTCGCCATTCATATGGCGGAAAGTCCGATAGGATTTATGGCGGCTATACATGCGGCGGCGGCAATTAGAAACATACTTGCGGTGGAGTTCCACTCGGTCGACCATCCCGAATGGTTTAATCTCGTAAATCCCACCATAAAACTTGAAAACGGATTTATGAAAGTACCTGATGCTCCCGGACTTGGCATAGAGAGTCTTAATGAAGAATTAATAGAAAAGTTTAAAAAAGCAGATTGTGGAAAGCCTTGGGCAAGTACGGACGAATGGAATGGCGAGTGGTCTAATGACAGAGAATGGTCATAAATTTTGGTGAAAAAATGGAAATAAAAGAATATAACGGTGAGGATTATTGTCCGATGTTTTCATATGGAGGATGGAGAGTTGCCGTAGCGAATTTTTGTGAACGTTTGAAAGAGGAAAATCTTTGTCGATTAGAACGACATTTAAATACAGAGGAAGTTTTTGTGCTTTTACAGGGTGAAGCGACTTTATACATAGGTAAGATCATGAAAGCTTATCCAATGGAAATAGGTAAATTGTATAATGTTCACTGTGGCGAGTGGCATTGTATTTCTATGAAAATGGGCGCAAGGGTTGTTATCGTTGAAAATGACGACACTAATGATAAAAACACAGAAAGATTTTATTTTAGAGAGACTTAAATGAAAAAAGTATTAATTACAGGTTCTACACAGGGAATAGGAAAATCAATAGCTACGGCGTTGGTTGCAAAAGGATATGAAGTAGTTGTGCATTGCTCGAAAGATTTAGAAAAAGCCGAAAAGGTGCGTAAAGAGATAAGTGCAAGCAAAGCAGTTGTTTGTGATTTGTCAGATATGGCAGATATTAAATCTTTGTACGCTAAAACCGGTACGGTGGATTGTCTTATTTTAAATGCGAGCGTACAGTATAAAAATAAGTGGACTGATGTTTCTGAAAGTGAATTTGACAACCAAATTGACGTAAATTTCAAAAGTACGTTTTTTTTAATGCAAGATTATTTGCCTGCGATGAAAGAAAAAGGTTTCGGTAGGGTTATAACGATAGGTAGTGTAAATCAATATCGTAATCATCCCGAACTAACTATTTATTCGGCAACAAAATGCGCAGTCGAAGGTCTTGTAAGAAACATTGCCAAACAAGTTGCGCCGTATGGAATAACAGTGAATAATGTTGCACCCGGTGCGATACTTACGCCGAGAAACCGGAGTGTTTATGATGACGACAATGCAAGGGAAAAGGTGGAAAGCCTAATTCCTATAGGCAGATTCGGTGAGCCTGAAGATATTGTTGGAGCGATTGTGCTTTTGTGTAGTGAACAGGGTAGTTATATTACGGGTGCAGATATTGTTATAGATGGTGGCATGAAATTATGAGTTATTCGTTTAATGAACTGATAAAAATAAGACAGGCTTACAGGAGTTTTTCAGATAAGCCGATAGCGAAAGATTTGTTGTATGATATTATTGCAATGGCAAAAAACGCTCCTTCCGCGTGCAATTCGCAACCTTGGCGCGTGTATATTACCTATACGCAGGAAGAAAATGTAAAAATGCGAGAGAGTTTACAGGATAACGGTAGAAATGTGTTTTTAGACACCGCGAAAGCATTTATCGCCGTATACAAAAATGAAGCAATAAAACTTAACCTGGGGGCGGAAAGTAAGTTTTCTCTTTTGCATTTTGTCGAATACGATATAGGTGAGTTTGTCGCTTATCTTACGCTTGCAGCAAAAAATAAAGGCGTAGACAGTTGCATTATAGGTTGGGTAAATAACGAGAAACTTAACGAAACCTTTTCCTTAAACGGTAAATGCGACTTGGTTATCGCACTTGGGTATGCCAAGGATGATAAAGTAAGGACTAAAAAAAGAAAGGATTTAAAAGAAATAATAATAAATTATAAGGAAGAAGAATTATGATAAAATTTAATTCAAAAGAAGATATAATTGCTTTAACTCCGTTATGGAAAGGCGAAAGATTTCCCGACGGTAGACCGCGTGTTCAGGATAGATACCTTGATGAAATGCGCAAAATGACTTTGGAAGAATTGTGGAAGCCTATATTCTTAAAAGGATATGAAAGTCAGTTCGAAGGAGACCTTAAAACTTTGCACGACGATGGAAGAAAACTCATAGGTCGTGCGGTAACGGCGACATTTGTTCCCACTCGTCCTGATTTACACGAAGTAATGTTTGGAGTGGGTGCTGAAGAAGGGCGAAAAGGAAACTACAATCAATGGGTTATAGACAGTCTTGTTGGAGGTGATGTCGTTGTTGCTGATATGTATGACAAGATTTACAAGGGAACTTTTCTCGGTGGAAATCTAACTACTGCAATAAAGACTAAAACAAAAACCGGCGGCGGAGTAATTTGGGGCGGTGTTCGCGACGTTGAACAAATGAAACAAGTGGAAGGTGTCCAAATATATTATAGGGGTATAGATCCGACTCCGATACGCGAATTCATAATGAAAGATTTTAATGCTATAACTCGTATAGGTAAGGCAACTGTTTTGCCTGGAGATATAGTATTTGGTGCTGGCGGCGGAGTATTGTTTATTCCTTCGCATCTTGTTGCCGAAGTTGTTGACGGAGCGGCAAAAACTCATGTTAAAGACGATTTCGGTTTTGAAATGATTGCGCAGAATAAATTTACGACAGCACAGATAGATAAAGCGACTTGGACTGAAGAAATGCTCGATTTACTCGTTGAGTGGATAAAGACAGACCCGCGTGGTGAAAAATACCGTCAGTTGGACTGGTCGCACGAATATGATTTAGCGAGAAACGGAGATCCGGATGATACGCAAACGGCATTATGATTTATATTTTATCTTGTGAAGAACCAGAAAACGGTGGTGGTATTTACGCTTTCGGTTTATCCGTAAACGGCGATTTAGTAATGAAAAAATATTTTCGTTGCGACCGCCCTATGTACGCAGTAAAATGTGATAAAGGACTTTGTGTTCTTTTGCGTGCTCCTTTTCTAAATAGTGAAGACAGCGGTTTTTTTTTATAGATGAAGATTTTATAAATCTGTCCGATATAAAAAGTACACTGGGCAAATGCGCCTGTCATTTATGTGTGGAAGGAGGCAATGTATATATTGTCAATTATTTGAGCGGTAATATTGTCAAAAACGGCGACGAAAAATTGACTAGAATAGGTAAAAGCATTAATCCAGTAAGGCAGACGGAACCGCATACACATTTTGTGGACAAAACATCGGATGGCTATTTTGCGGTTTGTGATTTAGGAACGGACACGCTTGCATTTTATGATAAGGATTTATCTCTTATAAGTGAAGAAAGAGTTCCAAGCGGCTATGGGATAAGACATATCGTTTTTTCGAAAGACGGCAAATATGTTTACGCTGTGAACGAGCTTGTGCCGTCCATAAGTGTTTTTAACTATGATAACGGCGCAGCGAAATTATTAAATACGGTTAAGATTGAATGTAAAAATCAAAAAGCAAGCGGCGCAGCGATTAGATTATCCAAAGACGGAAAGTTTTTGTATGTTTCGCTTCGGGAGGAAAATGTTCTTTGTGTGTTTTCAATAGATAAGGAAAATGTGCTTTTGGTACAAACTATTGATTGCTGCGGGGATGGTCCAAGAGACTTTGATATTTATGAGAATCATTTGATTATTTGTAATGAAAAAAGCGGAAACATTGTTGTTTACGATATGAAAAATAATTTGATAGGACGTAAGAACTCCGAAATAGAGCTAAAACAGGTTTTATGTATAATAAAATAAACAACTATTGCAAAGATAAATTAAAGATAAAACAAATAAAATTGTAAAATATTGTCGATAGATACAAAATTAAAAGGCAGGTATTTTTTAATGGATAAAAAAAGATTGGTGCTATATCAAATTAATCCGCGTATGTTCACTCCACAGGGGACATTAGGTGCGGCGAGGGCTTTGCTTTCGCATATTGCTAGTACAGGGGTAAACGTAGTGTATGTTTTTTCAATTTGCAAAGAAGATAACTCTAAGGATAAAAGATTTTGGAGTAACAGACAAAAACAAAGTAAAACAAATAATCCTAAAAATCCTTATAAAATCATAGATTATTTTGAAATTGACGAAGAATTCGGCGGTAATATTCAACTTAAAGAATTTGTAAGTGATGCACATAAATTAGGATTATATGTTATGTATGATTTGGTGTTTTTGCATTGTTCTCCCAATGCAAAGTTGATTGAGAGAATTCCAAATGGTGTTAAGCGTAACGAAAATGGTGAATTAAAACTTAATCATTATAATTTTGCAGTATTGAATTATGATAGTAAAGAGTTAAGAGAGTATCTTATTGAAAATATGAGATATTTTATTCGTGAATACGATATCGACGGATATCGTTGCGATGTCGGAGATGCTGTTCCGCTTGATTTTTGGCGGGAAGCGGTTGCAGAAATCAGAAAGTTGAAGCCTAATATAATTATGCTTAACGAGGGCGCAAATAAAGAATATGTTCAAAGCGGCGTGTTTGATTTAAATTATAATGGTTTTTGGAATTTAACGGCTGATAAAGACATCTGTAATTATATAAAGACAACTTACGAGGAACGTAAGTGTAATGGTATTTGGTTTGTAGAGAATCATGATACCGTTACCGATTTCGGACGTGTGGAAAATATGTTTTCTTCAAAAATATGCGATTGTTTGTATACTTATATTTTTACTACGTTTGGGACGCCATTGCTTTATTGTGGGGAGGAGATTGCGGATAAAAATGTTCACAGTATGTTTGCGAATAAAGAACATAACCCCAAAGGGTATGGGATTGATTGGTCAAATGCCTTGTTAAAACATGGGAAGCGCCGTATGGCTTTAATTAAAAAATTAACAAAATTACGGAAAACGGAAGATGTTTTAGCTTATGGAAATTTGCAGTGGCTTGAAACGGAAAAAGATATGCTTGGGTTTGAAAGGGAATATCATAATAACAAAATCTACGTATATATTAATTTTGATAAAAAAGCAAAAGGAATAGAAAAAAAAGGTAAAATCCTACTTTCTTGCGGATATAATGGGAAGAGACTTAACGGTGCTGGATTTGTAGTATTTAAAAATAACTAAATATTAGTCATATTTTAAATATTGAATAAGGTATAAATAATATAATTATGCCTTTTTTGCATTTATTTACGAGGGGTAAGATGGTCTTAACATTTATTTTTCGATTTTTTTATGAATTAAGTTTATAATCGCGTCTGTATTTAGCAGGAGTTGTCCCGTAGTGCTGTTTAAAAAGTTTTATAAAGTGCGGCAGGGATTCGAATCCGACCGAGCGGCAACATTCTTCTATACTGTCGTTAGTCAATACCAAGGTCGACGCCGCAGAAATAATTCTTCTCCGATTTATATATTCAATCAGAGTAACGTTAAAACTTTTTTTGAATTTTTTACAAAAATGCCCTTGAGTATAACCGAATTCATTTAAAAGAATATCCACAACATTTTTTTTATTATAAGCCTCATTGATAACGGTGATGCAATTACTTTTGAAAGTATCAATATCTGCAACAGATTGCGGATTAGTATACGATAGGCAAAGCAATTGACAGCAAATTGTTTTCATGCGTATTTTTATAGCGTTTTCGTCATCTATTTCGATAAAAGAAGAGTATTCTTTTTCAAAATTTTTTATTTGGTCAATCGAAATACTGAATTTAAAAATTCCTTCATCGAGTAATTTTCCGTAAAGGTCAATATTTAGAAAATCGCAAGTTTTTTTAAATAAAGAACCACTAATCAATACGTCGCGGTGAGCGCATTCGCCGTTTCTGATAAACGAATGTTGTATGCCCGGTGCGATCATGCAAGCGTCGCCGATATTCATAACGTATTTTTCGCCTTTAACAGAGTGAGTAATAGAACCGTACCTTATCAAAACAATTTCAAAAAATTCGTGGCTATGCAATTCTTCGTCCTGCGAAACGGTAAGGCGAGAAATGAAAGAATGGTTTTTTATTGTAAGTTTTTTTACCGAGAGTAAGTTTTTCTTATTGTAATTATTATCGTATTTTTGAAACATAATATTATCATCTTTTTAAGTTTTCTATTGTTATCATAAGACAAAAAAAGAAAAAAGTCAACCTAAAAAGCGGCTCAAATGACAAAATAGAGAAATTTTGAGATAACATAGGATATTTACAATTCGAAAAAAGCGTGATAAAATAAGAATGTATAACATTTTATGTATATAAAAAAACGACAATAGAAAGGAGCGATGCGGTGAAAAAAGTTATTTCCGGATTAGCAATTTTATTCGTATTTGCTTTTGCGGGATTTTTGTTTGTCGGGTGCGGCAATGAAAATTCGGGTGATTTATCAGACAATTGCGAACACGCCCATAAGAAAGAAATCGTGATGGAGGCAACCTGTATTAAAAGCGGACGAAAAACTGTCGTTTGTACGGATTGCGGATACGTGTTTTCGCCTGAAACGCTCCCCGCGCTGGGGCACGACGTCGGCGAGGACGGCGAGATTTATGAAGCGACTTGTACTTCTCCGAAAACAACGGTAAAACAATGTACGCGTTGCGACGAATATGTAGAATTTACGGAAGGCGAACCTTTGGGGCACGATTTTGTTATATACGCCTTAAACCCCGAAACGCCGGCGACTTGTACGACGGCGGAAAAGGAAAATTACGTTTGCACGCGTTGCGGAACGAAAAAATCCGTAATTAAGGACGGTGAAGAGCCTGCGAAAGGTCATAATTACGTTCACGATGAAACGCACGATACGGATGCGTCATGCATAACGTCGGGCGGAACTTATTACGAGTGCACGGAGTGCGGCGATTATTACGTCGACGTTATACCCGCAACGGGGCATACTTCGGACGGTACGGAAAACATAACCGAGCCTACCTGCATCGAAAAAGGCTATACGACGCTGCACTGTTCGGTTTGCAACGAAGATTATAAAGTGAATTTTGTCGAGCCGCTCGGACATTTGATTGAAAACGAGGATAGTATAACGGCAACCTGCTCGCATATGGGATATGACATTCAAAGATGCACAAGATGCGATTACGAGGAGAGAAGCAATGCAAAAGCAAATCTCGCGCACACGTTCGATGAGGACGGTGTTTGTAGCGTATGCGGTGAAAGTGCGTTAAATGCGTTCGCGCTTATGTGCGGGGAGAAAGAAATTTATCCCATTATGAAAAACGGAACGACTTACACGATATATTCGCCATCGTACGAGTGGGCGAAAATGGAAATTCCTGCGGAAGTACTTCAAGCGTTATACGCGCAGGGCGTTTATTCGTTTAATATATGGCTCGGCTCTAATGCCGACAGCGTTGCAAAAACCGTGTCCTTAACGATGCAAGGGCAGAATAAAGCAGTAAACGTAAGTCCGAACGAAATAAAACTTACGCACGAGTATGCGTTTGCCGACGCAAACGGAGTTTTTGCAAAAGATAAAGGCGGAATTAAACTTGAAGGCTACTATCGGGCTATGGATAAAACAGATTCAATAGTCGGAGGATCGCTGGTGTCCTGTTATTGCATAAAGTTTGAATTTATCCGTCAATTCAATATAGACGACGCCAACACCTGGTTAAAAACGGCTTTGCCGTATACTTACGATGAAAATAGCGATGTGTTTACGTTTACGGAAGTAAACACCGCGGGAAGAAACGACTTTTCAGTAAATCGGGAATTGTTAGAACATTACTTGAATCTCGGCTATAAAACGTTAGAGATTACGTTAACTTCCGCAAGCGGACAGAGTTTTTCAAAGAATATTACCGCTTTTTCTGACGGGACGAAGGTTATAACTAGCGGAAACACTAATGACAAAAATGCCGTAATAAGAGTAAATCTGCAAGACGTGGCGGAATATAATCTCGATTTGCAATGTGGTTGTATTGACCATTACGGAAATCCTACTTTTAACCCGCAATCACCTATGGATAAAATGATTATAAGTCTGGCGTTTGTAAAGGACGTACGTGCTTATTATGTCGACTCGTCGTCCGCAACCGTCGAAATTGAGTATAGGTCGGAAACCGAATATAATTTCCAAGGCGAAACGATAACGTATACGTTTGAAAACGTAATGAACCGTGTGTATGCTTATTATTATTTCAATTCTACGTTTGTAAATGAAAAGATTGAAGAAGGATATACGCAAATGACGTTTACCGTACAGACGGGCGGGTATAAAAACGGCGGATTATATATCATAAACGACGGAACGTTCACAACGCTGTCTGCGATAGGTCCTACAAACGCGCAGTTTGCATCAGGCGCGGTTGATTTGACGGAAGACGCCGTGTATCTGATAAAATTCCTGCATAACGTCAACGATACGGAAGAAGGCCTAGAAAGCCCCGCGAATATCATAATAAAAGTTCAATTTACAAAATCGGTAAAAGCCATTACGACTGTAAACGGTGCCGATTACGAAAACGACATATCGTATACTTCCGAAGTAAGCACAACGACGGCTGAAAACGATACGATAACTTATACGTTCAGTGCCGTGCCGACAGGCAGTACAAACCACTTCTGTTTCAACGTTCCGCTTATCAATGAAAAAATTGCGGCAGGGTTTACGAAGGTAACTTTCTCGTTCA
>CAJOMT010000011.1 GCA_905235815.1 uncultured Clostridia bacterium
AAGCACATTTTTCCGCTTTAAGACGAGAAAACAAACGGGTTTCAGACCATTATTTATCGACGCTACATTCAAACGAAAAATATCTTTCCGCATTCAACCGCTATAACAGCGCAAAATTCGACCTTAGCAAGGCAAAGTACGTCGGCGACGAAAACGGAATAAAAGACGCGGAAAAAATTATAGAAGAATGTAAAGCCGAAATGAATTCGATAATGAAACAGATGAATATCGAAAAAGATTGGCTACGCCCTCAATATTCTTGCAATTTATGTAAAGATACGGGCAAACTTCCGAACGGGAAAAAGTGCGTATGCTATAAGAATTTCATTAAAGAACTCATTTTCGAAAGGCTCGGCATAACCGAAAAAGTCTACCCCGATTACTCGTCGTCCGCCGCTTTGAAAGATAACAATTTAGACGTTATTTACGGCAAAACTTCGGGATATATAGAAAAATTTCCTTCGGGCGCAAAGTCGCCGTTCGTAATATCCGGCAGCGTAGGCGTCGGAAAAAGTCATCTCGCCTATGCAATAGCGGGAAAAATATCCGAAAAGGGCTACAACGTGATAACCCTTACCGCTTACGAACTCCATTCGATATTCACCAAATACGCTTCCGCTCCGTTTTCGGAAAGGGATTCATATCTCGAAATACTTATGGATTGCGATTTGCTCGTAATTGACGACTTGGGCTGCGAACCCATTATAAACAACGTAAGCAATCAATGCCTTTACGCAATTTTAAGCGAACGGGCGGTAAACGGGTCGCCGATAATCATTACAACTAACCTCGACCACATACAACTCTCCGAAAGGTACGGCGAATGTCTGTTTTCAAGAATATTCGACAGGCGCTCGGGCGTTGAAATACAGCTTAGCGGCGAAGATTTAAGAATTAAAAAATAAATTTAAAAGCAAAAACGAGGCTTTCGCTTGTGAGCGAAAGCCTCGTTTTTTATTCATAAGTCCTTCTATAAGTCGATTATTGGCGAATTTTGTCATTTGCTGAGCACGCTCTCGTCGTCTAAAAGTCTTAAAAATTCTTTGACCGCAAACGTGTGAGACGAAGCGTCTTTATTGACTATTACGCCTATTGCTCTGAGCGGCAACGCCGGCGCAACTTTAATTTCAAAGAGTTCGTGCTTTTCGAGAGGATCGAGTATGAACCGTCTCGGAACGCATGCGATACCCATTCCGTTTTTAGCCATTTCGACGAGCAGTTCCACCGAGCCGATTTCAAATTCGGGAACTATATTTACGTTCATCGAATCCAAGAAATTTATTATCTCTTTCGTGGTATTCGTAGCGTTATCGAGCATAAGTATCGGATAATTCGGCATATCGCGCAAATCGATGACCTTGTCGAATAAATTTTCGTATTTTTTGGACGCTACGAATATATCTTCCATCATACCCGTTTGTCCGGTTAAAGCGACGTCCTTATCGTATATCGGAAGATTTACGAAACCCACGTCCGCTTTGCCCGTTTTTATGGCTTCGAGCGCCTCTTTCGTGGTACTATCCTTAAAAGTTATGTTGACGTTCGGATATAAGTCGTGATATTTTTTTACATACGGCAGCAAGAAGTGCGTTACAACGGTAGACGCTGCGCTGATAACGAGCGAGCCGGTAGCAATATTCTTGATTTCCTTGAATTTGTCCTCTGCGCTATCCAACATCTTGATAGCCTTTTCTACGATTTCGAATATTTGCTTTCCGCCGGAGTCCGTAAGTTCCATTCCCCTGCTTACCCTATTGAAAAGTTTTCCGCCGAGTTGCGTTTCAAGTTGCTTTATCGCTTGCGATACGGCAGGTTGAGAAATATATAATTCCTCCGCCGCTTTCGTCAAACTCCCGACTTTCGCCACGGTGTAAAACACTCTGTACAGATCAAGATCGACCATATTCCCTCCTATTTGCCAACGCAGAACTTATCGAAAATCTCATCGATAATATTCTCGTTTGCCGTTTCTCCGCTCACTTCTCCCAAATAATCCCACGCAGTCTTTAAGTCGAGTGCGGTGAGTTCGAGTGTGTTTGCGGAAAAATTTTCCTTTGCGTTTATCAATATTTCATCCGCCTTTTTCAAGGCTACGTAATGCCTCTCTTCCGTTAAAAAGTCCCCGCCGAGGTCGATTTCTCCGCCACAAGCCTTTTCGTAGAGCATATTTTTAAGTTCTTCGAAATTTTGTCCCGTAAGAGCCGATATTTTTATGTCGACGTTTAAAGATGCGTCGCCCTCGTCGATTTTATTGGCGACCAAAATTCTGTTAAGTCCCTCGGTGTCTTTTAAAATTTCGGCGTCCTCGCCCGTTAGCGGCTTGGAACCGTCTAAAACCACGAGGCACACGTCACTGCTGTTCATAACCTTTTTGGCTCGCTCTATTCCAACTTTTTCTATTTCGTCCGCACCTTGCCTTATTCCGGCGGTATCGCTTAATATAAACCTTATTCCGTTTATATCTATTTCGCCCTCGACTACATCCCTCGTCGTTCCTGCGACCGACGATACTATCGCCTTATCGTAGTCGAGCAATCTGTTGAGAATAGAACTCTTACCCGTGTTAGGTCTGCCGAGCAAAGAAACTTTAACGCCTTGCTTTATTATTCTGCCTTTGCCGTATCTTTTAAGAATTTCGGAAATAGCGGCTTCGGCTTTTTCGATAGCCTTTATTATTTCGTCCGCATTGTCCTCGACTACGTCCTCTTCGGGGTAGTCTATGCCGGCGTCAATATATGCGAGAGCATAAGTTATATCGGCTTGTATCGCCTTTACGCTTGCGGTAAGTTTTTCTCTGTAAAGATAATATCCCGCTTTGACTTCGCCGACGCTTTCGCTGTTTATCATATCGATAAGCCCTTCGCACGAAGAAAGGCTCATTTTTCCGTTTAAAAACGCACGTTTCGTATATTCGCCCTTATTTGCCGGCCTTGCGCCGAGCGAATAGGCTTTTTTAAGAATTCCCCTCGTTATGGCAATTCCGCCGTGGCAATGAAACTCTATGACGTCCTCGCCCGTAAAACTGTTAGGCGCCTTGAAATAAACGCACATACCGAAGTCGCCGAAACCTTCGCCGGCAATCTCCCCTACGTACATTTTATACGGCTCGAAATCCTTTACCGCAATTTTTTTGAGAGGCTTAAACATCTGTTCGGCAATCTCTGACGCCTTGTCGCCGCTAATTCTTATAACCGCCACTCCGCCTACGCCTACGGCGGTAGAAAGTGCGGCTATAGTCTCGTTATCTGCATTCATCAAAACAAATCGTCGTCCTTATCGTTCGAATTTTTATACGGATCGGAATACGTATAGTCGGAATTATTTCCGCCGAAACCGTTGCCTTTACTATCCGTGAACGGGTCGTCGGAATTGTCCGAAAATTCGGCAAACGGATCGCTGTCAGGGCTTGCGTTGTTCTCCTCGCTACGTTCATTCGTGCCGCCTCTATCCTGGCCGTATACCCCGAACGGTCCGTAGTATCTACTGTATTCGCCCATTTTGTCCTTCAAATAATCTTTGTAATTTACTCGCTCTCTGTTTCTCAAAGTAAAGAGGAATATAGAGAATAACAAATCCGTTCCGAATAAGACGCTCACCGCTAAGGCAATTATTGAATATCTCAGTGCAAGTTTCGGCGCATACGCACGGTATACGTTCATAAATATGAATATACTTGCAACCGTAAATACCAAGCTCGCAAAATACGTCATATACGACGCTACCAAAGTAAGTTTGGTGCTAACGATATATTCTTCCGTTATAACAACGGTCTTATCTTGAATAGTTAAAATTTTGGAAAGCGTCGGGATAGTCGCAGTTACGTCCGTTATTATTGCAAAAACTACCATAACTGCCGAAGAAATTATCGCAATATACGACCATACGGCGTTTCTTTTAGCAGATTGGACGGTATCGTCTTGCAGTTTTCCGAGCAAATAAAAACATGCGCACGGCACGAATGCAAGCCATAAATTTTTAAGACCACGCCTCTTTGCCATTTTGTATATTGCAATGCCTCTTAGCATATACAGCACCAAATATGAGATAATTTCTGACGCCACAGTCACAAAGAATAAAAACAAAATGCCTTCTGCATTAAATTGATAGCCGGATATCTCCGCAATAAAGTAATTTGCGTAAATTGTGTTTTCAAAAATACTATAAAACACGTTTCACCTCTAAAACTAAATAAATATTAAAACTATCGCCGCCAGCAACCCTACGCATATCGCCGCTATTGACAATACCTTCGGCGCTTTTGCGTTCAGTTTTCTGAACTCGCCGTTTATAAAAAATCTTCTTTCGTCGTACTCTCTTTTGGATTTAAGTTCCGCCCTTTCGATATCCGGTTTATATGATAAGCCGTTACTGTCCGCAAGTAGGTAAAACTCCCTCTTTTCATAGGGCGGTATTCTGATTTTTTCGCCTTTTTCTTTTGCGATTTTATTCTTTAACGCAAGTTTTCCAAAGTATAAAACGCTTACAATCAAACACACGATGCCGATAATTATACAAGCCATATTGGTTACCGTTTTAACGCTAAAACCCCAATCGCTCGACACTAAATCGTAGGTTATAAGCAGTTGGAAAATGCTCGAATAAAAATTGTTGAATGCGTGCATTATGCTTCCGAGCAGCCAATTCTTCGTGATGATTACCACGGCTCCGATCGCAAGTCCTCCGATAAACTGCAAGAGCATCTGACTGAAACTTCCGTGCATAAACGAAAACATTACAGCTGAAATTATTACTGCGGCGACCGAGCCGAACTCCTCAAGCCCACGCATTATGATACCCCGAAACAGCATTTCCTCGATTATTGCCGGCATCAATATTATAAGTCCGACGTAAACCAAAGCGTAGAACCCCGAAAATTTGGAATAATTTATATCGGAATATCCGTATTCGCCGAGCAATACTTCCGAATCTTTAGCAAGTTCGAGATGAACGAAATAAAACGTCATCATCACGCCCATTACCAAAATGATACTCATCAGAATTTGCACGAAATCGAACTTGGCCACGTATCCGCCGCCGCTGAACGGGTTTGCCCTTCTTATTTTACACCAAATTATCGCAACGCCGAAAATTATCAGTTGCGACAACACGACGTTTACGATCATATACGCAAAAAAGTCTGCGCTATACAGATCGTATAAAACGTCCCTGAATATCACAGATATTGCGAGCGGAATGAGTTCGAACGCCGCCAATACGACGATAAACGACAGTCCGCTGTCAAATGCGTTGAATCTGTTGGGATTGTATGAATACGGATATGCCGTAATTCTCTTATTCATATTGTTTAATACGAGTTCGGATTTAAAATGCTTTGGTTAAGCATTTCCTTGACGAGTTCGCCGAGTTTCTCCGCCGCCTCGCCGATTTCAACTTCGGTTTTAAGCGACTTGTCTCTCGACGAAACCTCGATCACGCCTCTATCAATATTCTTTCTGCTGACGACCGCCCTTAAAGGTATGCCGAATAAATCTGCGTCTGCAAACATTGCGCCCGCCCTTATATCTCTGTCGTCATACAACACTTCGACGCCTTTATCTCCGAGTTCTTTATAGAGTTTATTCGCTACCTCTTTTATCTCTCCGTCCTCAGACTGTATGCAACATATCTCAATCTGCCACGGCGCTATGCTCATCGGCCATATCGGACCGTAAGCGTCGTGCTGTTCTTCGCAAATAGACGCCGCAAGTCTGCCGACTCCTATGCCGTAGCAACCCATTATCGGGTTCTTTCTGCTGCCGTCGGTATCGACGTAAGTCATATTCATAGCCTTTGTATATTTCGTTCCGAGTTGGAAAATGTTACCGACTTCTATTCCCCTCTTTATGGAAATAGTCGGTCTCTTGCAGCAAGGACATATTCCGCCCTCAAACGCTTTCGCAACGTCTACGTAAGAGACGTCTCCTACGTCCCTTGAAACGTCCAATCCGATAAAATGTTTATCCCTTTCGTTGGCGCCGCAAACAAGTCCCGAAAGCCCTTTAAGCGACCTATCGAACACGAGTTTTGCGTTGCCTTTGAAGTTTACGGGGCCGATAAACCCTGCCTCGATACCCGAATCCTCGGTTATCTGCGCCGCATGAATTTCGCTTCCCAAGTAATTTCTGAGTTTGGTTTCGTTTACTTCCAGATCTCCCCTTATGAACACGACGACCAATTCGTCCGTAGCGTTCAATGCGTAAACTACCGCCTTACAGAACTTGTCGGGCGTTAAGTTTAACTTCTTCGAGAGAGACTCTATGTCCTTTATATTCGGCGTGTCTATCTTTTCGAGTGCGGCGTCGGTCTTTTCTCTTTCGCCCGTTATACATTCCGCAACTTCGACGTTCGCCTTGTAATCGCACCCCTCGCCCTCGCATATAGCAAGCGAATCTTCGCCTATATCCGTTAAAAGCATAAACTCGTGCGAGATATTGCCGCCCATCATTCCGCTATCGCTTTTTACCGCTATAACGTTCTTTGCGCCAACTCTTTTGAATATTCTCTCGTACGCCTTATAGCACTCCTCGTAATATTCGTCGAGGCTTTCTTGAGAAGTGTGGAAAGAATAAGCGTCTTTCATCGTAAATTCTCTCACCCTTATAAGTCCGCCGCGCGCTCTCGGTTCGTCTCTGAACTTCGTCTGTATCTGATATATCATAAACGGAAAATCGGTATACGACTTGGCAATATCTTTCGCTAAATGCACCGCCGCCTCCTCGTGAGTCATACCGAGTACCATTTTTGCGTTGTTTCTATCCGTAAACCTCGCCATTTCGCTTCCGATAGACGTATATCTCCCCGATTCTTCCCATAACGACGCAGGCATAACCACGGGGAAAAGCACTTCTTGCCCGCCTATTCTATCCATTTCTTCCCTTAAAATTTCTTCGATTTTACGGGTTATTCTTTTTGTGGGAGTAAAAAGCGAATAACTGCCCGTGCACATAAATTTCATATATCCGCCCTTCATCATAAGAGCGTGACTGTCTATAACGCAGTCTTTGGGGGTTTCTTTAAATCTGTATCCGAGTAAATTTCTAACCAGCATATTATTATTCCTCATATTTATTCACGTTTATTATACCTTTTATTTACGTAAATGTAAAGTGTTATGTGAAGTTTTTACGAACATAAAGAAAAACTTTTGCCGATAATGGATTAAATTTACTTGAAAACGAAAGATGACAATGATATAATATATTCGGTTGGGTTTCTCGTCGGCACTCTGCCGCACGAAACCTATAATTCAAAATTAAACTATTCGGAGAAAGTTATGAACGTTGACCAGTTGACCGTAAACACAGTGAGAGTTCTTTCTGCTGAAAGTATCCAACAAGCTAATTCCGGACACCCCGGATTGCCGCTCGGCAGTGCGCCTATGGCGTATACGCTTTTCGCAAAGCACCTCTCTTTCAATCCACTCAACCCGAAATTCGATAATAGGGACAGATTTATTCTTTCCGCAGGGCACGGCTCTATGCTACAGTATTCCCTATTGCATATTTTCGGATACGATATCTCTATGGAAGACTTGAAAAACTTCCGTCAATACGGTTCAAAAGCCGCAGGACACCCCGAATACGGCGTCGCCCCCGGCGTTGAAATTTCGACAGGACCTTTGGGGCAAGGCATCGCCAACGCCGTAGGTATGGCTATCGCAGAATCGCATCTCGCTGAAATATTCAATCGGGACGGCTTCCCGATCGTAGACCATTACACTTACGCCCTCTGCGGCGACGGCTGTTTAATGGAAGGTATCGAATATGAGGCGGCGTCGCTTGCCGGTACTTTAAAACTCGGAAAACTTATAGTTTTATACGATAAAAACAACATTACGATAGAGGGAGATACCGATATCGCCTTTACCGAGGACGTCAAGGCACGGCATATCGCTCAGGGCTGGCAAGTTCTGACGGTAGACGACGGAAACGATATGCAAAAAATTTCCGACGCTATCGAAAAGGCGAAAGCCGAAAAGGAAAAACCGTCGCTTATAATCGTCAAGACCGTAATAGGTTACGGTTCCCCCAAAGCCGGCACTTCCGCAGTACACGGCTCACCGCTCGGCGAGGACGGAATTAAGGCTTTAAGGGAAAACCTCGGCTATAACTATCCGCCGTTCACTCTCCCCGAAGAAGTTAAAAAGCTTAAAAAAGTTTATACGGAGCGAGGCGAAAAAATAGAAAATGCGTGGAATTCTTTGTTTGCAGATTATAAAAAGAACTACCCCGACCTCGCAGAAAAATACGAATACTTTAAATCGGGTAAATTGCCCGACCTCTTAAACGAAAAAACCCTTTTCGAGTTCGAAAAGCCGGATGCTACGAGAAATACGAGCTATGAAGTCTTGAATAAACTGTCCGACCTCGTTCCGAATTTAATAGGCGGAAGCGCCGACCTTGCACCGTCGAACAAGTCGAATATGAAGTCGAGAGAATATTATTCGCCCGAAAATCGAGGCGGCTCCAATATCCATTTCGGCATAAGGGAACACGCAATGTCCGCAATATGTAACGGTATCGCTGCATGCGGTGGACTTATCCCCTACTGCGCAACGTTCTTTGCGTTCTCGGACTATATGAAAAACGCTATGCGCCTATCCGCAATAATGAATTTAAACGTCACTTACATTTTAACGCACGATTCGATAGGCGTCGGCGAGGACGGCCCCACTCATCAACCTATAGAGCAACTTTCGGGGCTTAGAAGTATTCCGAATATGAAAGTTTTCCGCCCTGCGGACGGCAAGGAAACGGCTTATGCCTGGATATCCGCATTGAGCGGCAAAGGTCCGACTTGTCTCGTCTTGACAAGGCAAAATCTTCCGCAATATGAGAACTCGTCCGAAAACGCATTAAAGGGTGCTTATATCTTATCGGAGTCGAAAAAGACAGTGCCCGACGCAATACTGCTTGCAAGCGGTTCGGAAGTGGAACTTGCAATGAATGCGCAAAAAGAGTTACTAAATGAAAATATCGACGTCAGAGTGGTTTCGGTTCCGTGTATGGAATTATTCGATAAACAGAGCGCCGAATATAGAGAAAGCGTTTTGCCGAATTCGGTAAGAAAGAGAGTCGCTATCGAAATGGCAACGCCCGATACTTGGTATAAATACGTCGGATTGGACGGAAAAGTTCTGGGGATTGACCATTTCGGAGAATCTGCGCCGTATAAAGTTCTCTTGGAAAAATACGGCTTTACCGTCGAAAACGTAGTAAATACCGTGAAATCAATCTTATAATCAACGATAAAAATTTTAAAAATGCCGCTCTACGCCGAGCGGTATTTTAAAATGCTTGACACAAATATTAAAAAGTGGTAATATACTGTAAAATTTTGTTTATTAGAACTTAATGGGTAAACTTTAATGAATTTAAAAAAACTGCTGAAAAGATCCCCATATCAAATTATTCTACTTAGTTTTGCGGGATTGATTTTGATAGGCGCATTATTGCTGTCATTTCCTATTTCGAGCGCCGACAGAACGTGGACAAGGTTTATAGATTCGCTTTTTACTTCCGTTTCCGCAACGTGCGTAACCGGTTTGATAGTCTTTGATACGGCCTCTCACTGGTCGCTATTCGGGCAAATAGTAATTTTAGTGCTGATACAAATAGGAGGTATGGGCGTCGTTACCGTAGCCGTTTCCTTTATCGTTTTAGCCGGAAAGAGAATCGGAATCTTCGGGAGAGATACGGTAAAAGAAACTCTGTCCGCCACAAGCACCGGAGGAATAATCAAACTTACAAAATTTATTGTAAAATGCATATTCATATTCGAACTCATCGGAGCGCTTATTTTATTGCCCGTTTTCTGTAAAGATTACGGGGCCAAAGGGATTTGGCTTGCTTTATTCCATTCGATATCCGCATTTTGCAATGCGGGATTTGATATTCTCGGAAGCGAGACTGGATCCTTGACGACTTATGCGGCACAACCGATCGTAAATATCACGATTATGCTTTTGATTATAATCGGCGGTATAGGATTTTTGGTTTGGGACGACGTTCGCAATAATAAGTGGCGGCTGTCAAAATACAGATTGCAAAGTAAAGTCGCCTTGTCAGTTTCCGCAATACTGATATTCTTGCCCGCCTTGTACTTTTTCTTCTTTGAGTTTTCAGAATATGATTTAGGAGAACGCATATTACTATCTCTTTTTCAATCCGTCACGACGAGAACTGCGGGGTTCAATACCGCAAATTTGGCAGAAATGAGAGATGCGGGCAGATCATTGATGATACCTCTGATGCTTATAGGCGGCTCCACCGGCTCTACTGCCGGAGGTATGAAAACGATGACGCTCGCCGTTTTGGTCGCATCTGCGATTTCGGCGTTTCGCAATAAGTCGGACGTTGAAATGGGCAAACGCAGAATCAGTCATGACGCCGTAAAGGGCGCCGTCGCCATTTTCTTCATATATATATCGCTGTTTCTGTTAAGCGGTTTCATCATATCCATAATAGAAAATTTTCCGCTTTCGACTTGTCTGTTTGAAACTGCGTCGGCAATCGGAACGGTAGGACTTTCGCTCGGTTTAACGGCTTCTTTAGGAGTCGTCTCTAAAATAATTTTAATGGTGCTTATGTTTTTGGGGCGTATCGGAGGACTGACGCTCATTTATGCGACGATCGGAACTAAAAATAATCCGATGAGCAAGTTCCCTCTCGAACAAATAACAATCGGCTAAAAGCCGCAAGGAGTTTTATATGAAAAAGAAAACTATATTACTGATAGGAATCGGTAGATTCGGCAAGCATATCGCAATGAAATTGAACCAACTCGGCCACGAGGTTATGGCTATTGATCATAATGAGGAACGGATAAACGGAGTTATGCCCTACGTTACAAGCGGCCTGATAGGAAACAGCACGGACGAAGCATTTTTAAAATCTATCGGCGTAAACAACTTCGATATCTGTATCGTAACGATCAGCGGAAATTTCCAGAGTTCGCTCGAAACGACTTATCTGTTAAAAGAACTCGGCGCAAAAAAGGTCGTGTCCAGAGCAGAGCGTGACGGACAAGCAAAATTCTTACTCCGCAACGGCGCCGATGAAATCGTCTATCCCGAAAAACAACTTGCCTCTTGGCTGGCAATCAAATACAGTTCGGATCATATACTCGACTATATCGAAATTGACGATTCGTCCTCTATTTATGAGGTCAACGTACCGAAAGAATGGGTCGGGAAAACGATAGGAAAAATCGATATCCGTAAAAAATACAATATCAATATCATAGCAGTAAAAGAAAACGGCAAGGCAGACGCTTTCGTTTCGCCGGACACCCTGCTCACACAAGATAAAACGCTCCTCGTTTTTGGAGAAAACAAAATGCTTAATAAGTGTTTTGGAATATAATTTTTATAGCCAAAGTAAATTAACGTAAAAAAAATTATGCCTCGCTGCGCCTAAAAGGCGCAACGAGGCAATTTTTTATGAAATACAGAAAATTAAATTACTTCTCCGCCGCTGACGTTTAAAACTTCGCCGGTAGTGAAAGTAGCCTTTTCGGCAAGATAGTATACCGCCTCCGCCACCTCATCGGGTTTGCCTATTCTTTTAAGCGGTATATCCTCTATCGCAAGCGCCTTGTCCTCTTTTGACAGATTGTCGTTCATAGCCGTATCGATAAGCCCCGGCGCAACTGCGTTTACCCTGATATTCGCCTCGGCATATTCTTTGGCAAGCGCCTTTGTAAAACCTATCAAAGCGGCCTTGCTCGCCGAGTAAATTGCCTCGCAAGAGCCGCCTGCTATACCCCACATAGACGACACGTTAACAATGCTCCCGCCACCGTCTAACATACTCGGAATTACGGCTTTAACCGTCATATAGGCCCCTTTTACGTTAATATCGAACACTTCGTCGTATTCTTTTTCAGTCGTATCGATAACGGGTTTTATGGGTGCGGCTACCCCTGCGCAGTTCACTAATACGTCGATTTTGCCGTGCCGCTTTATAAAACCTGCTAAGGCGGCGTTTACTGCGCTTTCGTCTCTTAAATCGAATACCATCGCCTCGCCGCCTATATCTTTGGCAAGGGCTATCGCCTTATCCGCTTTACTATACGAATGTACGCCCACAAAATAACCGTTTTTCGCGAATAATCGACTTATAGCCTCACCTATGCCGCCGGTGGCGCCGGTTATGACAACAGTTTTCATAGATCTCCAATGCGTAGCAAATAAAAATAAACTGCATCGAATTTATTTTATTTGCTAATGGCTTCGGCGGTAAGCCGAAGCCATTATTTTTATTTTTTAAATTATTTCTTAACTCTTTCCATATATTCGCCGGTACGGGTATCGATACGGATAACCTCGCCCTCGTTGACGAACATCGGTACTTGTATTTCTACGCCGGTTTCGAGTTTCGCTCTCTTGGTAGCGTTCGTAGCGGTGTTTCCGGCAACGCCCGGCTCCGCCTCGGTAACCAATAATTCAACGAAGTTCTCGCAATCTACCGAGAACGCCTTGCCCTTATAGAACTTGACTACTACGGGATCGTTCTCTCTTATCCACTTCAATGCGTCTTCTACTTGATCGTAGTTGAGCGGTTCCATATTATATTCTTCGTCCATAAAGTAATAGAGTTCGCCGTCGTTATACGAATAAGTCATTCTCTTGGTCTCTATTACCGCATTTTCAAATTTTTCGGTCGGGTTGAAAGTTATTTGCAACACTTTGCCGTCTACTACGTTTTTGAGAGTAGTTCTTACGAATGCCGCACCCTTGCCCGGTTTTACGTGCAAAAAGTCTACAACCGTCCAGACCTTGCCATCGTATTCGATAGTTACGCCTTTTCTTAAATCGCCTGCTAATACCATAAATTTATCTCCTTTGGTTTTGGATATATTTTTTTAAATTATTTCTCTGTACTTTTTATCTTTCGTGCCTTGCCGTTTTTCAGCACGATAAGTCTCTTATCGTCCTTCATAAAAGACTTATATTCTCCTAAATGCAAATATGCACTGTCCTCTATTCTTATTCCGAATTTGCCGTTAAGATATACTCCCGGTTCATTCGAAAATACCATATTGTTTTTAAGTATCCAGTCGCTTTTTGGCGAAAGGTTAGGAGATTCGTGAATATTGACGCCGATACCGTGTCCGAGCGAATGGGTAAAATATTTTCCGTAGCCGCTCTCATTCAATACGTCTCTCGCTACGCCGTCCGCATCCTTGCCGCTAACGCCTTCTTTTACAAACCTTGCGGCGCTCTCGTGCGCCTTTAATACTGCCTTATATGCGTCTTTAAACTCTTTCGTCGGAGTCCCGAAAAACATAGTTCTCGTCATATCCGAACAATAACCTTTATAAAGGCACCCGAAATCCATAAGAACGCACTCGTTATTTCTGAGTTTTCTGTCCCCCGTTTCGTGGTGCGGAACGGCGGCGTTCTCGCCGAATGCTATTATCGTATCGAACGAAGTACCGGACGCCCCGAATTTTTTGAAGTTGTATTCGAGTTCGTTTGCGACTTCTCTCTCTGTTACGCCCTCTTTTATCAGCGGAAGCGTTGCTCGCCAAGCCCTTTCCGCTATTTGGCACGCCTTAGCGATATAGCCTATTTCTTCGTCTGTCTTTACCGCCATTTCGGTTTTGAGTTCTTCGGAAATATCCAAAAACTCATAGCCCGATTTTTTGAGAATTTCATACTCGCTTAAAGTAGTTTTGGTATAATCTATTCCGATAGTTTTAGCGTTGACTTTCTCCGCTTGCTCTTTAAAGATTCCGTAGCCGTAACCGGATATGACTTCAACGCCCTTTGGCGCTAACGCCTTTTTGGCGGCATAATAATATCTGTCGTCAATGACGAACGTCTTTCCTTTTTTGGATAACAACAAATAGCCGTCCGTCGAATGAAAACCGAGAAAGTACAATCTTTCACGCTCATCGGTTATTAAAACCAAATCGTAATCAGAGAATTTCATATATTAAAATATAACATATTTTCTACCGTTTCGTCAATCGATTTTTGTTATTTTTAGCATAATTGCAAATTTTTTCCGTTCGGCTATCGCTTTTAAATGAAAAACTCGGCACATAAGCCGAGTTTTATATTATTTTTGGTACGGGTTTTCGCCGTAAAGACTTTCAACGTTATCGTTATATTTTTTCATCTTGTCGTACTGCTTTACTTCGATATCGCTGTCAAAGTCCATTAAGCGCTGCTTTTGCGCTCTGGTCAATTTAGTCGGAACTTCCACGTTTACTATAACGTGCAAATCGCCCGTGCGCATCCTCGATTTTATTCCTTTGCCTCTCAATACGAACTCTTTGCCCGATTGAGTTCCCTCGGGAATATCGAGCGACGTAACGTTATCGATCGACGGAACTTTGACTTTTCCGCCCAATGCCGCCGTCTTGAAGTCTATCGGTAAATTTACGTATAAATCATAATTTTTTCTCACGAAAATCTTATGCGGCAATACCTTGAATACGACGATCAGATCGCCTGCGCTTCCGCCCATCGTAGACGCCTCGCCGTAGCCCCTCTTCTTCATATAACTTCCGGTATCCGCACCTGCCGGAATATCGAAAGAAACTGTCGTCGAGCGCTTTTGATAGCCCTTGCCGCCGCACGTCGGACATTTTTCGGTTATATTTTTGCCGCTGCCGCCGCAAACGTCGCAAACGACAGTTCTTATGGTTCTGAAAATACTGCTGCCGGACGCATACTGAATTGTACCGCTGCCCTTGCACTTTGAACAAGTCTTATATGCCGTACCGTTCTTTGCGCCCGTCGAATTACAGTCTTTGCACGGCTCTTTTCTCGTGTACGTTATATCCTTTTTGCAACCCTTTGCCGCATCGAGGAAAGAAAGTTCTACTTCAATCGTTATATCTTGACCGGTCCTGTCCTGAGCACTCGCCGCAGAACCGCCGCCGGTAAATTGACTGAATATATCTCCGAAAATATCCGAAAATCCTCCGCTGAATCCGCCGCCGAATCCACCGGCGCCGCCGAAAGCGCTCGCTCCCGGATTTTCAAGCTCGAAATCGTATTGTTTACGTTTTTCGGGATCTGATAATATCTCGTTCGCCTCGTTTATTTCTTTGAATTTCTTAGCACATTCCTCGTCGTTTGGGTGTAAATCGGGGTGGTATTGTCTGGCAAGTTTTCTGTATGCCGATTTAATTTCGTCTTGAGTGGCATTCTTGTCCACGCCAAGCGTTTCATAATGTGTCTTTGCCATTTTGTCCTCTTTTAGCTTGCAAATTTATTTTTATAGAGCGATTGGCTGTCGCTTTTGCAACAGCCAATATATTGTTAGTTTTGGTGGAATTCGGTATCGCCGTCGGTTGAACCGTTATCTCCTTGCGGCGCTTCCGCCTGCGCTTGCTGATAGAGTTTCGTAAATACCGCCTGAACGTCGTTCGAAAGTTTTTCGGTAGCCTTTACGATTCTGTCGTTATCGTCGCTTGCGAGTTCTTCCTTAGCCTCTTTGACTGCGTTCTCTACGGTAGCCTTATCCTCTTCGGAAAGTTTATCTCCGCTCTCTTTAACCGTCTTTTCTACTTGGAATATAAGACTGTCGAGCTTGTTCTTGTTTTCTACCGCCTCTTTTCTCTTCTTATCTTCCTCTTCGTATCTCTCCGCCTCTTTAACAGCCTTGTCGATATCTTCTTCGGAAAGGTTGGTCGACGACGTTATCGTTATATCCGCCGCTTTCTGCGTGCCTAAATCTTTCGCGGTAACGTGAACTATGCCGCTTGCATCTATATCGAACGTAACTTCTATCTGAGGTATTCCTCTCGGCGCCGGAGCAATTCCTCCGAGATTGAATTGACCTAAAGTCTTATTGTCTTTGGCAAATTGTCTTTCGCCTTGCAATACGTGAATAGTAACCTCGGGCTGATTATCCGCAGCGGTCGAGAAAACTTGAGATTTCTTTACCGGTATAGTGGTATTTCTGTCGATAAGTTTTGTGAACACGCCGCCGAGGGTTTCGATACCCAATGAAAGCGGAGTTACGTCCAAAAGCAATACGTCCTTTACTTCGCCCGTCAATACGCCGCCTTGAATAGCTGCGCCGATCGCTACGCATTCGTCGGGGTTGATTCCCTTGAACGGATCTTTGCCCGTTTCTTGTTTTACTGCCTCTACTACCGCCGGTATTCTCGTAGAACCGCCGACTAATATTACTTTCGCAATATCGCTATAAGAAAGTCCTGCGTCTTTCATCGCCTTTCTCATAGGCTCTTTCGTCATCTCGACGAGGTCTTTCGTCATAGTGTCGAACTTGTCTTTGGTAAGCGTTACGTCGAGGTGCTTCGGGCCGGTTGCGTCCGCAGTTATGAACGGAAGGTTGATATTGGTCGAACTCATGCTCGAAAGTTCAATTTTAGCCTTTTCAGCCGCCTCTTTTATTCTCTGCATAGCCATCTTATCTTTGGAAAGGTCTATGCCCTCTTTGGATTTGAAGTCTTCTACTACCCAATCCATTATTCTCTTATCGAAATCGTCGCCGCCGAGCGATACGTTACCGTTCGTCGCCAAAACTTCGAACACTCCGTCGCCTATATCGAGTATGGAAACGTCGAACGTGCCGCCGCCCAAGTCGTATATCATAACTTTATGCGAAGACTTATCCTTGTCAAGTCCGTATGCGAGAGCCGCCGCAGTCGGTTCGTTTATTATACGAAGAACGTTAAGTCCCGCAATTTTACCTGCGTCTTTCGTCGCTTGACGCTGACTGTCGTTAAAGTATGCCGGACAAGTGATTACCGCATCTTTTACCGGTTCGCCCAAATAAGCTTCGGCGTCCTTTTTAAGTTTGCTGAGTATCATTGCGGAAATTTCCTGCGGGGAAAATTGCTTTCCGTCAATTGCGACTTTGTAGTCGGAACCCATATGTCTTTTAATCGATATTACCGTTCTGTCGCTGTTGGCTACCGCTTGACGCTTTGCGACCTGACCTACGAGCCTTTCGCCGTCTTTTTGAAAACCTACTACCGACGGGGTCGTTCTCGAACCCTCGGCATTCGCTATAACTACCGGCTCGCCGCCTTCCATAACGGCAACGCAAGAGTTTGTCGTTCCTAAATCAATTCCTATTATTTTACTCATAATCTATTACCTCACTTTTTGTTTATTTTTTATATTTAATCGTCATATAGACCGACTTTTCTATTTTACAACCGACACTTGAGCATATCTTATAATCTTGTCGCCGAGTTTATATCCTCTGCCGAAAACTTGCTTTATCGTGCCGCTCTTTTCGCCATCTTCGCCGTCTACCTGCATTACCGCAGCCGCAACGTTCGGGTCAAATTCGGATCCCGCTTCGGGAGAAAATTCTTTTACTCCGAGACCGTCGAGCGTATCGTTGAATTTTTTTACGAGCTTTTCTATGCCCTCTCTCGTCTTGTCGTCGAGTTCCATTTTTAAAGCCCAATCCAAACTGTCGCCTATCGCCAAAATCTTGCTTACCGCTTCCGTCCTTCCGTCGTCGTATGCGGCGCGAACTTCTTCCGCTTTGCGCTTTCTGACGTTCTCGCAATCGGCTCTCGCACGAAGATAATCGTTGTGATTTTCTTCTGCCTCCGCCTTTAATTTTTCGACTTCATCAGAGAGTTCTTTGTTCGCGGCAATGTATTCCGCCAAAAGTTTTTTGGCTTTCTTTTCGCTCAACTTCTCGATATACGCTGCGTCCTCGTCTTCAATTTTACTCTTTGGTTCGGATTTTATCTCCTCTTCCGCTTTTAATTCTTCTTTTTCGTCTTTCTTTTTTGCTTTTTCTGCCATCTTAATACCTATCAGTCAATATACTTTCCAAAATTTTTCCGACGTTTTCCAAAACCGCAACTACTTTTTGATAATCCATTCTCGTCGGCCCCAAAACTCCGTACGTTCCGAGTTTGTTGCCGTTCACCGTATACGTTGCGGTTACGAGCGAACAACCTTCGGGAATTTCATCGTAGCCGTCGGTGCCTATCTTGACGTTTATCTTTATATCCTTGCCGTCTTCGGTCAATAAGTTCATTACCTTATCTTTACTCGTTACGACGGATAAAAAGTCCTTTATCTTGCCGATATCGGCGTATTCGGGGTGTTCGAGTATCTTGTCTTCTCCCTCGGTAACGACGTCGGTATCGCTCGCTTTCATATACGTCTTTAACGCCTCGATAACGTTTACGAAAATATTTTTATATCCCATAAAACTGTCTTCGAGTTCGGGCTTTAAGTTGCAGACTTCGTCAAAACTCTTGCCCCTTAACATATTTCCGAGAACGGTTTCGGATTCCGTCAACTGTTCGTCCGTCATGGTCGGCGGCACGTCGATGTAATTATCTTTAAGCAACCTGTATTCCGTAACTATAAGTACGAGCGCTTGGTCTTGTTTATATCTGAAAAATTTAATGTTCTCGATTTTTTCGCTCAAATCCTTGTTTTGCATTCCCACCGACGGATAAGACGTGAGTTCGCTTATAACCTTCGTGGTATTTTTTATGACTTCTTCGAGATTATCCGCCTTTTCGAGAAAGATTTGTTTGATATAGTCTAACTCTTTATCGCTGAGTTTATCCTTTACCATTAAATCGCTTACATATAATTTATATGCTTCCGCTGACGGAACTCTTCCCGATGACGTGTGGATTTGTGTTAAATATCCGAGTTCTTCGAGCGCCGATAATTCGTTCCTGATCGTCGCCGACGACAGATTCTTCAAATGCCTTTCCGTTAAACTCTTTGACGATACGGGAACGGCAGATTCAATGTAATCGTCTACTACATATTGAAGTATTTTCTTCTTTCT
>CAJOMT010000012.1 GCA_905235815.1 uncultured Clostridia bacterium
ACCGTATTGTCAAGGGATTTAACAACGCATTAACCGTTTTATTGCCCCTCAAAAAAGCTATTGATGAGATATGTTACTCTATATCAATTCATTCTGCGAGAACTCGCCGAAAAGGGCGCAAAAGAACCGCTTAAGGCGAGTTCAACTTCATTTCCATTCGGCTAAGGAGCAACCTACTGTCCACCACAATAAAAGGCATACCAAGGGTGGATACTGCCATACCCCGCAAGCGGGGCCCCTGGCAGGACGCACGCCTTCGGCGTGACGTTCGAGCGACAGGGCGTAACGAAGCGACCTACTGTCCACCACAATAAAAGGCATACCTTATGGTATGCCTTTTATTGTGGTGGACAGGGGTGGATTCGAACCACCGAAGTCGGTGACGACAGATTTACAGTCTGTTCCCTTTGGCCGCTCGGGAACCTGTCCATTTTTGGAGCTGGCGATTGGAATCGAACCCACAACCTGCTGATTACAAGTCAGCTGCTCTGCCAGTTGAGCTACACCAGCAAATTGAACTCCATATAAAAATAATGGTGCCTTAGGGCGGAATCGAACCACCGACAGAGGGATTTTCAGTCCCTTGCTCTACCGACTGAGCTACCAAGGCATTTTTGCCTTAATCTTCCGTTTAAGGCTTTGTTTTTGGCGACCTGGATGGGGATCGAACCCACGACCTCTAGCGTGACAGGCTAGCGTTCTAACCAGCTGAACTACCAGGCCATTTTGTAGGATATTATAAACTATATTATAATATCTCTTGCGTTGTTCGGAAAGTCTATCTGAACTTCCCTATGCTCGTGGCGTAGCATCGAATGCAACGTCACGTATTTACATACTAAGGTTAACTAAAACCCAATATGCGGAAGTTTCGCTTGTGCTTCCCTGAACTTGTGGCCGTAGCATTGGATGCAACGTCACGTATTTACATACTAAGGTTAACTAAAACCCAATATGCGGAAGTTTCGCTTGTGCTTCCCTGAACTCGTGGCGTAGCATTGGATGCAACGTCACGTTGCTGTTGGTGGACCTTCTAGGACTCGAACCTAGGACCGACCGGTTATGAGCCGGTTGCTCTAACCAACTGAGCTAAAGGTCCTCAATTACGGAATTCCGTTTTTGGTCGGGGTGAAGAGACTCGAACTCCCGACCCCATGGTCCCAAACCACGTGCGCTACCAACTGCGCTACACCCCGTTTAAAATTTTCAACGCTCGTATATAATATCATACCGAAAATTTTTTGTCAAGCATTTTACTGAAAATTTTAAACATTTTTATCTTCGTCTTTCTCGGATTTCTCTCCGACTTCACTTTCAGCCGTTTCGTCGGCGAGTTTTGTCAATTCTTCGGATATTTTCGCCTTGCTCAAATTTTCCGCCTTTTCCTTTTTCTCTTTCGTTTTAGGCTTTATTACGCTCGATAATACCATTTCCAGAATCGGAAGGAATATAATCAGCCCGTATGTTATCATAAATGCGAGACTTACCGGCTTTACAAATCTTATATTTATAATATCGCTCAGCCAAAAGTATATTACGCCGAACCCTATAAACATTATAAGCGCTAAAACGGTAAACCCGATTATTCCCTTTCGCCTTTCGTCATAGAATTTTTCGTCAGACGCAAATATCTTACAATAATAATAGGCAAGCATTACTCTGTAACAACCCAGCGCTCCGGCAATGATAATACCCAAGATCGCCACAAAATACCCTATTCCGGCGTATGCGATAAGGTTTATTCCGCCGAGATCGTCAGTCGTGTCTCGTATCACCTCGGACACTCTGCTTATGTGCGTTATGCAAAATACGGCAACCGCAAACAGCCCTAAGGCTACGGCGCCCGATATTATGCCCGTTACCAAACTTAAAAATTTTTTCTTCATAATTCTATAAACACCAATATACCTTTTTATCCGACGGAATATATCCCATCTTCAAATGCATTCTGTAACTCGCCTCGTTATCGGTTATAACGTTCGCATAGGCGACTTTGCCCTCACTCGACAACTTTTTTATCATATAGTCAACGAGATAACTGCCTATACCCATTTTTCTGAACTCTTTTTCAACGAATAAAAACCCGATCGCTCCCTCATCGTGAGTACTTATGAACCCCGAAATCTTACCGTCCGTTACCGCCGCATAAAACCCACGCCCTTGTAAAATTTCTCTTATTTTCGACTCGGTTTCACCGTTATTGTGCCTCGAATATATAAATTCCAAGTTCTCTTTTGTCGGAGCCATTTTTATAATCTCGGTATTTTTAGGTGCTTTAATGTCCGCCGATTTTTCATATAAAACTTGCCAACACTCTTTGACGTTTTTAAAACCGAACAACTCACAGCACGCCTCTCGCTCCTCGCAAGACGAACAAAATACCAACTGCGGCTTTATTCCGCTTTCCTCGCAAACTTCTTTCGCCCTATCCTTGTTAAAACCGTATAGGAGCGCCATATCTTCTTCTTTTAAATACATAAGAACGCCGTCGGTCTCTGCGTAAACGATACTATCCTCGCACTCTCTTAAATTGTATTCGATTATTGCGAAATGCGCCTTGTCTTTTCCGAAAAGTCGCCTTATAGATTGATTATCTAACATTTTTAAAGATTCCTGAACTGATATTCGTAAAGCGTTTTATATATGCCGCCAAGCGCTATGAGTTCGTCGTGCGTTCCCCTTTCGGCAATGCCGTCCGCAGTTATCACAACTATTTCGTCCGCATTCTTGACCGTTGAAAGTCTGTGCGCAACGACTATCGTCGTTCTGCCTACGGAAAGGCGTTCAAGCGCTTCTTGAATCTGCATTTCGGTCACGTTGTCGAGTGCGCTCGTCGCCTCGTCCAGTATAAGTATGGGCGGATTTTTCAAAAATGCCCTCGCTATCGCTATTCTCTGCTTTTGTCCGCCGGAAAGTTTTACGCCCCGTTCGCCGACGTACGTATCGTAACCGTCGTCGAGCGAAGTTATAAAATCGTGGATATTGGCAAGTTTTGCCGCCTCTATTATTTGTTCGTCCGTCGCATTGAAGTCGCCGTAGGCGATATTGTCTTTCACCGTGCCGCCGAAGATAAATACGTCTTGCGCCACTATTCCTATGTTTCTCCTCAAATCTTTGAGCGACATATCCTTCGTATCTATTCCGTCGATAGTTATTTTACCTTCGTCAATCTCATAAAACCTCGGAATAACGTTGCAAAGCGTGGTCTTTCCGCCACCGGACGGTCCGACGAGCGCAACAGTATGCCCCGCATTTATTTTAAGGTTGAAATGGTCTAATATGTTATCCCTATCCGCATGTCTTGCCTTTCCGTATTTGAAACTTACGTCGTCGAATACTATATCCCCTTTCAATTTATCCACGGGAACGGTATTTTCGCTCTCTTGCTCCGGTTCCTCTTCCATTACCTCGATAAACCTCTTGAAACCGGTTGCGCCCTCCTCTATCTGCTGGAAAAGCATTACGAAAGTCCTTATGGGCGAGATGAGCATTGCAATATATAAAACGTAAGAAGTAACTCCGCCTGCTTCTATATAACCTTTTACGAAAAATATTCCGCCTGCGGCAAACGCCACGAGATAAAGGAAATCCATAAGGAAAGTCATAGTCGTACCGAACTGCGCCAACGCTTTATACTGCATACTTCTCGCATTCTTTAACTGTTCGTTCGCATCTTCGAATTTCAAATTTTCGTGGTCTTCCGCCGTATACGCCTTGGAAACTCTTATTCCGGATATAGAACTCTCAACCGTCGAGTTGATTTCGGCAGTCTTTTCCCTCGAAACCTGGAACGAATGGTGCAAATTCAAACGCTGTTTGACCGCTATAAGCAACATAAACGGCAAAATAATGAATACGATGAGCGCTAACCACGGATTGATCAAAAATATCATCACGAGTGCGCCTATCATAGATATAAGCGACAAAAACAAGTCCTCGGGGCCGTGGTGCGCAAGTTCGGAAATTTCGAATAAATCGTTGATTATCCTACTCATTATAGAGCCTGTTTTGGTCTCGTCGTAATAAGAAAACGGCAATTTTTGCAAGTGAGCAAAGAGTTCTTTTCTCATATCGCCTTGAATTCTTACGCCTAAGGTATGCCCCCAATAATCAATTATATAATTGAGCGCGGCTTTTAATATGAATATTCCGAGCAAAATTCCCGACCATTCCAGAATATAAGATATCTCGGTAGCCTTTACGATAGTTCCCGCAATTCTCGGATAAACAAGATTGCATGCGGCAACTAAAAGCGCACACGTCATATCCAAAATGAATAATTTTATATGCGGCCGATAATAGCCTATAAACTTTTTAATCATATAATCACCTTAATCCGAGTATAAAATATCGCTGTTAATCGACTTATAGAATAACTTTTTGATTTTTGACGGCGTATGCTGCAAACCTAAAATCCACATAAGTTTAGCGACGACCGCCTCGGGCGTCATATCGTAAGACTCCAAAATGCCGTACTCCTCTTTAATGCCCTTTCCGACTTTATAGACAGTCATATCGCTGCCCTCGCTTACGACTTGGGTACACATTACTATCGTTTTCCCTTTTTTACGCCATTTGTCTATAACTTCGTAAAAATCGTATCCCTCTCCGACGGGAATACCGCCCGTTCCGAAACTCTCTATAATAACGGCGTCGTTCAGCGAAAACATTGCGTCCAAAATCTTTGCGTCGGAGCCGGGAATAATTTTAAACAATCCGACTTTGTCGCTTAAAGAATGATAAAATATCGGCCGCTTTGACGACTTGGATTTATTGTACTGAATGATTTTACCGTCCTGAATAGTCGCAACGTATGGATAATTTATGCTCGAAAAGGCGTTATAACTTTTCGTGCGCATTTTCTTTGCCCTCGTTCCGCAAATGACCTTGCCGTCAAAAACTATTGAAACTCCGCTCGCATAACTGTACGAAGAATATAAAAAACTATCGTATAGGTTGATTATCGCGTCTGTTACCTCTACCCCGACGGGCTTTTGAGCGCCCGTTATCACGATAGGCTTCGGACTATTTTGTATGAGGTACGAAAGAGCGGCGGCGGTATACGCCATCGTATCCGTGCCGTGTAAAATTACGAATCCGTCGTAAGACGAATAATTCTCCTCTATCGCCTCGGCGATTTTGAGCCAATGCGCAGGGCGCATATTCGTACTGTCAATATTCATAAGTTGCAGAGAATACACTTCGCAAAACTCCCTTACGGAAGGGACGAACGAAAGTATTTCTTCACTCGTGAATTCGGGGGACAAGCCGGATTTTCCGCCTTTGCAAGCGATCGTTCCGCCCGTCGCTATCATAAGAATTTTCTTAACTCTTGTCTGCATGTATTGATTTTATCATAATCACGCAAAAATGTCTATTTTTTTTCAATACTTAAACGAAAACTCTCTGTATTTATTTGACAATTCAATAAGTTAAGTTTATAATCTTATGGTATGGATATTAGAAACGACATAAGAAATATTGCAATCATTGCTCACGTAGACCACGGCAAGACGACGCTCGTTGACGGACTTTTGAAACAAAATAATATTTTCAGAGCCAACGAAGTAGTAGCCGAAAGGGTTATGGACAGCGGAGATATAGAGAGAGAAAGGGGTATAACCATTCTCGCAAAGAATACCGCCGTAGTCTATAAAGACACCAAAATTAACATTATAGATACTCCCGGACATGCCGATTTCGGCGGAGAGGTCGAGAGAATTTTATCTATGGTAGACGGCGTAGTTTTGCTCGTAGACGCAGTAGAAGGGTGTATGCCCCAGACGAGATACGTACTTAAAAAGGCGCTGTCGTTAAACAAAAAGCCGATAGTCTGCATAAACAAGATAGACAAGGGCGGAGATTTAAACGCTACGATAGACGGAATAATCGACTTGTTTATAGAACTCGGCGCCAACGACGAACAACTCGATTTCAAAGTCGTATATGCGAGCGCCAAGCAGGGCTGGGCGAAAAGGAATTTAGAGGACGAAAGCGACAATCTCAATCCGCTTCTGGATACGATTTTGGAAGAAATTCCTGCGCCGAGCGGAGATATGGACGCACCGCTTCAAGCGATAATATGTAATATCGACTACGACGAATACGTAGGGCGAATAGGTATCGGCAGAATAGTTCGCGGAAAAATTTACGACGGACAGCCCATTACCGTAGTGCATACCGACAAAACCACTACCAATGCGAGAGTAGGTAAACTCTACCAATTCAGCGGACTTAAAAGAACGGAAGTGGAAAGCGCCGCTTTGGGCGATATCATCGCAGTTTCCGGAATAGATAAAATCAATATAGGCGAAACGCTCTGCTCGCAAGACTTAGTAGAGGGCTTGCCGTTCGTTGCAATCGACGAACCCACCGTTTCAATGCTGTTTATGGTAAACAACTCGCCTTTTGCGGGCAAAGAAGGCAAATTCGTAACTTCGAGACATTTGCGCGCAAGGCTCTTTAAGGAAATAGAAACCAACGTTTCCATGCGAGTTGAAGAAACGGAAAACGCCGATACTTTCAAAGTTTTCGGCAGAGGCGAACTGCACCTTTCGATCTTGATAGAAAATATGCGCAGAGAGGGCTATGAATTTCAAGTTTCAAGACCGAAAGTAATATTCAAAGAGATAAACGGCAAAACCCACGAGCCGATAGAAGATTTGGTAATAGAAGTGCCCAACGAATACGTCGGCGCCATTATGAACAAACTCGGCGCAAGAAAGGGCGAACTTATAGATATGACCGCAGACGACAGAGGCAATACGAAGCTTGAATTCAAAATTCCGGCAAGGTGTCTGTTCGGTTATAGGAGCGAAATGCTGACCGACACCAAGGGCTTCGGAATAATGAGCCACGTCTTTGCCGGTTACGAAGAATATAAGGGCGATATCGAAGGCAGAACGAGAGGAAGTTTAATAGTCTTCGAGACGGGAGTTACTACTCAATACGGGCTATTCAACGCACAAGAAAGATGTACTCTGTTTTTGGGCGCAGGCGAAAAAGTGTACGAGGGACAAGTCGTAGGAGAAAATTCGAGAGAGGACGACCTGACCGTAAACGTCTGCAAATTAAAACACCTTACCAACAGCAGAGCGGCCGGAAGCGACGACGCATTAAAACTCATTCCCCCGACCGTCCTTTCACTCGAACAATGTCTGGAATTCATTGCCGACGACGAACTCGTCGAGGTTACCCCGCAAAGTATCAGACTGAGAAAGAAAATTCTCCAAAAAGATTTGCGAATGAAAGAATGGGCTAAAAACAGAAAAACCGAATAAGTAAAAGCGGCGTAGCCTGATAGCTACGCCGCTTATTAAATTTGTATTTATTTAGTAAATGTCTTTATGGCTTCTTCCGAACCGTAATAAACCCATTTGCCGTCTTGAGTCAGATGTGCGTCATCATCCGTATTGTCGTGTATTGAATCATAGTATTTTGTGGCCGCCTTTACGGACTTAAAATGTGCGGCAAGTAATGTATCAGACAATCCTTTGGTCGCAAGGAATCCGCCGTCGCAATCTTCGCCGTCGATAGTTTTGGCAACGACAACATATCCGGCTTTTTCCATTTTATCAACGCCTTTATCAAAATTACCGGGAGTGCAAGCGGTAAGAGCAAAACAAAACGCCAGAATGGCCGCTATAATTGTCAAAACTCTAAGTTTACTCTTCATATTAGTGTCTCCTTTTATTTTGGGTTTTTTTAATTCCTGCGGCATAATTGCCGCAGGAATTATCTTTAAAATTTTATTAAACTGACGCTTCGCCACTCGAAAACAGATAAAAAATTATCTCTTTGAGAATTGCGGAGCACGACGAGCCTTTTTCAAGCCGTACTTCTTTCTTTCCTTCATTCTCGGATCTCTCGTCAAGAATCCCGCTTTTTTAAGCGCAGGACGAAGGTCCGGTTCCGCTACGATAAGCGCTCTCGATATTCCGTGACGTATAGCGCCCGCTTGACCGGTAAATCCGCCGCCTACTACGTTTACGAATACGTCATACTTGCTTTCGGTTTCGGTTAATACGAGCGGTTGACGAATTATAAGTTTAAGCGTATCCAAATCGCAATATTCGTCTATTCCTCTGCCGTTTATCGTTATAGTACCGTTGCCGCCGGGAATAAGTCTTACTCTTGCGACCGCAGACTTTCTTCTGCCGGTACCCCAATATTGTATTTTCTTTTTAACGGATACTTTTGCCATTTTCTATTACCTCCGCTTAAACCAACTTGAGTTCTTCCGGCTTTTGAGCCTGATGATTATGCTCTCCGCCCTTATATACGCGAAGTTTGGTGAGCATTTGTCTGCCGAGTTTGTTCTTGGGAAGCATTCCCTTTACAGCCTCGTAAACCGCTACGTCCGACTTTTCAGCCATCATTCTCGAATACGGGATCTGTTTGAGTCCGCCGATGTATCCGGTATGATAAGTGTAATATTTTTGGTCGTATTTCTTGCCGGTAAGAACGACTTTATCGCAATTCAATACGATTACGAAATCGCCCGTATCGACGTTAGGGGTAAACGTCGGTTTATGCTTTCCGCGAAGTATCGCAGCGACTTGACTTGCAAGTCTGCCGAGAGGCATTCCGGACGCATCGACGACATACCACTTTCTTTCTACCGTTTCATTGGTAGCCATATATGTCTTCATAATTTTTCTCCGAATATTATAAATTTTATTATTCGCAAGGTATTTTTCAGAGGGGCATTGTTCTTAAAAATCACCTTTACGACATAATCGCCAAATTATTTTATTAAATTTTCAGAAAAAAGTCAAGCGTTTTTTACCCGTTTTATGACTTTTACAAAATTTTTCGCATGTTTTACCGAGCGCAGTCATTTCTTTTAAATTATAACGCCCATATCGGGAAATAATATCCCGATTTATCAAACGGAATAACTTCGTCGCTCATACACATTATAAGCCCCGTTTTCACTTCTTTGTTTAAAGATTTAAGCGCACCGAAATTTTTGGTAGGGTTTAAAGGGTTTTTGTTTTTCTTGATTTCGATTGGGTATATTGCGTTACCTATCGGAATTATTATATCGACTTCCCTTTTCTCTTTATCTCTATAAAAATACAAGTCAGACAAAAGTCCGCCGTTATAACGGTTTTTTATCAGTTCCGAAACGATGTAAGTTTCAAGCATAGCGCCGTCCATAGCGCCGTTTTCTAAAGTTTCCGCACTGCTCCAACGACAGAGATACGAGCATAGTCCCGTGTCCATAAAGTAAATTTTCGGCGTTTTTACTATGCTTTTGGTCACGTTGGTAAAATAGGGCTTTACGAGCGCTACTATGCCCGACCGCTCTAAAATCGCAAGCCACGCCTTTATCGTAGGCGACGAAACGCCTATCGCTTTCGACGCCTCGTCGCATTTGAACTCCTGTGCCGTCCTCGCCGCCGCATACACCAAAAAGTCGTAAAATTCATTTACCTTTCCTACCTGCGAAAGGTCTTTTACGTCCCTCTCGAGATAAGTGTTTATATAGTCGGCGTAATACCTGTCACGAGAAATATCCGAAGTCAAAAGTTTCGGCATACTGCCCCGCCATATCCGCTCGTAGATCTCGTGAACGCTCTTTTTTTCAGACTTGTTTGCCATTTCTTTTACTGCCACTATCTCGGGCGAAAATACGGAATAGGGCCTGCCGTCGATTTCTGCAGATGACAGCCCCGCCATATCGAATACCGCCACTCGCCCCGCAAGGCTTTCGGATACGCCTTGCATCATTTTAAATTTTTGCGAACCGGTAAGCCAAAACATACCTTCGTTTTTCTCGCCTCTTAAAGCCTTTTCGTCTACGATACGCTTTATCTCCAAAAGTATTGACGGAACTCTTTGAAATTCGTCGATAAGCAGCTTGTTTCCGTAAGTTTCAAAAAACAATCCCACGTCGGTTTCCGCAAGTCTTCGAGCGTTTATATCGTCAAAAGTTACGTACCGCCTATCGCTCTCTTTGATATGAAACAGCATAGTGGATTTGCCCACTTGCCTCTGTCCGCACACCATTACGACGGGATAGTTTTCCGATGCGTTAATTATCTGTTCTTCTAAATGCCTTTTAATATACATAACCAAATTTTCCAACTTTTCTAAAGTCTGACTTTATTTTAGTATATATATTACGTTTTGTCAAGCCTTTTTAGTAATAAAAATCCGCCGCCGCTAAAAATTGCGGCGGCGGAAAGGTAATTTGATTTTACTTGTTAGCCAAATTCTTGTATTTGCCGAGTCTTGCGTTGTTCTCCTCTTCCGCTTTTTCAAAGAGTTTTTCGGCAAGTTCGGGCTGCGCCTTTTTGAGCGACGCATATCTGTTTTCGCCTAAAATGAACTCTTGATAACTTGCGGTCGGATCCTTGCTGTCGAGCGTGAACGGATTTACGTCGGTACCGACTTTTTCCGGATTGTATCTGTACAAATGCCAATAACCTGCGTCTACCGCTTTCTTCTCTTCAAGTTGAGAATTCGACATATTTATACCGTGGTTGATACAAGGAGCATAGCATATAAGGAGCGACGGGCCATCATAAGCCTCAGCCTCGGTTATAGCGTTCAAAAACTGTTGTTTATTCGAACCCATAGCGCATTGAGCGACGTAAACGTAACCGTAACTCATAGCCATCATTCCGAGGTCCTTTTTCTTGACTCTCTTGCCGCCTGCCGCGAATTTTGCAACAGAACCGGTCGGAGTGGACTTACTCGCTTGACCGCCGGTGTTGGAATAAACTTCGGTATCTACTACCAAGACGTTGACGTCTTCGCCCATAGCGAGAACGTGATCCAAACCGCCGTAGCCGATATCGTACGCCCAGCCGTCGCCGCCGATTATCCAAATGGATTTCTTGATGATACAGTCTTGCGCTTTTTCGATTTCTTTCAAGAGTTCTTTGAGTTCGCCGTGCGAATTTCTTATAGCGACCGGAAGGTCCGCTTTAAGATTTTCGGCAACCGCTTTGGTTATTTCGGCGCTCTTTTTGTTTTCGAGCCAGGTCTTGAAGTCGTTTACGACTTTGCCCTTAACGCCCATAGCGATTGCATTTTCCATCATCTCGCCGAGTTTAGCGCGTCTTTGCGCATAAGCGAGGTTGAAGCCGTAACCGTATTCGGCGTTATCTTCAAATAAGCTGTTTGCCCAAGCGGGACCTTTGCCTTCGTCGTTTTTGGTGTACGGACACGTCGGGGAAGATCCGCCGTAAATGGACGAACAACCGGTTGCGTTAGCAACTACCATTCTGTCGCCGAACATTTGAGTCAATACCTTGATATACGGGGTTTCGCCGCAGCCGGCGCACGCTCCCGAGAACTCGAAGAGCGGCTTATTGAACTGCGAGCCTTTAACGGTAGTGGGCTTGAATGCGGAAGTATCCACTTTCGGAAGCTTTTCGCTGAATTCGTAGTTTACGGTTTCCTCTTTTACTACTTTTTCGAGCGGAACCATAGTTATCGCTCTCTTTTCCGCCTCTTTAGCGGCAGTCGGACAAACGTTAGCGCAGACGCCGCAGCCCATACAGTCGAGCGGGCTTACCTGCATTCTGAATTGATAGCCTTTCATACCGATAGCCGCTTTTGTGGTGAAAGATTCGGGCTTATCGGCGCCGTCGGCAATGAGCGACGGACGAATGGTCGCATGCGGACATACGAACGCACATTGGTTACATTGAATACAATTTTCAGCGTTCCATTGCGGAATTTTTACCGCAACCCCCCTCTTTTCGAATTTAGTGGTACCGGTCGGAACGGAGCCGTCCGCATTGAATGCGGAAGTCGGAAGTTTATCGCCCTTTAAAGCAAGTATCGGGTGAATTACTTCCCGGAAGTATTTATCTTCGGCAAGTTTAATGGGTTCTGCGCCGGTGGTAGCGTTCTTCCACGCCGCAGGAACGGCTATCTCTTTGAGTTCAGCCGCCGCCCTGTCGATTGCCGCATAGTTCATATTTACTACTGCGTCGCCCTTCTTGCCGTAAGACTTCTTAACGTATTGTTTCATCCAGTCTTCCGCCTCGGCGTAAGGCATTATTTCGGGATTGATATTGAAGAACGCCGCTTGCATTATAGCGTTCGTTCTGCCGCCCAAACCTATCTCCTGCGCAATCTTGATAGCGTCGATGACGTAGAGTTTCGCTTTCTTTGCGGCGAGCAATCTCTTCATCTCCGCAGGCAAGTTCTTATCGAGTTCTTCTACGGTATTCCAATCGCAGTTGAGTAAGAATTTTCCGCCCTCTTTAAGGTCGGTTACCATATCGTAACGGGTAACGTACGAAGGCTGCGAACATGCGATGAAGTCAGCCGCATCTATGAGGTAGGACGATTGAATAGGCGTCTTGCCGAAACGGAGGTGCGATACGGTTATACCGCCCGACTTTTTGGAGTCGTAGAAGAAATAACCTTGCGCATACATATCCGTATGGTCGCCTATAATCTTTATAGAGTTCTTGTTTGCGCCGACGGTTCCGTCAGAGCCGAGACCGTAGAACTTACAGCTTATAGTTCCTTCGGGAGCGGCGTTATACTGCTCGGAGAAGTCGAGCGAAGTATTGGTCAAATCGTCGTAAATACCGACGGTGAAGTGATTTTTGCTCTTTTTCGCCTCGAGGTTTTTGTATACTGCGTAAACCATAGACGAGTTGAATTCTTTCGAGCCTAAGCCGTATCTTCCGCCGATAACTTCTATTCTCTTTTTGTTGTTTTCCAAAAGTGCGGTGCATACGTCGAGATACAAAGGTTCGCCGAGAGAGCCGGGCTCTTTGGTTCTGTCGAGAACGGCTATCTTCTTGACGGTCTTCGGAAGCGCTTTGATAAACGCTTTGGAAGCGAAAGGTCTGTAAAGTCTTACCTTTACCATACCGACTTTATGTCCCTCTTTGTTCATTCTCTTGATAGTTTCGTCTATCGCCTCGGCGCCGCTGCCCATAATTACGGTTACGTATTCGGCATCGGGAGCGCCGACGTAGTCGAACAAATGATAGCTTCTGCCGGTCAAAGCGGAAACTTTATCCATCATCTTCTGAACGATTGCGGGCGTAGCCTCGTAGTACTTATTCGCAGTTTCTCTGTTCTGGAAATAAGTATCGCTGTTTTGCGCAGTACCCTTTTGGATCGGGTGGTCGGGGTTAAGCGCTCTCGCTCTGAAATCTTCGATATCTTTCATATCTACGAGTTTACGCATATCCTCGTAATCGATAGCCTCGATCTTGGATACTTCGTGGCTGGTTCTGAAACCGTCGAAGAAATGAATGAACGGTACTTTTGCTTTTAAAGTGGAAAGGTGTGCAACGAGCGCCAAATCCATAACTTCTTGTACGGAGTTGGAAGCAAGCATTGCAAAGCCTGTCTGACGGCAAGCCATAACGTCCGAATGGTCGCCGAAAATGTTTAAGGAATGAGCGGCGAGCGCCCTTGCGCTGACGTGGAAAACGGTCGGCATAAGTTCGCCTGCTATTTTATACATATTCGGAATCATAAGGAGAAGTCCTTGCGAAGCGGTGTAAGTAACCGTCAAAGCGCCGGCTGAAAGCGAGCCGTGAACGGCGCCTGCCGCACCTGCTTCGGATTGCATTTCCGCCAAACGCAATTTCTGACCGAACATATTTTCTCTGCCTGCGGTCGCCCACTCGTCGGCAACTTCCGCCATCGGCGACGACGGAGTTATCGGGTAAATAGCCGCAACCTCTGAAAACGCATAAGCGACGTGGCTGGCAGCGGTGTTACCGTCTATAGTCATAATTTTCATAAAAATAAGCCTCCTTGGCATAAATTAACCTTATATATTATACAGTATCGTCCGCTTTAAGTCAATGAATTAGCGAAGAAAGATTGTAAAATTTTAATAAAAAATCACGGTTTAGCGCCTATCGCTCCCTAAAAACGGGGCGAACTCGCCAAAACCGTGAATTTGTTTTATTTTAACCGACATTTGCACTTCCATAATGATGCTTATTTCAAATATCTGTTCAGTTCTTCTTCCGTCGGCAAATAGTTTCGAATTTCGTACGAAGCGACGCCGATCGGCGCAGTTGTGGATTTAAGTGACCATTCGACAGAATACTTATCTTTGCCCTTGCAAAGTAGCAGACCAATGGTAGGATTATCCTGTTCTTTTTTCAAAGTTTCGTCCACAGCCGTGATATAAAACTGTAATTGACCGATAAAATCGGGTTTGAAGTCAACGTTTTTAAGTTCGACCACGACGTAACAGCGTAGTTCCAAATGATAAAATAAAAGATCTATCAGATAGTCGCTATCTGGCGTGGAAATTCTATACTGATTGCCGACGAAAGAAAATCCTTTTCCGAGTTCCAACAAAACGGTTTTTATTTGTTCAAGCATTGTTTTTTCTATATCTTTTTCAACGATTCTCTCTTTCAGCCCCGCAAGTTCAAAAATATACGGATCTTTTATTATGTCGCGTGACAGTTCGCTTTGCGGTGACGGCAAGCGGCTATCATAGTTAGTCAATTTCTTTGTCGGATCGGCTTGCCTTTCATACAGTTCTAAGTCGATTTGATGGTCGAGAACGACAAACGACCACCCGTTCTCCATACATTTTTCCGCATACCATATACGTTTATCTATCTCTTTAACCTTGTCTATTAGCAGGCAATTAAACGACCACGGTAATTTTGCCAACGCCATTGGCAAATTTGACAAGTCACCGTAAGTAACGTAAAATTTGCGCATTCTCGCAAGATTTCTCGGAGAATAGCCGTCGGATTCCGGAAACTCTATTTTCAGTTGTTTAGAAAGTTCATTGATAAAATTATTACCGTATTTTGCATTCTCGTCGATAATTTTCCCGATTCTGAAATACATAGTAATCAGTTCTTTGTTTGCGTCGAGAAGAACTTTATTTCTCGTTTGCAAAATATCCGCTTTGATGTTTTCGATAATGGGAATAAAATTCACATCAGGTTCTTTCATTGCTTTTGACTCCGTATCGGTATTTATATCATATCACTTTTTACTAAAAATTTCAATATTTCACGGCACGTTATTATATAACTTTTTAATTATTGCCCACCACGAAATTTGTCAAGCGAAATGCTCTTAAAATTATTTGCGGCGGCGAGATAAATTCATTTCCTACATACTCGCTTTAAGTATGCGTATCAACGCGCTTTTGTCGAGCGGAACGTACATCCATTCTTCAGAAGTATCGTCATACTTCAAAATATGCTCCGCCATCTCCTCTATCTTTTCTTCCTTTACGCCGAGTTCGGCAAGGTGCATCGGTATACCGATAGACTTAAAGAAATTATAAAATTCATCTATCACCTTATTCGCTATTTCCCGTTTCGGCAGATTTTTATCGAAACCGAAAAGCGAAACGCCGAGCGTAACGAAACGCTCCATCGTCTTTTCGGATAAAATTTCTCTCATCCAGGGCGGCGTAATAATTGCAAGCCCTGCGCCGTGCGTAATATCGAAATATGCGCTCAAAGCGTGCTCGATAGAGTGCATAGGCCAACCCGAATGCCCCGCTCCGTTTGACAAAATACCGTTGCAGCCCCAACTGCAAACGTACATAAGTTCGCTCCTCGCATCGTAATCGGCAGGGTTTTTTAAAGCAACTTTGACGTTACGCATCAATGAGCGGAGCGCCGCAATCATAATTTCGTCGTTAAAAGCTGAATGCGGCTCGGCAAAAAATTGCTCCAAAACGTGGTTGATTGCGTCAGCCGTTCCGCAAGCCGTCTGCCATGCGGAAACGCTGTAAGTGTATTCGGGATCAAGCAGCGATACGGCAGGATACATCAATTTGTCCCCGTACGAACGCTTGTCGTTTATCGCCGTGTACGAAATTACGCAACCGTTATCGTATTCGCTCCCCGTGGCGGCAAGCGTTAAAATGTCCACTATCGGGACAGCGGCTTTCGCTTTAACTTTGCCAGAAATCAGATCCCAGCCCTCGCCGTCATACTTGGCGCAAACGGAAATCGCTTTCGAACAATCGAGAACAGAACCGCCGCCGACAGCAAGTATTACGTCTATATTATGCTCTTTGCAAAGTCTCGCACCCTCTATTACCGACGGATCGTACTTGGGGTTGGGCTCTATTCCGGACAACTCAAAGACGTTGAAATTTTTCAATAACCCAAGAACATCGTCATATAGCCCCACTTTTTTGATTGAACCGCCGCCGTAAGTCAAGAGAACGTTCTTGCCAAACCTACTTAAAACTTTGGGTAAATTTTTTATCACACCTTTGCCGAAAATAAGTTCGGTGGGCGTATTGTAAACAAAATTGCCTATCATTTTATTCTGCTTCCTCTCTGTTTATTTTTTTCTCTGTTAAATTATACAACTCTTGCGGCAGAATGTCAACGCATTATATAATCAATGTTACTCAACTGCAAAAACGCTTGTATTCTTAAATGATATGTGATATAATACTTTCTATGCAAGCAATCAAGTTCGAAAACGTGGCTTTTCAATATAACGGCAACGAAGAAACCGAAGCCGTAAGCGTACTCAACGACTTCTCTATCGAAATCGAAGAAGGAGAATTCGTAGCCGTGCTCGGCGCTAACGGCAGCGGAAAAAGTACGTTCGCCAAACTCGTGAACGGGCTATTAGAACCCAAGGCGGGCAAAATTTCGGTACTCGGAATGGATATTTCGGACAAAAAAAATCTATTCGAGATACGCAAAAACGTGGGTATGGTTTTCCAAAATCCGGACAATCAGCAGATTGCCTCTATCGTCGAGGACGACGTCGCTTTCGGGCCCGAAAACATCGGCTGCGAAAGAGAGGAAATAGGCAGACGCATAGACTACGCCTTGCACGTAACGGACACCGAACAATTCAGACATTCGCAAGTTTCTCGGCTCTCCGGCGGGCAAAAACAGAGAGTGGCAATAGCCGGTGCTCTCGCTTTGAAACCCAAAATAATGATTTTCGACGAGTCGACTTCTATGCTCGATCCGAAAGGCAGACGGGAAATTATGGCAGTCGCTAAATCTTTGAATAAAGAAAACGGCATGACGGTTATAAATATAACCCACTATATGGACGAGGCAGTCGAAGCGGATAAAATAGTTATAATTTCGGGCGGCAAAGCCCTTAAAGTAGGCACTCCCGAAGAAATTTTTTCGGATAGGGAATTCCTCCAAAAAGTCGGACTCGAACTTCCACGCCCGACAATCATCGCCGAAAGGCTCAAATCTCTCGGTTTACCCTTAAACGGCTTAATTCTGACAAAGGAGGCGCTCGACGATTCGCTATGCAAATTGTTGCAAAAGACCTGACCTTTGTTTATAACGCAAAGACAAAATTCAGCAAGACCGCTCTCGATAAAATCTCTCTCACTATCGACGAAGGAGATTTTTTCGGCATAATCGGACACACCGGCAGCGGAAAATCTACTTTTATTCAGCACCTTAACGGAATATTGCGCGCAAGTAGCGGCTATCTGACAGTCGGAGATTTCGACCTCTCTCCGAGCGCAAAAAAGGACAAAAAACGCTTGAAAGAACTTCGTGCCAAAGTCGGTATGGTCTTTCAGTACCCCGAATACCAACTGTTCGAGGAGACCGTATATAAAGACGTGGCGTTCGGCTATAAAAACTTCTTCCCGAAAGCGACGGAAGACGAAGTCAAAAGCGCCGTTATAAACGCCGTTGCCGCCGTCGGGTTAGATAGTTCAGTTCTGAATAAGTCGCCGTTCGACCTCTCGGGCGGCCAAAAAAGGCGAGTGGCAATAGCCGGCGTTATCGTTTCCAAACCCGAAGTACTCGTCTTGGACGAACCCGTCGCCGGACTCGATCCCGTGGGCAAAAGAGAACTTATGAATCTTCTCCACAGCCTACACAAAAACGTCTGCAAAACCATAGTTATCGTTTCTCACGATATGGACGAAGTGGCGCAAAACTGCAACAAAATAGCGGTCTTTTCGGAAGGCAAAATAGTTATGACGGGAACGCCGAAAGAAATTTTCTCGAAAGTAGACGAACTTTTGGCTCTGCGCCTCGACGCACCCCTGACCGCTCTCCTCGCCGCCGATTTGAAAAAGGTCGGCGCCGATATCGACACGGATTTCACTACGGACGACTTCACGAAAAAAGTCGCCGGACTTTACCATAAAAACAATGCTTAAAGACGTAACTTTCGGGCAGTATTATCCGACGAGTTCATTCGTTCATAAAATGGATCCGCGCTCAAAACTGCTCATTTTAATCGCATATATAGTAGCGGTATTCCTCGCAAGCAGCTTTATCGACTTGGGAGTGGTTTTCGTGTTCCTCTGTTTAGCGGTAATATTCTCCGCCGTACCGCCGCTTATGGTCTTAAAAAGTATCAGGGCGATAATCTTTTTGATCGCTTTCACGTTCATTTTAAACGTGTTCTTCTATACCAAAAAAGAGGGCGATACCGTTCTGTTTTGGGTGGTTACGGTAGAAGGAATATTAAACGCCACGTTCTTGTCTTGTAGGCTTATACTCCTCGTTACGGGCTGTTCCATACTCACTTTGACGACTACGCCCGTCAGCCTTACCGACGGAATAGAAAGCCTTTTAAAACCCTTGAATCTCGTTAAATTCCCCGTACACGAACTCGCACTCATAATGTCTATAGCACTCAGGTTTATCCCGACTCTTGCCAATGAAACGGACAGAATTATCAGCGCGCAAAAAGCGAGAGGCGCAGATTTCGAGAGCGGCAATATTATAAGAAGAATAAAGGCGATAATACCGATACTTATCCCCTTGCTTGTCAGTGCGTTCCGCCGTGCGGACGAACTCGGCGACGCTATGGACGCACGTTGCTATTCGGGCAGTAAAACGAGGACGAAATATAAGAAATTAAAATACGGTTTCAGAGACCTGATAGGCGTACTTTCAGTCGCCGCTCTGATAACCGCGGTCGCTATGTTATGAGAATAGTTTTGGAAATAGAATACGACGGAACCGACTATTGCGGCTGGCAGATACAGCCCAACGGCGATACCGTTCAAGAAGAAATAGAACTCGCAATCGAAAAGGTTACGGGCGTTCGCTCTCAGGTTTGCGGCAGCGGACGGACGGACAGCGGCGTACACGCAGCGGGGCAAGTGGCGCATTTCGATACGAACTCGTCTATTCCGCCCGAAAAATTTGCGGCGGCTATCAATGCGGTGCTTCCGAATGATATAAAAATCAAGCGTTCAAAACAAGCGGACGAAAATTTCCACGCAAGATTTTCCGCCAAAAAAAAGACGTACGTCTATAAAATGTACGTCGGAGAATTTGTAAGCCCCTTAAAAGACAGATACGCTCTCCATATCCCATATAAACTAAACGTCGAAAATATGCAAAAGGCGGCGAATACGCTGATAGGTGAACACGATTTCAAGTGCTTTCTCGCCGCAAATTCGGACGTTAAAGACACGGTAAGAACTATTTACCGTTCGCAAATAACCTTTAACGGCGACGATATAGAATATACGGTTACGGGCAACGGGTTTTTATATAATATGGT
>CAJOMT010000013.1:0-28876 GCA_905235815.1 uncultured Clostridia bacterium
CTCTTAATAGTCCTTGGTAAGTCCGAGGTGCACAAGAAAACAAAAAGACGGTCGCTTTCGCTTCCGTCTTTTTATATATGGAGCTGCTAACCGGATTTGAACCGGTGACCTCGTCCTTACCAAGGACGTGCTCTACCTGCTGAGCCATAGCAGCACACTAACGAATATAATAATAGCATATCCGAAAAAATATTTCAAGTTTTTTTGCGGTGTTTTTTAAAAAATTTATAATTTCCGTTTTTCGGTTTAAATTTTGTCATTTTGGACATAATATGCGTAAAATTATATCGAGGTGATTTATGTTTGCGGTAGGATTTATCATAGGAATGGTCGTGGGGACAAATTTGGGCTTAATGATTATGGCGCTTTTTAAAGTGAATAAACGCTGAAACCTTTTATTCGGCTTGACAAAATCTGCGCTTAGTTGTATTATTTTAGATATGAGGAGCAGAACTAAACTTTCTTTAATTTACATATTTAGTTTGATGATAATTGCGGCTATCGGCTTTTCTGTCGGTATGGGTAATATCGCTAACGCAGATAGCTATAACGATCCGTTCTACGCCAATAATAACAGATATGTTTATTCGCACATAAGTATAGATGACGAAGTGTGGAACGTAACGAGGGGCAAGACGAATGAACATACGTCAAGAGTAGTCGTTATAGATTCCGGAGTACAATATAACAATAGAGAATTTTTGGATTCAAACGGTAACACTCTTATAAGTCCGTTGAGTTATAACGTAGACAGCGGCAAAATTGCCGGAATAGACGGGTATGACGAAATAAGGGATAGCGACAGAGATTATCACGGAACACGGGTTGCGAGTATAATTTTCGCGCGTGGCGATAACGAGTACGGAATAGTCGGTTTGGCGCAAGACGTAGAATTGATAGTGATAAAGATGACGCTGTCATCGAGGGGATCGTATACGACTGAGCAATTCAGCAATGCTTTGAATTACGTTTTAAGCCTTGACGGGGTAGACGTAGTAAATATGTCGCTCGGATATTTTGACGGCGAAAATCCGTTTAGCGAGCAGTTAAGACAGATAAGAGAGCGAGGGGCGGTTATAGTGGCGTCTGCCGGCAACGAAAAGCGTAGCGATCCTAATTTTCCGGCCGCAGACCAATACGCAGTAGGCGTCGGCGCTTTTGAGAATTTATCGAGGTCGGACGTAGGCTCGGATTACGGATTGGCAGATTACTCGGCATATGGCGATATAAACGTCGATATATGCGCTCCGGGAGAGATGTACACGTTAGATCCGACTTCTTTAAGGGGAGCGAGCAAGGCGGAAGGTACTTCGTTTTCCGCTCCGATAGTGACGTCGGCAATCGCATTATATAAATCGCTATATCCCGATGCGACGCCGCAGCAAGCGGAAGAAGCGTTGTTTGCGTCTGCCGACGATAAAGGCGAATACGGCAGAGATTATCGGTATGGGTACGGTTGCGTAAATTTCTATAATATGATATGCGGAAATTACGGCTATGCTGAATTTGTGCATGCGGACGGCAGTACGGACGATAAACTCGTTTGCGAAGTGAACGGCGAGGCGTTGCCGCTGAAAGAATACCCGTTTTTGAGCGAATACAAAACGTTTTTCGGCGGTTGGTATAAAGACCGAAATTACGATGAACCGGTGGATTACTATCGTGAAAAAATAGGTATAAACCAAAAAATTTATGAAAGGACAACGGATATTTTTACCGACTCTGCAATCGATTATACGTTTGACAGTTCGGACAATCTCGTGATAAAGGGCTATTACGGCTCGGGCAAAGAAATATACCTGAAAGAGAGTTTGGAACTCGGCGGAACAGATTACAAGATTTATAAGATAGCGCCGAGGGCGTTTTCTGATTTGGACGGGGTTAAAATAGTATTTAATTACGTTGAAACTATAGATGAATACGCATTTTTAAACTGTAATTTTTCGTATTTATATTTGCCCGAAACTTTAAAAAGCGTAAGTAAATGCGCCGTATATTTATGTACGGGGAACGTTATTGCGGAAAAAGAAATTACGGCGTTTTCAAACGGTTGGGATAATAATTCGGATTTGAGTGTGTTTGAAAATGCGGGCGAATATTTCGTGTACGACGGACTTGAAATGGTCGGCGACGAAGAAAGCGGATATACTGTTTTAAGCGGCAAAGAAGATATCAAGCTACTTAAAAGCGATAAAAAAATAGTAAAAATTATAGACGGAGCATTTAAAAATTCGAAGAATTTAGAGAGCGTTGAACTTCCGTTTGCGGAATATATAGGCGCAGAGGCGTTTATGGGTTGCGAAAATCTGGCAGCGTTCAAATTCGGCTCGTTAGAGACTATAGGCAAGCGAGCGTTTGCGGGTTGCAAGGCGCTTTATTCGTTGGATTTAAGGGGCGAGGAGAATTTGACTTCGATTGGCGACTATGCGTTCGAGGGGTGCACGGAACTATACGTCGTCGCAATCGGCGAAGGCGTCGAGAAGATCGGGCTCGGCGCATTTGCGTCGGATAATCCGAGAATTCTATATCTTCCGTTTTTAGGTAACAGAAGAAATGCTGTTTCATACTCGTTTTTAGGGTACATATTCGGAGCGTCGAGATACGCCACTCAAAAAAACTTTTTGCCGACCGAGTTAAGGGAATTATTCGTTTTGAGCCCGATAGCGGATAGGGCATTGTACGGAATGCAAGACGGCGTAAACGTTTACTGTAATGAAGATTATTCGGAGTATCCGATAATAAGCGAATACGAGATTGCCGAAATATATTACGGCGGCGTGCTTTGCGGCTTAAAAGGCTTTAAAAAAGGCGAAACGCCGAGTACGGAAGATTTGATAGAAGCCTCTTATAATCTTGAAAACTTAATAATAACCCGAATAGAACAAGACGGAAATATCTTTATAATTACGGGCGAAATGAAAAGCGAAGACGATACGCCTGGATTGGATAGCGAAGAAATATCGGAGAAAAAGGGTTGTAACTCAAATATTTTGTCGCCGTTATGTGCGTTTTCGCTCACAACGGTAGCAGTATTTATATTTTTAAAAAGAAAACGAGATTAGTGTAAAACGAGGGCATTATCCGCAAAACCGCAGATAATGCCCTCGTTTTTATTAACATAGTAGAGCTAAGAAATTATTTCTTTTTTTATTGCGCTGTCGGCGTATTTTTTAGCGTTTAAAAGAGCCGTTTCGCATTTGTATTTGGTCTTATATGCTCCGCTCTTGCAGAGGATCTTCCCACTCCCCGAAAATACCGTAAATGCAAATTCTTCGCCGCTTGCGGTTATTGCGCAGTTATCGCCGAGTAGATTGTTGATTATGGTCTGTATTGCGCTCTTTACGCCGCTTAAACTTGAATATAAAGGAGTTTCAATAAGTATTTCGCCTTCGACAGATAAGGCGGCGGAGTAGTTGTTTTCGCTTTCCTTAATTTGCCAAAAAGCGTCCTTATTTTCCTCTCGGTCGGGTTCGCTTTCAATCGGCTTTGGTTCAAATTGAACTATGTCGTCGACTTCCACGTCATCGTTTTCTACGATGACCGCAGTCGGTCTATCGTCATTTTGATTACTTTCGGGCGCCGAAGTAGGCTCGCTTTCGGTTTTTTGCAATTCCTTCGATTTTTTACGGAGTTTTTTTTCGGTTATTTCTTTGGCGAAGTCGATAGTGTTTTCTTCCGCATCGTTGCCGATAAGAGCGTTAAGTCTGTTTTCATATTCGAGTTTCTCCGCTTTTAACGAGGCACGCTCTTTAACCAATTCGGTTTTATTGTCGCTCTCCTTTAACTGCTCGTCGAGTTCGGTGATTTTGCCGTTTAAATGAGATATGATTAGATAGAGTTCTGCTACTTCCGCATTTTCTCCGGTTTTTCTCGCCTTGTGTTTGCGTATCGAGGAGATTATCGCAAGTATCAGAGTAACGAAAAACCCTACTACCAATACGATACCGAGAATACTCAAAAATATAAGACTACCTACAGAATAGGTGCTTTGCATATATTCGATAATACGTTGCATTATGTTCTCCGCTTGAAATGTACAATATAATTATATTTATAATTATAAAGTTTAATTGTAAATTAGTCAAATGAAAAAGCGCTTTTTGCACAGTAAATTGATTTTCTTTTTGTAAAAAATATGTTACAATATGTTTATTATTTACGAATTCGCCTAAAATGAGTAGTTTAAAAAGAGGTGACAAATGTCAAAAGTATTAGAGGTTGCCGTAATAGGCGGAGGCTTTTCGGGGCTTATAGCGGCGGAGAGGCTGTCTCAAAAATTTCCTACCGGTAGCGTTAAAATAATCGAACGAGGTGCCAGAGTCGGCAGAAAAATTCTTGCGACCGGCAATGGTAGGGGAAACGTTTCAAACATTCTTTTAAGCGAGTCAAACTATCATTCTTTAGCGGGTGCGGATGTTTCTTACGCTTTGCAAAAGTACGGCAATAAGTCGCTTATCGAGTATTTTTCATCGCTTGGAATGGATATTACGGTAGAAGGCGGCAGGATATATCCTTCGAGTTATCAAGCGTCGTCGTTACTCGATTTATTGAGAATGAAATTAGAATACAAGTCCGTTGAAGAAATTACCGATGCGGAGTGCGTCGACATTTCTGGCGACGGAGATAAATTTATTATCAAGACGACTTGCGGCAACTTTGCCGCAAAAAGGGTGGTACTCGCTTGCGGCGGCAAGGCGCAAAAACAATACGGCAGCGACGGTACGGCGTATCGTTTGGCGGAAAAATTCGGGCATAGCGTTACAAAGTTATATCCGTCCATCGTTCAGATAAAGACCGATACGGATAAAATAAAAGGGCTGAAAGGCTTAAAACAAAAAGTAAAATTAAAAGCGATAAGCGGCGTCGAGGTCTTGGCTGAAAGCGAAGGGGATCTTCTTTTTACCGAATACGGAGTAAGCGGAAATGCGGCATTTTTCATTTCGTCTTACGTAACCGATAAAAAGGACTGCTGTTTATCCGTCGATTTTTTGCCCGAAAAAGACGAAAAGCACCTCGTAGAGATACTAAGGAGCAAGGCAAAACTCGGATATATAGGCGCTGATGATATGTTTACGGGAATTATAAACAAGCAAATAGGCAGAGCGATCGTAAAAAGCGTCAATACGGAAGATTTAAGCGATAAATCGATAAAGAGAGCAGTTGCGGCGCTTAAAGATTTCAGGCTCGAAGTTTTGGGAACTCTCGGATTTGATTATGCGCAAGTAACGAGGGGCGGCATTTGCTTTTCGGAAATAGACGAAAGGACGTTTGAGAGCAAATTGCAGAGCGACTTATATATCGTCGGCGAAATGTTGGACGTTGACGGCGATTGCGGAGGCTATAATTTGCAATGGGCGTTTTCGTCGGCGATGTGCTGTGCGGAGGCTATATGAAACTTGAAAATATAAAATTGCCGATAGGCGCAAACGAGGAAGAATTGTTTCGCTTGGCGGTAAAAAAAGCGAGATTAAAGCCTTCCGAAGTCAAGTATTTTAAAATTTTGAAAAAATCGCTCGACGCACGGGATAAAAACGACATTAAATACGTATACGGTTTGGAAATATCCGATCGCGAGGAAACCGATTGGGAGATAACTCTCCCAAAGGCAAAAATTCCAAAAAGGCCCGTAATAGTAGGGTTCGGGCCGGCAGGAATGTTTTGCGCTCTGTACCTTGCAAGAGCGGGGTATAATCCTATCGTAATCGAGAGAGGGCTCCCTGTCGACGAACGCAAAAAGTCGGTCAATAAGTTCATAAACGAGGGTAAATTGGACGAAAACAGCAATATGCAGTTCGGCGAAGGCGGAGCGGGTGCGTTTTCGGACGGAAAACTCAACACCGGCGTTTCGGGTGTGTTTGTAAGACAGGTATTAGCGGATTTCAAGCGCTACGGTGCGCCGCCCGAAATCGAATGGGAAGCGAAGCCGCATATAGGCAGCGACCTTTTACCCGAAGTCGTCAAGAATATCCGCAAGGAAATCGAGGCGCTCGGCGGCAAGGTACTGTTTTCAACGAAATTTACGGGCATTAGGGCAGTAGGCGGTTTAGCCATGGCGGCGGTTACCGATAAAGGCGAAGTGCCATGCGACGATTTGATTTTGGCGATAGGTCATAGCGCACGCGATACGTTTTCGGAGATTTTAAGCGAGGGGATCGCTATGGAACCCAAAGCGTTTGCGATCGGTTTCAGAATAGAGCATTTACAGGAAGATATTTCCGTATCGCAATACGGTGAAAAATATGCGCATTTATTGCCGCCGGCAGATTACAGACTTTCGAGCAGAAAGGGCGAACGCGGCGTGTTTACGTTCTGTATGTGTCCGGGCGGATACGTAATGCCGTCGAGTTCGGAATACGGCGGAATAGTTACGAACGGAATGAGTTTATATAAGCGTGACGGAAAGAACGCCAACAGTGCAGTCCTATGCGAAGTTTATCCGTCCGACTTCGAGAGCGGAGTTTTAGGCGGCGTTAAATTGCAACAAAAGTACGAGGAAATCGCCTATAACTCAGGTGGTAAAAACTACTATGCTCCGGTGCAGAAGTTAAAAGACTTTTTCGAGGATAAAACCACCGAAACGCTCGGTAGGGTAAAACCGACGTACCCGATAGGATATACTTTTGCGAATATGTCGTCTTTGTTTACCAAATCCGTAACCGACAATCTCAAGAGCGGAATAAAAGATATGGGAACTAAACTTAAAGGTTTTTCGGACGACGAGGCGATATTGACGGGTGTTGAAACCCGATCGTCCAGTCCCGTAAGGATACTCAGGAACGCAAATTTTGCGAGTTTATCTTATCCCAACCTTTATCCGATAGGCGAGGGGTGCGGGTATGCTGGAGGAATAACGAGCGCGGCAGTCGACGGCATAAAAGCGGCGAAAATAATAGCGGAGAAATACGATAAATGAAAGGGGTAATAATTTATAACGCAAGTTTTTACGGCGAAGGAGTCAAGAACCAAACGGAGGAGTTAAAAGCCGAATTCGAGAAACTCAATGTGGACGTAAGGATACTTTCTTCGGACTCTTTTACGGTTAAAATTGAGGGCGATAAAGTCGTTACCGATATAGGCGAAGCCGACTTTATAGTGTATTTAAACAAAGATGTATTAGCGGCAAGACTTCTCGAAAAGTGCGGCTATAAGTTGTTTAATTCGGCATTTTCGATAGAATTGTGCGACGATAAGGCGCTGACTTACGCATATTTGGCAAATAGCGGCGTGCCGCTCATAAAGACGGTCGTCGCTCCGAATATTTATTACGGCTCTTTATCGGACGGGTATCTTGAACGAGTATCAGAAAACCTTAAATATCCGATAGTCGTAAAGGTAAACAAATCTTCGCTCGGCGAGGGTGTGTATCTGGCAAAGGACGACGAGTCGCTTAAAGAGATATGCGGCAATCTCGGAGTTGCCCCTATCATATTTCAGGAGTTTTACGGCGAACGCGGCAGAGATTTGCGAGTAATAGTTATAGGCGGAAAAGCGGTAGCCGCAATGGAAAGGATAAACGAAAACGATTTCAGAGCGAATATCGAACTCGGCGGAAAAGGCTATTCGCACGAATTATCGGTCGCAGAGAAAGCGCTTGCCGAGCGCACGGCGGAGATTTTGGGGCTTGATTATTGCGGAGTGGATATTCTCGCCGAAAACGGCGAATTAAAAGTTTGCGAAGTAAATTCGAACGCATTTTTCAAGGCGGTGTCCGCAATAAGCGGCAAAAACGTGGCGAAAATTTACGCAGAATATATTTTTGCGCAAAATAGAGGTTAAAATAATTTACAAAATTATTATTTTAGTATAAAATAGTATGTATGAATAAAGTAAGCGTGCGGTTTAAATCCCGAGTGGGCGGGGAAAATTTTGTAAAAAATTACCTTGGGGAAGAAATCGAATCCGACAAAGGGGACAAGTTTACTTATACGGACAATATTGGAGACGGCGAAACCGTTACCACTCTTACGGTCGGGGACGATTATTTGAGGGTGGAAACCGTCGGGGCGTATTTTGCGGAATACGAATATTTTATCGGTAAAAAATTCGTCGGGGAGATGCGCACCGTTTGCGGCGCGGTTCCGATAGAGATACGCACGGATAAATTGGAAATAGAAAGGCGAGGCGTTTTCGTTCGCATTAGAGCGGAGTACGAATGTAATTTGGGCGGAGAGATAAGCCGCAACGAACTTGAAATAACGATATTTCGCAGAGGTAAAGTATGTTGATAAAATATCTCGGACATTCCTCGTTTTTAATCGAGGGGAAAGAAAAGTCTGTCGTTACCGATCCGTTTGACGGAATAGGTTATGCGGTTAAAAGAGTGGAAGCGGATTACTGTACCGTGTCTCACGAGCATTTCGACCACAACTTCGTAAACGGAGTGAACGCAAAGAGGATAATAAGGGATTCCGAAGACGGGTTTACGGCGATAGAGGTATTTCACGATACGGACTTCGGAAAAAAGAGAGGCAAGACTCGAATTATCAAATTCGACGTAGACGGCGTCACTTTTTGTCACTTGGGCGACGTGGGAGAAAATTTTTCGGAGTGCTTAAAAGAGAGAATAGGTAAAACCGACGTGTTGTTTGTTCCCGTCGGAGGAAATTATACGATAGACGCAAAAGAAGCGAAAAAATATATAGAGGGGATAAATCCGAAGATAGCGATTCCCATGCATTATAAATTCGGCAAGAGCGAGCTCGATATAGACGGAATTGAGAAATTTACGGCGCAATATCGAGATGTCGTCTATAAGTCGGGGGAAACGGAGATATTCAAAGATACTTTACCGAAAACTACCGAAATAGTCGTAATGGGGTGGTAAATCTATGGCAAAGAATAAATACACCGAAGAACAACTTAAAAACAGCAGCTTGAATTTTTTGCGGAGTTACGCCAGAGAACTCGGCGGTACTCCGAGTTTGAAAAATAAAGAAGAGCTGGTCAGATATATTCTCGACATTCAAGACGGAAAAGTGATACCGACGAGAAACAAATCGGGCAGAAAACCTTTGGATTTTTCCGGCGCCGATTATAGGCTTATAACGATGCTTAGGCAATCCGGCGAAGCGGCAGATTCGGCAAGTAATTACGCCACTCTCAGCGAGGACGAGAATATTGAGGGGATACTGCATATTTTACCCGAAGGCATCGGGGTTTTAAGCGAAAAGAAAGATGGACGAACGGTATACGTTTCGCAAGTTATGATGGACGGATTTTGGCTGAGGGAATGCGACCGCATAGCCGCAAGTTGCGAAGTAAGGAACAACGCAATAGTGGTTTCTCAAATAGCCGACATCAACGGCAAAGATTCGTTTTCTGTGGGAAAGAGGCGAGTGTTCGTCGACGTGCCGCCGATATATCCCGACGAGAAAATTTCTTTTTCGGATATGGGCGGTTGCGGAAAAACGATAGATTTGTTCAGTCCGATAGGTAAAGGACAGAGAGCAATAATAATTTTGCCTAAATTTACAGATGAAATCGAATTTATCGAAAGCTTGTCCAATTCTTTGGAATTAAACAGGATATACCCGATAGTTTCGTACGTAAACTGTCGTCCGGAGGACGGAGAACTGTTGACGCACGTAGTCAAAGAGGCGATAAGCACTTCGTTTGATAAGGACGCAGAGGAGCATAAAAGCGCATTTCGCCAAGCGGAAGAAAGGGCTATAAGGCTCGCCGAAACGGGATATGACGTGGCGCTTATAGTGGGTTCTTTTTCTGCGGCAAAAGATGCGATTGAAGATTTTGAAAGCGAAGTTAAGCGTCTTTTTGCCACGGCAAAAAACACGTCGGAATGTAAGAGCATAACGGTAATAGTTTTATCCGACGACGTCAATTTGCCAAATAAATATGAAAATTATTGCAATTCCTTTACGGTGATAGACGGAAACTCGGCAGATCCCATGAGGAGTTATACGAGAAGAAGCGGCGCTTTGTTATCTACCGATGAAGCGGACGTTGCCGATGCGGTAAGAAAGGCGCTAGCAAGCGGCAAGGACAAGTCCTTTATTGAGGAATGTTTAAATAGGTCTCAAGGCGAAGGCGAGTTTTTGGAACTATTAAAAAGCGCTGCGAACTTGCCGTAAAATTCGGTTATTACGTCGCCGTCAGACCTCTCGGGGTGAAACTGTACGCCGAATATCTTATCCGAAAAGTCGACTTCTTCGACGACGTTATCGGGGGATAGATAGATAACTTTGCCGTTTTTTGCGACGGCGTCTATCGCTTGACAATGACACGAAATGACGTTAAAAAATTTTCGGCCTTCTGCGACTTTTATAATCGAATGACAAACGTCGGCTCCGTTATCCGAATGTGAGTTCACGCATTTAAGCGAGCCGCCGAAATATACGTTTAAAATTTGCAGTCCTCTGCAAACTCCCATAATCGGCAGATCGTTTTTGTAAAAATAGTCAATTGCGTCGAGTTCGACTTTATCTCTTATGAAGTTTACGTTTTTTGCGGACAAAGAGCCGTTATAAAAGGCAGGCAGAACGTCTCCGCCGCCGATAAGCAGTAACCCCGAATATTGAGAAAGGTCTTGAAGATCAAATTTGCAATCGTAAGGTATTCCCGCCATATCGAGCGCTTTTAAATAGGTAGTTGGCGGATTTTCACTTAAAATTAAAATTTTATTAGGAAGGTTAATCATGAAAGTTATAGGAATGATAGTTGCAACACAAAGGGAAATAATACCTCTTTTAGAGGCTCAGCATACCGAAATAGTCAAGGAAAACCGTTGGGTTCGAGGTTATGAAATTTTGCATTGCCGACAATAACATTGTATGCGTACAGTCGGGTATGGGTGAAATTTTTGCCGCATCCGCAACGCAGATGCTTATAAGCGCTTACGGCGCGGAAGTAATAATAAATTTCGGAGTATGCGGCTCGCTTGGGGAATTGAGTTTGACCGAATCCGTCATTGTAAAAGGCGTCGTACACTACGACTATGACGTGTCCGATATCGATAATTGCGAAGTCGCAAAATATGCGGAATTTCCTTCCGTTATAATTCCCACCGATGAGAATTTAAGAGAGATGGTAAAGCGTATAAATCCGTCTTTGAAAGAAGTTATATGCGCTTCCGCCGATAAATTTGTGGCGGACGAAAAGAAAAAGGAGTATTTGCATAGCACTTACGGAGCGGATATTTGCGAAATGGAGTGCGCAGGAGTACTGATTACGGCTACAAGGGCAGGCGTACCATGCCTTATAATCAAGGCGGTCTCCGACGGAAAAGGCGGTGCGGCGGAATACGAGGCAATGGTGACTTCGGCGGCGAAATCGTATATAAGTATAATAAATGAATTAGCCAAAGCATTTGAATAATTTGAATAATAAATAAAATTTTCAGTGATAATTTAACCATATGACTTTAAGCAACAACAGAAAAATTAAATTGGGCTTGGCGCTCGGCAGCGGCGGTGCAAAGGGCGCATGTCATCTCGGGGCGCTTAAAGCGTTTGAAGAAGAAAATATAAAATTCGAAGTCTTTTCGGGAGCGAGCATAGGAAGTCTTATGGGAGCGCTGTTGGCGAGGGGCTACGGCGTCGACGATATTTTCGCTATAACCGACGAAATGTGGAAAAACAAAAAGCTGGCGCTCTTATCGGTTATGGACGGAGGGCTTATAAGCGTTTTCCGTTCGGTAATGGGCGGAGCCTATTTTTCGGATTTGAAATATCCGTTTTCGGCGGTTGCGTCGGATATGATAAGCGGCGAAGAAGTGGTATTTAAAAACGGAGATCTGTCGATTGCATTGGCGGCGTCTTGCGCTATTCCACCGACGTTCAGGCCTGTGAATTATCGTGGGTTAAGGCTCGTCGACGGTGCGTTTTTGAACGCCGTTCCGGCGGATAAATGCGTGGCGGACGGTGCGGAAATGGTAATCGGTATCAATCTTTCCGCAGGTATGAATATGAATACGAGCGGTAAAGAGGTTTTGGATAATATGTACCCTGAAAACCGCATACCCGTAACCGACAGAAGCAAATGGGGATATAAGTATTCCGCTTTTATGATAGAACCGGATTTGTCCGAATACAGAGGATATTCTGTAAGCAGAATGGACGAAATGTACGAAATAGGGTATAAAGAGGCCAAGCGCAAAATGCCGATTATAAAGGCGGCAATCGAAGCAAAAGATATCTATACGGAAAAGGATTTTGAAATTGCCCGTGAGAGAAAGGTTATAAAAATATAGAGGAAACCGATGAAAATTTACCCAAGAGAAGAAATTTACGGTCGTTTCGAAGCGCCGTCGGATAGAGAGCGTACGCATAACGCAATAATACTCGGAAGCATAGCGAAAGGTAAGACGTATATAGTAAGACCGCTTATATGTTCTGATACCATGCAGACGATTTCATGCGTAAAAAAACTCGGCGCCAAGGTAAAAATCAAGAACGATTTAATAGAAATAAGGGGCGTGAAGGGCTATAAGCGAAATTCTTACAGAATGGACTGCGGCAACAGTAGCGCCACGATGAGAATGATGTGCGGAGTCGTCGCAGGGGCGGGGATCTCTGCCGTTTTGACTGCCGGAAAACATCTTTCCGCAAAAAATATGAAAGACGTAAAAATTCCGCTTGAAAAGATGGGAGCGACGGTCGCATTGACCGACTATACCGTTCCGCCGGTATGGGTGGACGGAGCGCCGCTGCACTCGGTCGAAGTGGAGACGGATAGCACAAATGCGCAAATCAAGTCCGCTATTTTATATGCAGGGGTTTGCGGCAAAGCGAATATTTCGATAACCGAAACCGAAAAGACGGACAATTACGCCGAAACCCTTTTAAAGGAAATGGGGGCGAATATCGTTATCGATGACGACAAAATTACGCTTAACGGCGGAGAAATAAAGGGCATTACGACGTATATAGGCGGCGACACGGATTCTGCCTACGTATTGCTTGCGCTCGGAATACTTTTAGGCTGCGTAACGGTAAAGAACGTGGTATTACATCCGAGCAGAATTTATCTTATCGAAATTTTGAGGCGAATGGGCGCCGACATAAGGATAACGGATAAAAAACTTCTCTGCGGAGACCTTATAGGCGACATAACGGCGTATAAGAGCAAATTGAGGGCTACGCACGTAACGGAAGCGGAGGCGAAAAAGATAGCGGACAACATACCGATTCTTGCCGTGCTTATGGGGCTTGCGGAAGGCGAGAGCATGATAGTTGTCGGCAATGGCGACGGCGAAATCAGACGAGAAGAGTACGTTATGAATATGCTTAATTCGATAGGCGGCAAATGCAATTCGTTTGGTGACGGAATAAGGATAGTAGGCGTAGATAAATATTCGGGCGGAAATATAAAGACTTACGGCGATCATAGGATTGCTCTGAGTTCTGTCGTCGCTTTAATGGCGTCGAATCTCGGCGGAGAAATAGACGATACGGACTGCATAGCCATATCGTTTCCGAAATTTTTCGAAACGTTAAACGGCTCAACCGTCGGCGTTATCGGCTCAACCAAGGCGGCAGATATGACTTGCCGTATACATAAGTATATCCTCGAAAAATTGAATTTGCCGGTATACGGAACGATGCGTATAAGATCGGCAGAGGGACCGACAAGGAAATTTTACACTGAATTTCGCGAGTATAGAGGGTATTCCGTATTTTCTCCTTACAGAAACGACGCATATAGATACGCCGTAAAGTATGCGGGCGGAGCGAAAGTATTGAAAACCACAAATGCGTTAGTCGGCGGCAGGGCGTATTCTTTTGAGGGTGCGGCTGCGATTTCGGCGTTAAGGTTTATAGGCGAAGACGTAGCTTTTAAAAAAGTTCTCGTAATCGGAATAGGTCCGGTTGCGAGGAGCGTTATATATCATTTTTCCAATGCAAAAGCGAACGTTTACGTTTACAATCCCGATCAAAGGCCCGTTTACGATATTGCGAAAAAAATGAAGTATAATGTCGGAGTTGTCGGCGGTTTAAGCGGTGAATACGAAATAATCGTCAATGCGATGTCTTTAAAAGATATAAGCGAGAATAATATTGATTTAGGCAAGGTAAATATGCAAGGCGTAAAAGCGCTACTGGACGTTTCGTCGTTGTCGGAGAGAACGAATTTAATCGAGACGGCGCTCAGTTGCGGAGTAAAGGTAATAGACGGCAGCAGTATAGCGTTTTTTTCCGCTTACTTGACGGACTCTGCCTGTTTCGGTAAAAACAATTCGGAAAACGACGCCTTTTATATGTATAACGATTATTTAAGGGAATCCGAATTATGAACGTAGTGCTGATAGGAATGCCGGGCTCCGGGAAGAGCAAACTCGGCAAAGCCATATCCCGAGAACTCGGGCGAGAATATATCGACACGGATAAGACAATCGAAGAAAAGTATGGCAGTATAAGTGAAATTTTTGAAAAGTCGGGAGAAGAATTTTTCAGAAAAATAGAAACCGAGGCTGTAAAGGAAGCGGCATTAAAAGACGGCGCAGTGATATCGACGGGCGGAGGCGTAATATTAAAGCCCGAAAATATGGACGCACTCAAACAAAGCGGCGTTATAATTTACTTGAAAGCGGGAGAAGAAACCGTTTTCAGGCGCACCGTAAAGTCAGACAGACCGCTTATAAAGGGCGACAGAGAAAAAGTAAAAAATTTGTTGGCGGCAAGGGAGCCGCTGTATGAAAAGTATGCGGATTACGTAATCGATGCCGACGGCGACGATATAGACGGCAAGACGAACCAAGTCATCGAATATTTAAGCACACGGGGTTAATATGATAAAATTAAAAGATATAGGCAAGTATTACGAACTCAATGACAAAAAGTTAAACGTATTAAAAAAAATAAATATAAATTTCAGAGAGTCTGAGTTCGTATGTATACTCGGCCCGTCCGGCTGCGGCAAGACGACGCTTTTAAATATAATCGGCGGACTTGACAGATACACTTCCGGAGACTTGTCGATAAACGGTAAGTCTACCAAGAGTTTTACGGATTCGGATTGGGATTCGTACAGAAACCATGAAGTCGGATTTGTTTTCCAAAGTTATAATCTCATACAGCACCAAACCGTACTCGAAAACGTGGAAACGGCGCTTACGATCTCGGGAGTTAAGGCGAGTGAACGCAAAAAGAGGGCAATTAAAGCGCTCGTAAAAGTGGGACTTGAAGACCATTTAAGGAAAAAGCCTCGTCAACTTTCGGGCGGCGAAATGCAAAGAGCCGCTATTGCGAGAGCGCTCGTGAACAACCCGACCGTAATTCTCGCCGATGAACCGACGGGTGCGCTTGACAGTCAGAATTCCGTGCAAGTAATGGATATTCTGAAAGATATTTCCAAAAATCGTCTGGTCGTAACCGTTACGCATAACGATGAACTCGCAAACCGCTACGCAACTCGTATTATCAGAATTTCCGACGGCGAGATCATATCGGACAGCAATCCGTATTATCCCGAGAAAGAAGTCGAGCGCAAAGAAGAAAAGCCTCAAAAGGGTTCGGTTATGCCGTATTCTCTCGCAATGAAACTCAGTTTCAAGAACTTGCTCGGCAAAAAGGTGAGGACTATACTGACGGCGGTTGCGTCCGCCATTTCCATAGTCGGAATCACTATGGTGCTGGCGTGTTCTAACGGCCTTAACGCATATATAGACAAAATTCAGAACGACACTATGAGCGGTACGCCTATACAAGTAAGCGAAACCGACTACGACTATTCGGGCTACATAGAAACATTATTCGGATATTTGCCTTCCGTTAGCGGAAGTTCTTCGGGCGGAAATTCGGGTTCGAATAGCGTACCCAAATATCCGACTGACAGTATTTTGATAAACCACGTACTTTCGAGAATGTCGACTGAACAGATAACGAATAATATAACTCAGGAATATCTCGATTACGTCTCTCGGTTCGATCCAAAGCGAGTAACTTATAACCTCGAATATAACGTTTCTAAATACGTTTATAAATCGATACGAAAAGATATTAAGAGCAACGGAACGTATATCGATACGTATGATTTCGATTTTATGGTGACGAATACGAATAGGTGGATGCAAATTCCGTCGTCGAGAGAAATAGTTGAGGAGCAGTACGAAATAATAGGAAAATATCCGACGAATGCAAATGAACTTGCGCTCGTTATAGGTAACGATTCCAAATTAACGGATGCGGTTTTGGCGTCCTACTATATCGACCTTTTTGCTTCCGAAACGGACGCAAACGGAGAGTTTTTGAAAGAATATTATACTTACGACGAAATTCTTTCTCCGGACACCAATTACGGAAAATTCAATTTGATAAGCGCTGACGATTATTTCTATATGGATACAGTCCGAAATAGCGACGGTACGGAAGTTACGGGATATAACGCCAACGTGTGTACGATAGCGGAATATATGCAAAAGACACGTCCGTTGTCCGAACAGGTCTGGGAAGATTTTATCAAGAGCCAATTCGGGGATTTTGCGTCCGAATTAAAGTGCTTTACGGGGCCGAAAAATAATTACGAACTGAAAATAGTCGGCATATTCAAGATGAAAGAGGATACGCAATACGGAATGTTTTCGTCCTCGCCGATATGCTATACGTCGGCATTGACAGAAAAGGTCAGAGCCGACGCATATAATACGGAAGTCGTTAAAGAGCAACTTGCAAGCCACGAAGAAAGTCTGCTTATTTCTTACGATTCAAACCGCAAAGTTTATTACCGCGAAAAAGATCTTACGGAAAAGAAATATAAGTCTGTTTTGAGTTCTATGGGTTGGGCGGAGATACCGAATAAAATCAAGTTTTATCCTAAAACGATAAGCGATAAAGACTACCTTATTGAGCGCCTCGACGCATATAACGAAGGCAAATCCGACGAAGACAAAATAAAGTATACGGATAACGTCGGATTTGCGATAGAATTCGTAAGGCAAGTAGTTTCGAGTATAAGTATAATTTTAATTGCCTTGACTTCGGTATCGCTGATCGTTTCTATAATAATGATGAGCGTGATAACGTACGTTTCCGTACTTGAAAGGACGAAGGAAATAGGAATTTTGCGAGCGGTTGGCGCAAGGAAGAAAGACGTAATGCGGCTTTTCGTTACAGAAACCGGAATAATAGGATTTACTGCGGGAATTTTGGGCTTGATAATAAATTCGTTTGCGGTTATGCCGATAAACGGGCTGTTGTATTCTATAACAAAGGTAAAAGGTTTTGCGTTTTTGAGTTGGTGGAACGTGCTGTTAGTCATAGTGATATCGACGTGCTTAACTATTTTAGCGGGACTTGTTCCGTCGCTTATGGCGGGCAAAAAAGATCCCGTCAAATCACTTAGGGCAGAATAATGTCAAACTACGTGGAAGAAAAGAAATTATTAGTCGTCGCAATGGAAAATTCCAAGCGGCGAGGCATATTTTTTTCGGTTATGGCGGTTAGCAAGATATTTGTTGCGATCGCCGTTCAACTCATATTTATCTTGATAAACAAGACTGAAAGTTCGGCGTATGCCTATACGCAATACGTTTTAGGCGGCGCAACGGTTATTGCCGTCATTGCGGCGATGACAAGAGCCTATAATTTAAAATTTGTCGAGAGCGTGAGACTTAATAAAACGGGCGCAAAATATTACCTTTTGGCGTTACTTCTTTTCGTCGGAATGGTATTCGGGCTCTCGTCATTGAACGGGTATTTCATATCGTTTTTGGAAAAATTCGGCTATAAATATACCGAGCCTCCGCTTCCCGAATTTTCGGCACTCAACTATATTCTTGTCAGCCTGACCATCTGCATATTGCCGGCAGTATACGAGGAGTTTGCGTTCAGGGGCTTTATAGTCGGCGGACTCGGCGGAGCGGGGAAAATTCCCGTTGCGCTCGTAACCGCTTTTTTGTTCTCGATATACCATAGTAGTCCGGCACAGACGGTATATCAGTTTGCGGTCGGGTTTTGCTTTGCGCTTCTTGCGATAGAGAGCGGCTCGGTTATTCCGACGATGATCGTACACTTTATGAACAATTTTTTAATTGTCAACGCCTATTATTTTTGGGGCGGCGGCGTCGATTTCGGAACGGTCGGGAATATAATTGCAACTGTTATAGGAGTGGCGAGCATAGTAGTATTTTTAGTGCTGACTTTAAAGGGTAAAAAGGGCGAAAAGGCCGAAAACGGAACGTTTGCGAGCAAGTGGTTTATACTTCGTTCGTTTATATTTGCGGCGCTTATAGGTACGATTGCGTATCTGGCGCTTTGGATAATAAATCTTTTAAACGTATGATAAAGATAAGACTTATAGCGGTCGGAAAGGTAAAGGAAGACTATTTCAGAAAGGCGACCGAAGAATATATAAAGAGACTTTCGAGATTTTGCGAATTCGAGATAGCGGAAGTCAAAGACGAAACGCTCGGCGAAAAAGAGAAAATTCTTTCGATCGAAGGCGAGAGAATAGAGAGGGCGGCAAGAGGCTATAAGGTTGCGCTTGCGGTAGAGGGAAAGAAGTATTCGTCCGAAGAATTTGCGGCGCTTATAAAAAAGGCGATAGATAGGGGCGTCGGCGAAATTTCATTTATTATCGGCGGCAGTTACGGCATAGACGAGAGGGTAAAAAACGAATGTGACACCAAAATTTCATTTTCGGATATGACGTTTCCGCATACGATGATGCGAGTACTGTTTACCGAACAATTATACAGGGCGTTTACAATAATAAATAATGCGGAGTATCATAAATGACGGAAAAAGAAAAGTTTATGGGTATGGCGCTTAAAGAGGCGGACAAAGCGGAAGAAAACGAAGAAGTTCCGATAGGCTGCGTCATAGTCAAAGACGGCAAAGTGATAGCCAAAGCGTACAATCAGCGCCAAAAAAAGAGAGTCGTTACTGCGCACGCCGAGATATTGGCGATAGAAAAGGCTTGTAAAAAAATCAAAGATTGGCGTTTAGACGGTGCGGAAATGTACGTTACGTTAGAGCCTTGCGCAATGTGCGCCGGAGCGATAGCGGGATCGAGAATAAAAAAAGTTTACTTCGGCGCATACGAGAAGAAGGGCGGCGGAGTGGTAAGTAAATTCAATATATTATCCGAAAGCGGACTCAATCACGTTACGGACTATGAAGGCGGAGTGATGGAAGAAAGGTGTTCGGACAAGTTAAAAAAATTTTTTAAAGATAGGCGATAAAAAGTTGTTTTGCGGCAACTTTTTACTTGCCAAATTTTTTTTAATTTTATATAATTTATATGTATCTACAAAAGGCTGGTATGGCAGCCGGGATAAAATTTTTGGAGGAATGTATGATTACACACAGTACGGAGATTAAACTATTTGCAGGCAATTCCAACAGACAACTTGCGGAGGCTATAGCTTCCGAACTGAATCTTAAACTCAGCGCATGCGAAGTCGGCAGATTCAGCGACGGCGAGATAAGCGTTCACATGGAAGAAACAGTGAGAGGCAGAGACATTTTCATAATTCAGTCAACTTGCGCTCCCGTAAACGAAAATCTTATGGAATTACTCATAATGATAGATGCGGCAAAGCGTGCGTCTGCCGGCAGAATAACGGCGGTAATACCTTATTTCGGGTATGCGAGACAAGACAGAAAGGCGAGAGCGAGAGACCCGATTACCGCAAAACTCGTAGCCGATATGATAACTGCGGCAGGTGCGGACAGAATTTTGACTATCGATTTACACGCTCCGCAAATTCAAGGATTTTTCTCTATACCGCTCGACCATTTAATAGGCGGCCCCCTTCTTTACAAGCACTTTGCGAAACTCGTAGACGACGATTTTATCGTCGTATCGCCGGATATAGGTTCGGTTTCGAGGGCGAGAAGCGTAGCTTCGAAGTTGAATTGTCCTATGGCAATCGTAGACAAGAGAAGACCTAAGGCTAACCAGATAGAAGTAATGAACATAATAGGCGACGTAAAGGGCAAGAAGTGCTTGATGGTAGACGATATGATAGATACCGCCGGCACGATAGTACAAGGAGCGGAGGCGCTTTACAATAACGGCGCAAGTGAGATTTACGCTTGTTGCACGCATGCGGTACTCAGCGGCCCTGCAATAGAGAGAATAAAGAATTCTCATATAACCAAACTCGTAACTCTCGATACCATTCCTCTTACGGAAGAAAAGAAGTTAGATAAAATAGAGGTTTTATCGGTAGCAAAACTCTTTGCTCTGGCGATAGAAAACATCTATCTTGACAAAAAAATGTCTGAAATATACGATTAAAATTAAAGGTGAAAAATGTATCTCGTCGTTGGGCTCGGCAATCCCGGCATAAAATATTTAAAAAATTTACATAATTTAGGTTTTATGGCTGTGGAACTTCTTGCCGAGCAAAACGGAGTTACCTTTGGCAAGAAAGGTTTTAAGGGTGAGTACGGCGAAAAGAATATCGACGGAAACAAAGTTATATTTTTAAAGCCTCAGACCTTTATGAATTTAAGCGGAGAAAGCATTTCCGAGATTTCTTCGTTTTATAAAATACCGCCTGAGAATATAATAGTTATATACGACGATATCGATATACCGATAGGCTCTTTGAGGATAAGGCGTTCGGGTTCTGCCGGTACGCATAACGGAATGAGAAATATCGTCTCTTGCCTTAATACCACCGATTTTCCGAGGGTAAGGATAGGCACAAAACCGAGCGGTGATTATGAAATATTGAGTTACGTTCTTTCCGATATAAAGAAAGAGGACGAGCCGTTATTTAAAATTTCGGTTAATAAAGCGGTCGACGCCGTAAACGAACTCATACACGGAAATTCGTTCGAAAACGTAATGCAAAAGTATAACGGATAGACGATGCTCGAAGATTATATAGATTTTAATAAAATAGGCGGCGAAGCAGAAGAAGTAGTCGCCTCCGTCCGCAGTGGGATTCCCTCTGCGGTTTTTGGCGTTGACTTTGCCGAGAAGTGTCTTATAGCGTCAAACATTAAAATGCCCGTTTTATATATTGTTAAAGACGGACTTTACGGAATGAAAGTTGCGGAAGAAATTTCCGCTTTAAGCGGAGAAGAAGCGGTTTATTTAAACGCCAAAGACGACGTTTTACTTTATAAGACTTCTTTTGACAAGACCGTACTTTACAATCGTTTAAGCGCATTATATAAGATAAAGAACGGGGCGAAATTCGTTATTGCGACGTTTGAGAGTTTACTGCAATTATTCCCCAAAGACCTTTTGGAATTCAGTGTTGAAAAGGGCGGCACATACGATCTCGACGAAATTAAAAAAAGGCTCGTTGAGATGGGCTATAAGCGAATGGAATTTGCGGAGGCCAAAGCGACGTTCGCCGTTCGTGGCGACATAGTCGAAGTGTATCCCGTAAACGACGACTTCGTCTACCGAATAGATTTTTTCGGCGACGAGGCGGAATCGGTCATAAAGTGCGATCCCGAAAATAGGGAAGTAAGGGAATACGTAGACGGTTTTACCGCGATAGCCGCTACCGATATAGTTATAAATGAAAGCGATAGGCGGGCGATACCGGAGAGATTAAACGAGTCGCTGAAAAAGTTTCGGGGCGATAGCGCCAAGGACGAAGCGAGGGCGATAGCACGGGAAATATCCGAAAAGGTAAGCGAGGGCAAAGCCGACGACGGCTTGCAGTTTATAATGCCGCTTTTATCGAGCGTTACCGACGATTTTGTATCGTTTATGCCGGAAGACACGGTCGTAATATACGACGAGTGCAAAATGCTTACGGACAATTTAACGGCGGTAATCAAGGAGCATACGGAAAGGTGTCTTAATCTGTGCGAAAGCGGCAAGGGTTTTGATTTTACCGCAAGGCAACTCGGCGACAGCGTCAAACTCATAGAAAGACTTTCAAAAAGGCGCAATCTCGCAATGCAGAATATCACAACCGCAGTAAATTTTTTCAATGCGTTAAAGACGTTTTCAGTTCGTTCGTCGGCGGTTGCTCGGTATTCGGCAAATCCGGAGTCATTGTACGTCGATATAGCGAATTGGAAATATAACGGGTATAAAGTCATAATATGTTGCGGTAACGGCGAGAGGGCGGCAAAACTTTACGACGACTTGGCAGACAGAAGAATTTTCACCGTCAAATCCGATGACGGCGAACTTAAAGGCGGTATGGCTCTCATTACGAGTTATTATCTTCCCACGGGAACGATATACCACTCCGCAAAGCTTGCCGTCGTAGGCACCGGCGACATATACCTTGCCAAAGACAGAGAAAAGCGAATAAAGAAAAAACGAGGCGACGTGTTCCAAGCCCCCGAAACGGGCGATTATGCCGTACACGAATCTTACGGTATCGGTTACGTAAAAGGCGTAAAGAGGATAACCACGCAAGAGGGCAGTAAGGACTATGTTGCGGTGGAATATTACGGCGGCGACGTGCTGTATATCGGCGTCGACAATATGGATAAACTCACGAAATACGTGGGCGGCGAAAAGCCGACGCTCAGTCGGATAGGCAGTAAGGAATTCGAGAGGATAAAAGCGAGAGTCAAAGCGTCGATTGCGCAGATGACCATAAACTTAAAGCAACTCTATAAAAAGAGGAGCGAAAAGATAGGTTTCGAGTTTTCTCCCGACAATGCACTCAGCGAAGAATTCGACGAGGCTTTCGAGTTCGAGCCGACGGAAGACCAGATCCAATCCATACAAGAGATAAAGGCGGATATGGAGAGCGGCAAAGTTATGGACAGACTTTTGTGCGGCGACGTCGGGTTCGGCAAAACGGAAGTGGCGTTCAGAGCGGCTTTCAAGGCGATACTCGACGGAAAACAAGTTGCGCTCGTCTGCCCGACCACCATACTTTGCGAACAGCATTACAGAAATGCGAAAGAAAGGTTCGACAAGTTCGGTATAAAAGTCGTTGCGCTCGATAGGTTCAAAACCGAAAAAGAGCAGAATAAAATAATAGACGAACTCGCCGTCGGAGACATAAATTTCGTGATAGGCACTCACAGATTGTTCGGTAAAGACGTCGAATTTTACGATTTGGGACTACTTATCATCGACGAGGAGCAGCGTTTCGGGGTAGAGCATAAAGAGAAACTCAAAACGCTCAAAGAAAACGTGGATACGCTGACGATGACGGCTACGCCGATACCGAGGACGTTGCATTTATCGCTGTCCGGGATAAGGGATATAAGTACGATAAACACTCCGCCGAAAGCGAGGATACCCGTGCAGACGTACGTTGCGGAGGAAAGCGACGCACTGATAACCGACGCCGTAAGACGAGAACTCGCAAGAGACGGACAAGTGCTTATAATGTACAACCGAGTGGAGAGCATTTATAGGTTTGCCGATAACGTAAAAAATCTTTTGCCGGACGTCAGAATAACCGTTGCGCACGGGCAAATGGACAAAAGGACGCTTGAAAACAGCGTGTTGAATTTTTACGAAGGCAATTCGGATATATTGATTGCTACGACAATAATAGAAAACGGTATAGATTTACCGAGAGCGAACACTTTGATAGTTATCGACAGCGACAAGCTCGGCTTATCCACTCTTTATCAGTTAAAGGGGAGAGTTGGAAGGAGTAACGTACTCGCTCACGCATATTTTACCTATAAAAAGGACAAAGTTTTAACAGATGCGTCTTATAAGAGGCTGAATGCGCTTATGGAATTCACCGAAATGGGCAGCGGATACAAAATTGCGCTGAGAGATCTCGAAATAAGGGGAGCGGGGAACGTTCTCGGCAAAGAACAGCACGGACAGATGGATAAGATAGGCTACGAGCTTTACAGTAAACTTTTAAAGGAGAGTTTAAGCGAAACGGGCGGCGAGCCGGAAATAGAGTTGGACGTAAAGATGAACGCATATATTCCGGAGACTTACGTTGCGTCGTCCTCGTCGAGAATGGATATATATAAGCAAATAGCCGAAATAAAGACTGCGGAGGATAGGAACAGAATACGTTCGTCGCTCGCTGAAAATTACGGAAAAGTCCCTGCCGAAGTCGATAATCTTATCGATATAGCGGAACTTAAACTTGCGGCGAGAAAGCGCGGTTGCGTAAAACTTGTGATATCCGAGAAGGCGGCGTTTGCGGAATTGGACGGTATAGAGAGGCTGAAAGACTCGGCATTTTTATCGAATATAACCGCAAATAAAGACGAAGTAACGCTCAGCGTTACGGATACTCCGCGTCTGGTTTTCAAGACGGAAAACAGAAATACGGAATATATTGCCGAGCGAATGAGACGGATTTTTGATTTCTGACGGTTAAAATTTTGAAAATTTTCACAAAAACACGCTTAAAAGTCTTGCAATGATTTGAATAATTTAGTATAATATATTGTATCGTGGAATAAAACTGCGAATTTATAACTTTACTTATAGGAGCGTCCTATGAAAAAACTTTTACACAAATTAACAGCCGTAGTTATAGTTGCGGCATTATCGGTTTGTACGTTGGCTAGTTGCGGACTTTTTGCCGTAGATACCGACAGGGATATGAAGCAAGTCGTTGCAACCGTTAAAATAGACGAAAAAGTCAATCAAACCGACATATATAAAAAGGATATTATTGCCGGATACGTTTCTTACGGATACAATTACGTTCAATATTATTCGTACAGTTTGTCTGATGCCTACAAGTTGGTTTTGGACAACCTTGTAAACAACGCCGTCATAATACAGCAATCGAGACTTTCGCTTGCCGATGAATATAATGCGGGAAACGTCGAATATGCCAAGGCTTTACCGACCGCGGACGAGAGAGCGCAGCTCATTGAAAATTTGGAGTCTGACGGATATCTCCATATTTTGGCAAGCCCGACGGAAATAGAGGAGTATGCAAAAACCACGAAGAATACTGCGGGTTCGGCAGCATATATCGACGATTTAAATGACTATATGCTTAACCTTTATAAAGGCGAGGACAAGAACGGAAGTCTTAAAATAAACGATGCGGCTTTCAGATTTGTTGACGAAGTTACGGTATATTCCGCAATTTCTTCGGCTATCGATTCGATAAACGGCTTGATAGACGCAATGGCAGACGAAGAGGACGAGGACGAAGCTGAACACGAGAATATATCGTTTACTGCGAGGACGACTCCGACGATGCCCGCTGAAGAAGAGGACGAAGACGAAGAAAACGCAAAACTTTTAAAAGAGTACAAAGAGAATGCAATCGATATTTCGGGCAGCGCAAGAATAACCGCTTATGCCAAGGCGCTTGACAGATTGACTGAAATGGGACTTTTGACGAGCGAAGAAAAGGAAGTTGCGAAGAACAACAGAGATAAACAAGTCATACTTTCGCTTTCTTATTTCAGAAACATGATAAATTCAAATATAGAATCTGCTATCGTTTCGGCTTATGAGCAAGCGCTTATAAATGCGTCGAATATGGACTACACCAAAGTCGACGAAATCTATGACGACGAGGCGAAAGCTGCTGCCAAAAAAGATAAGATATTAAACGACGTTTGGGAACAATATAAAAATTTAAGAGAAACTCAAAAAGCGGAATTTTCGGGTAACCTTTCAGATTATGAAACGAAACTCGGAGCGGTAAGCGACAGCGGATTCGTTGCGTATAACGCAAGAGGCGGATACTTCTATGCGTCTCACCTTTTGATCGGATATAGCGACGAGTTGTCGAAGTTGATTTCCGATTATTCTTCAAAGTCCGGCATAACGAACGCAGATGTCGAAGAATTTGTAAATTCCCTTGCCGATCGTATTACGGTAGAGGATCTTCGTTCGAGTTGGGTACAGTCAAATTACGGAACTTATGACGGTGAAACCTTTAAATTCTCGGATAAGTACGTATACAATACCGACGGACCTTTGGCAAATTATCTCGGAACGATAGAAAAAGTCAAGACATACGTCAGCAAGGACGCAGACGGTAATGACGTAAATAATTTGTATTTCGGAAAAGTTGAGCCAAGCAAACTTTCGTTTAAAGATTTCGGTAAAATAGTAGCGAAAATTCTTCCCAACACCGAAGATGTTAGCGAACTTGCCATAAACAACGTATATAATTTGTACGATGACGCAACTATCACGAGAATTAAGAGAGACGATTTCAACGGTTTTGAAGATTTGAAATTTGCATTCAGCACGGATACCGGAAATTTCAATAACTATCTCGGATACGTTTATTCTCCGATTTCTTCGGCAAACCAATACGTTTCGGCGTATAACAAGGCATGCAAGGCGTTAGTGGGCGAGAACGGCGTAAAAGTCGGTTCGTATTATATATTTATGTCGAAGGAATACGGCTTGCATATAATTCTTTGCACGGCTACTGCTAACTTCGGAGTATATGACACCGAAAACGAGGCGGCAGGTAAAGCGGACTTCAAGGCAGCTCTTGAAAGGGCTTGCGACGGCGATACCGATTCCGTTGCTTATGACTTTATGAAAGCAAACGTTGATTTGGTTACCAATAACTATATAAGCGACGTAGCGCAGAGTTTCATAAGAAAATACACGAGCGAGAACGCTTCGTATATAACCTATTATGAAAAGACCTACAACGATATAATTAAAGACTAATGGAATTTTTTACGGCAAGCGATATTGCTTGCCGTAAAATTTTTAATTTTTTTATAAAAACGTTTGACAAAGCGGTTTTTATATGTTATTATATTAATGCTAAGCAGAAGTTACCCTTCTCGCCGTAAGTTATGATGAAACGGCACAGATTTTATTTATTTTCCGAAAAAGTCGGGGAATAGTATGTTTGTATGGGGTTTGCTTTTCTTAGCAAGCCGTTTTTTATTTTAAATAAATCGAGGGAGAATTAGTCGACAGACGCCAAAAAGACAAGGTTAAGGCTCAACGTGTTAGACTATTCTCAACTTAATGAAAGGGAAGGTAAACGAACATTAAAGATCAAGTTCAAATCAATGAAGATATAAGGGATAAGGAAGTTCGCCTTATCGGGGCGGACGGTTCTCAACTCGGTATTGTAAGTTCGGCGGAGGCGTTAAGACTTGCCGAAGAACAGGAACTCGACTTAGTAAAAATAGCGGCGAATGCCAATCCGCCGGTCTGTAAGATTATGGACTACGGAAAATACCGCTTCGAGATGATGAAAAAGCAAAAAGAGGCGCAGAAGAATCAAAAGACGACCGAAATCAAAGAGATAAGGTTATCTATGACGATAGACGTCGGCGACTTGAACGTAAAGGCCAAGCAAACGCAGAAATTTTTGCAGAGCGGTAATAAAGTTAAGGTATCAATAAGAATGAGGGGCAGACAGAATGCACATTCTTCGCTCGGAGTAGACGTGATGAACAGGTTTTTCGAACTCGTATCCGCCTATGCCGTAATGGAGAAAAAGCCGATGTTCGAGGGCAGAAACATTTTGATGATATTAGCCCCATCAAAGTCAAACTGATAAAAAAATTCGGAGGATATAAATATGCCAAAAATGAAATCGCACAGCGGTGCCAAAAAGCGTTTTAAGGTAACCGCAAACGGTAAGATCAAGAGATATAGCCAGAACAAGAGCCATATTTTGTCAAAGAAATCTACCAAGAGAAAGAGAAGATTAAGAACGGGAACTTACGTTTCCAAAACGCAGGAAAAGACGGTAAAGAAGAGTCTTATTCCTTATAAGGTATAAAGGAGGGTTGAATTATGCGTATTAAAAGAGGCGTTAACGGAGTAAAAAAGCGTAGAAAGATAATGAAACTCTCCAAAGGCTATTTTGGAGCAAAGAGTAAACTTTACAGAGTAGCAAGACAAGCGGTAATGAAGTCTTTGTCCTATGCGTACGTAGGAAGAAAACGCAGAAAGAGAGATTTCAGAAAACTTTGGATAGCGAGAATAAATGCAGGCTGCCGTTTAAACGGTATGTCTTACAGTTCGTTTATGCACGGTCTTAAACTCGCAGGAATAGATCTTAACAGAAAAGTTCTTGCGGATATGGCGGTAAACGACGCCGCAGGTTTTGCTGCGCTTACCGAAACCGCAAAGGCTAAACTCAACTAATATTGTAGCCGAATCACTGTAAATGTGTTCGGCTCTTTTATATAATATGATTATTTCGTCTAAATCCAACGACCGCATAAAACGGATCGCCTCATTAAAGGAAAAGAAGTTCAGGACAGAATACTGTCAGTATATAGTCGAGGGCCGCAAAATGGTTAAAGAGGCGTATTTAAGCGGCAAGGAAATACTGACTGTCGTCGGTACGGAAAGCGCACTTTGCGACCTATCGACAGAATTATGTCTTGACTTATCCGAAATTTGCGGCGACGTAATAGCCGTAACCGAAAGTGTTTTTAAGTATATTTCCGATTCGGTTACTCCGCAAGGCATTATGGCGGTATTGAAAATCGAAAAATCGATTGCAAAGCCGCATCAAATAAGCGTACTGTTAGACGGTATAAGCGATCCGGGCAATATGGGTACGATAATAAGGACTATGGCGGCGGCGGACGTTAAAAATTTATATCTCGTAAATTGTTGCGATCCTTATTCACCCAAAGCGGTGAGAGCGTCGATGAGCGGCATATATTTCGTCGACATCAGCGAAATTGCGGCGGAGGACGTTTCTGAAATTTTCAAAGGAACGCCCATAATCGTAGCGGATATGGGCGGCGAAAGCGTTTACGGGTTTACGCCACCCGAAAATTACTGTTTGGTAATAGGCGGCGAGGCGAACGGCGTGAGTGCGGATTTGAAAAGTAAAGCGGAAAAGGTCATTGCTATACCTATGAGCGAGCATTCCGAGAGTCTCAATGCTGGGGTTTCGCTATCCGTTATACTTTATGAATTGAGATACGGTAAATAATATGGAAGATAAAGAGTTGTTGATCAAGACCGAAAAGAAATTATATTATCGCGAAGGGAATAAATTTATAAAGCAGTTTGACGAGAGTTATTCCAAGGCGAGCGTATTTAATGAGGTTTTGAACCATACGAGAATAGAGGAAACGGGACT
>CAJOMT010000013.1:28892-31836 GCA_905235815.1 uncultured Clostridia bacterium
TTTCGAAGTTTCGACCATAGACGGCCGCCTTGCGGTAAAAATGGAGTATATCGAGGGCGAAACGCTCGAATCCCTTATAAATAAATATCCCGAAAAGAGGGCGGAATATCTTAAAAAGTTTATAGAAATTCAAATGGATATTCATTCCAAGAGAAGTCCGCTGCTCACGAAGTTTAAAGATAAGATGACAAACAGTATAATGTGTAGCGAACTCGGTGCGTCTACACGTTACGATATGTGCATAAGGCTTCAATCAATGCCAATGCACAATCACGTATGTCACGGGGACTACAATCCGTCGAACGTAATCATCACGTCGTCGGGAGTGCCGTATATCATAGACTGGGCGCACGCAAGTCAGGGCAACGCTACGGCGGACGCCGCTAAATCATATCTGATATTATGCGTTTCGGAAAAGAGGGACCTCGCCGAAGAGTATATAAATATGTATTGTGAAATAACGGGTACGCCTATCGAATACGTAAACGAGTGGTTGCCGCTTATTGCGGCGGCGCAGCTTGTAAAGGTCAAGCCCGAAACTAAAAATAAACTGATGCAATGGATAGACTGCAATGGGTAATCAACATAAATTCGATACGAAAGTACAAGTAATAAAATATAAAGTATTACGAACCGTTGCGGAATACGCATGGGAAGGAACGTTACTCGAAAACGTAATGGAAATTCCCCAAAAGATAATGCCGGGGAAAACGCCGACAATGCGTTGCTGCGTCTATAAAGAACGGGCTATCATACAAGAGAGATTAAAGCTTGCCGTAGGCGGAAACAGATACGATAAAAAAGTCATACAAGTTATCGATATCGCATGCGACGACTGTCCTGCCGGCGGATACGTTGTAACTTCGTCTTGCAGAGGGTGTTTGGCGCATAGGTGCGCAGAGGCATGCAGAGTCGGGGCGATAACATTCGGCGAGGATCAAAAGGCGCAGATAGATAAGAGCAAATGCGTCGAGTGCGGAATGTGTTATAAGTCGTGTCAATTCGGAGCGATAAGTAACTATAAGCGTCCGTGCGAGATGACTTGTAAAGTCGGCGCAATATCTATGGGCGAAGGCAAAGAGGCTCAGATAAATTACGATAAGTGTATTTCTTGCGGCGCATGTGTGTACATGTGTCCGTTCGGGGCGATAACTGATAGGTCTTATATATTAGACGTTATAGAGTTTATCAAGAACAAAGAGAGCGCAGGATATAAAGTCAATGCTCTCATAGCGCCGTCGATTGCGAGCCAATTCAACTATGCGTCGCTCGGGCAGATAATGACTGCGATAAAGGATATCGGTTTCGATAATATTTACGAGGTTGCGCTCGGAGCGGATATGGTGGCGGAGAGCGAGGCGGAAGAACTTGCGGAAAAGAAATTTTTAACTTCTTCGTGTTGTCCGGCATTCGTAGCGTACATAGAAAAGAATTTTCCGTCTTTAAAGGATAAAATATCACATAATTTATCACCGGCGGGGACGTTAGGTAAGTTTTTAAAGGAAAAAGATCCCGATTGCAAAAACGTATTCATAGGACCTTGCACTGCGAAAAAGGCGGAGTTCCAACGCAAAGAGTACACGGGATATATAGATAGCGTAATAACTTTTGAAGAATTGCAAGCGCTTATAGACAGTAAAAAGATAAACGTACCCGAACTCGAAGAAACCAAGGTAGACGATGCGTCGTATTTCGGCAGGATATTTGCCCGTAGCGGCGGAGTCAGCGAGGCGGTAAAGCAAGCGTTTCAAGAAAAGGGGATAGATTTTGAGTGTAACCCCGTTTTGTGCAGCGGAATAAGCGAATGTAAAAAAGCGTTGACGCTTGCGGACAAAGGGTTACTCCCGAATAATTTTATCGAGGGAATGGCGTGCGTCGACGGGTGTATAGGCGGCGCAGGCAATTTAAATCACGACCAAAAGTCAAGGGCTCAGATAGATAATTACGGCAAGAGCGCCGAATATAAAGATATAAATTCGGCAATACAAAAAGCGCAAAATATAGACGATTAAAGGAGATATAATATGTCAGGTCACAGCAAATGGGCGAACATCAAGAACAAAAAAGCAAAGACGGATGCGGCAAAGGGTCAGGTATTTACGAAACTCGGCAGAGAACTTGCGGTTGCGGCAAAGGGCAATCCGGATCCGTACACCAACAGTAAACTTGCGGACGCAATAGCGAAAGCAAAAGCGGCTAATATGCCTAACGACAATATCAAGAGAAGTATTGCCAAAGCGGCAGGCGAACTCAACGGAGTCAATTACGAGAACTTGACGTATGAGGGCTACGGAGTCGGCGGCAGTGCGGTAATAGTAGCGACCTTGACGGACAACAAGAACAGAACGGGCGGCGACGTAAGACATATATTTTCAAAGTACGGCGGAAATATGGGAACGACGGGTTCGGTTTCGTATATGTTTGAAAACAAGGGCGTTTTGGTAATAGAGCGTACCGTAAATTTAGACGAAGATACGATTATGGAAATAGCGTTAGAAGCGGGTGCAGAGGACGTTATAACTATGGACGACGTATACGAGATACGTACGGCTCCTTCTGATTTTTCTGCGGTCAGAAAGTATTTCGAGGAAAAGAACTACGAATTTTTGGAAGCGGAAGTTATGATGATTCCGAACGACAAAGTAACTTTGGACGAACACCAATGCGAAACGTTCCAAAAGATGATAGACGCTTTTGAAGAACTCGACGACGTGCAAGACGTATATCATAACGTAGATTTGCCCGAAGAAGACGAAGAAGAATAAAACGTGAATAAAACACGTTTAAGAGAATCATAATATAATTGTCAGCAAGACGGAATTTGCAATTTAATGAGAATTATCGTAGTAAATTTATTGGTTTTGCTGTTAAAATATTGCCTTGTCGTTTTCGCGAGTGCGAAAATGACTCGGCATGTCTTTTTGATTTTCACAAAAATATTATT
>CAJOMT010000014.1 GCA_905235815.1 uncultured Clostridia bacterium
GCTATTATTATCTTCGTAGTATTGGGAATATGATCTCTGAATGCGGCACGCAGTTCTGCATCCGTCTTCATATCCACGGCGGAAGTACTGTCGTCTAATATGAGTACTTTCGGCTTTTCGAGCAATGCCCTTGCAATGCAAAGTCTCTGTCTTTGTCCGCCGGAAACGTTCGCTCCGCCTTGCTCTATCATAGTATCGTAACCGTTCGGACGCTGCAATACGAATTCGTGCGCTTGCGCCAACTTTGCCGCCTCTATAACTTCTTCGTCGGTCGCATTTTCGTTGCCCCAGCGGAGATTTTCCGCTATGGTGCCCGAAAACAACGTGTTCTTTTGCAAGACTACGGCAACGTTCTTTCTCAAGACTTCTATATCGTAATCCCTTACGTCTACGTCGCCGACCATTACCGAACCTTCGGTAACGTCGTACAAACGAGATATGAGGTTGACGAGCGTCGTCTTTGAAGATCCCGTACCGCCCAAAATGCCGACGGTTTCGCCGCTCTTTATATCCAAATTGATATTTTCAAGGGCAAATTTCTCCGCTTTTTCGGAATAACGGAAAGATACGTTGTTGAATACGACGTCGCCGTTCTTTACCTCGGTTATCGGATTTTCGGGATTTGTTAAATCGCTCTTTTCGTCTAATACTTCGACTACTCTCCTACCGCTTTCGAGCGACATTATAAGCATAACGAATATCATCGACAGCATCATCAGCGACATCAATATCTGGAACGAATACAGTATAAGCGACTGTAAATCGGTATATCTGAGAGTCGTATCGGTATGCAATATCAAATTCGCTCCTATCCCTACTACGGCAATCAAGGCGCCGTACATACATAACTGCATTACCGGACTATTGATAGCAAGTATGCGCTCCGCTTTCGTAAATTCTTTCTTTAAATCGTTGGAAACGCCGGTGAATTTTGAAGTTTCATAGTCTTCCCTTACGTACGCCTTGACAACTCGCATACCCTTTATATTTTCTTCTACCGAAGCGTTCAATGCGTCATAGCGCTTGAAAAGCCTGCGGAAAATGGGGAAAACCAAACTCGTAATTATAATTAATGTGCCGGCAAGTATAGGAATTGACACGAAGAATATAACCGGAAGCGTCGTATCCACCATAAAACTCATAACTATCGAGAATATGAGCATTAACGGACTTCTTATAGCCATTCTTATAGACATCATAAACGCCATCTGAACGTTCGTAACGTCCGTAGTCAAACGGGTAACGAGCGAACTCGACGAGAATTTGTCTATGTTGGAAAACGAGAAAGTCTGCACGTTTTCATACATATCTTTTCTCAAGTTTCTTGCAAAGCCGGTCGACGCCCTTGCGCTGAATTTTCCGCCGAAAATTCCCGAAAGCAACGAAATTATCGCCGCTAATATCATTAGCCCGCCGTAGAGGTATACACCTTTCATATTCTCGTCGGTTATTTCTCTGCCGAAAACAGATATAAGAAAAGGTATAGCTATTTCCATACCCGCCTCAACGACCATACATAGAATCGTCAAAATTGCATATTTCTTATACTCTCGCAGACTTTGCAGTATTCTTTTTAGCATTTTAAACATAATCGCACCTTAAACAAAAGTATAGTAAAAAATAATATAAAAATTTTATCACTTTAAAATTTTTCAGTCAAGTAATTTAACGGTGAATTTTCTTTTAATTCACACAGAAAAGTATAAGCGTTTCATCTCGGCGGCGTCCTCGCCTTGCGTCCCCGCACTCTCGCAAATCACAACGGGTTCAAGTTTCAAATCTTTAAGAGCTATGGCAAGCGGCTCGAACTCCGGACCGTATTCGTTATCCGCAAAAGTGAGATGCCTTATTTCCCCTTTCGCCCCGTACTGAATTTTAGAAAAATGAACGTGGAAATTCTTCATTCTATCGTAGCCCAAACGCTCGATCATATATTCCAAACGCATCTTATAATCATTGACCGTCTTTAAACTTCCTTGTTCTCTCGCATTTACGTGCCCGAAATCAATGGTCGGAATAAAGCATTTATCCGTCAGACAAAACCGTGTAATTTCTTCCACAGTACCTATCTGCCCTAATTTACCCATCGTTTCAGGACAAAAAATCATATCGTCAAGCCCGTTTTCGTATATCAAGTCGGTTAAGATCTTAAAGCGCTCCGCAGTTAAGTTCACTGCGTCTTCCCTCGACATTTTGCCTTGCGACGCAGGGTGGAAAATTATTCTCTTTCCTTGCATAATTCTCATAAACTTGGCGCTATCCAAAATATATTTATAAGAATTAAGCGCTTTTTCTTCCTCAGGCGTTGCCAAATTTATAAAGTACGGAGCGTGAACGCTGAGTTCTACCCCATTTTCCTTAAACGCCTCGCCTATGGATTTAGCCTTGCTCTCTCCCAGTCTTATTCCCTGCCCGAACGAGTACTCGAAACAATCAAGTCCTCTCTCTCTGCACCATACGGCGGATTCTTCCGAAGAAGTATGTCCTTCCGCAAAAAAACTCTCGCTGTTGCCGCTCGGTCCGAATTTTATCATCTTATGTTCTCCAAATCTTTTTTTAGCTGTTCGCTCAATTCTTCCGCATTTTCGAATTTTTTAACAGGTCTTATGTATTTATCGAAATATACGCATAATTCTTGTCCGTAAATATCCCCGTTAAATCCGTCGAAATACGTTTCGGTAAGAACTTTATCGAGCGAAAAAGTAGGTCTATCGCCGTAATTGGTGATGCCGTTATATATTTTACCGTCTATCTCGGCGAACGTCTTATAAACTCCGCTTCTTATCGGCATTTTGCCCGTCGGTATTTCTATATTCGCAGTGGGAAAACCGATCGTTCTGCCTATCTGCCTGCCATGTTCGACTTCTCCGATAAGCGAATAAGGCTCGCAGAGTAATTCGTTTGCCGCCTCTACGTTTCCGACGCTTAAATATTTTTTTATGAGCGTGGTGGAAATTCTTTCTCCGTTTGCAGACTGCTTGCCGACTGCCTTTAATATAATACCTCTATCGTCGCATTGCGCTTGCAACGTTTTCACGTTCCCCTCGGCGTTTGCCCCGTACGTAAAATCATATCCGCAAACTATCCCCTTTACAGCGTGATTTTCCGTAATCAAATTAAAAAAATCGCCAAAAGATAATTTCTTAAACCCTTCGTCGAATTCAGAATATAATATGCAGTCCACTCCTAATCTTTCCGCTTTTTTTACCCTTTCTAAGAAGGTGAAAACACTGCCGCAACTATCTCCTAAAACAAAAGCGGGATCGTTTGTAAAGGTAAGCATCGCAACTTTTGAGCGGCACGATTCAGCCAATTTACGAGCCTCTTTTATAAGTGCTATATGCCCCGAATGTAAACAATCAAAAAAACCAAGTAATAATATGTAATTTTCAAATGTTTTATGTCTGACGTCAACTGTTTTTATCATCTCTGATATACGCTTTAACTTTTAATTTTCCGCCTCTTAATTCTCCAACTCCGTAAAAACCGTTCGGCTCGAAAACCTTATACGTTCCGTCCTCGAAATCAAAATTATCGTATAAGCCGTTATACAATCTATTTGCCTCCGATTCGGTCAAATTCAATATCGGAAAATCAAGCGCATCTTGAGGCTTAATGATATAACTTTCTAAATTATCAGAGTTTTTCAACTCGTCAAGCGTTACGGAGTCCTCGACTTTGAATATTCCCGACGCAGTTCTTTCAAGATACGTCATAGTTGCGCAAGACGAGCAAAGCACGCCCAAATCCCTTACTATCGAGCGAACGTATGTGCCTCCGCCGCAAACTATTTTAAGCTTGAATTTGTTATCCTTATATTCTATTATATCGATATCGAAAATATTTACTTTTTTTGGCGGTAATTCTACGATATTGCCCTTTCTCGCCAAAGCGTAACTCCTCTTGCCGTTTACGCATTTTGCGGAAAATGCAGGCGGCACTTGCAAAACTTCACCTATCAAGTTTTTTAAAGCGGCTTCGACTTCTGTAAAAGTCGGAATATGCTCTGAAGTTTTAACCACCTGCCCCTCTAAATCGAGGGTATCGGTTTCGTAGCCGAACGTAACCTCGGCGACGTATTCTTTCTTTTTGTCGAGCAAATAATCGAATAATCTCGTAGATTTTCCTATCGCTATCGGTAAAACTCCGCACGCAAGCGGATCGAGCGTACCCATATGCCCTACCGTCTCGCCTTTTAATATTCGTTTAAGCCCGTTTAATATGTAAGCGGAACTCACTCCGCTCGGTTTGAATAAATTTATAAACCCGTTCATTATAAATACTGCGAAATCGTTCTTATCAATTTTTCTTTGACGTCCTCGTAAAAGCCGTGCAACATACAGCCGCTCGCCATAATGTGTCCGCCGCCGCCGAACGTTGCCGCTATTTCGTTTACGTTGACTCTGCCTTTACTTCTGAAACTTATTTTATAGCAATTCGACTTGCTTTCAAGTATCGAAACGGCAACTTCAACTCCGTTTACGGAAAGCGGATAATCGATAAACCCTTCCGTTAAATCGGAAGTCGCATTAAACCTATCCAAGTCGCTCTGCATTATCGTTATCATTGCGATTTTATCGTCTGAATAAAACTTAATTTTGCTCAGTATCGCCGCTTGCAGTTCCGCTCGATTTTTAGGCTGACTTTTGAACATTTTATAGCCGATTTCGTGTAAGTCGCCCCCCGCCTTAACGAGTTCGGACGCTATCATAAGAGTGCTTGCCGTAACGTTATTATGCATAAAATGCCCCGTATCCGTGCTGATTCCGAGCAAAATCGAATTCGCAATATCTCTATCGATATCGCAGCCCATAACTTTTAGTAACTCATAAACTATCTCACAGCAAGCCGCTCTATCGTCGACGTAATTATATTTTGCGTATTTAGTATTCGATATGTGGTGATCGATATTGAACGTTTGATTGTTCTTTATAAACAAACGGTAGTTGTCGCCGAGCATACCCTCGGTAGAACAGTCTATCGCCAGATGTGCGTCGTAAGTCCTATCGATATCGTCAAGCGTTTTTACGCTTTTTGATATCGGCATAAAAGAAAATTTCTCCGGTATAGGACTATCGCATATTATATCCGCCGTCTTTGAGAGTTTTTCAAAATAGCGCTTGATTGCAAACGCCGAACCCAAAGTATCGCCGTCAGGCCTTGAATGACAAAATATCAAGACGGAGTTGACTTCATTCAGTTTTTCCGCTATCGTTTGTAAATCCATATTATTTATTCCTCACCGTTATCCTCGGAATAAGTGAACGTGCTCAATATCTTATCTATTTTATTGCCGTAATCTATCGAGTCGTCGGTAATAAAATGGAGTTCCGGAACCGTTCTTATACGCATAATTTTTCCGAGTTCCGACCTTACCGCTTTTGCGGAATTGACGATTGCCGCATAAGTCTTATCTTTCTTCTCCTGATCCGTAGAATATACGGATAAATATACTTTTGCGTGTTTCAAATCGTTTGTAACGTCTACTTCGGTTATCGAAAACATTTCGGTTATATCCGGATTTTTTATTTTGTTTTTTAAAATATCGTAAATTTCTCTTTGAAATTCACTGTTCAATCTCTTTTCTCTCTTTTCTTTCATTTATAATCTCCGCTATTTAATGAATTGCCGACGTCATAAGGCGTCGGCATAACTTAATTTACGGGTTTTACTTCAACTATATAACTTTCTATGAAATCTCCGACTTTAATATCGTTGAAATTCTCGATCGAAATACCGCACTCGAACCCCTGCGAAACTTCTTTTACGTCGTCTTTAAATCTCTTTAATTGATTGACGTTGCCTTCGCATATCATTATGTCGTCGCGATAAATTCTGAGTTTTCCGTTCCTTACGATCTTACCCTCGGTAACGTACGATCCCGCAACCATTCCGACTCCGGTAATCTTGAACGTCTGCCTTACTTCCGCCTTGCCCATATATATTTCTTGAGTCTTTGGCGCAATCAAGCCCTTCATTGCATTTTTAACGTCGTCTATCGCCTCGTAAATTATTCTGTATAATCTGACGTCTACCTTGCTCTTTTCGGCAAGATTTTTCGCATTCGCATCCGGTCTTACGTTAAACCCGATTATAATGGCGTTGGACGAATCGGCAAGCATTACGTCCGTTTCGTTTATCGCACCTACTGCTGCGTGTATAACGTTTACCTTTACTTCTTCGTCCGACAACTCGACCAAAGATTGCTTTACCGCCTCTACCGAACCTTGAACGTCCGCTTTTATAAGTATGTTCAATATTTTTAAATTTCCGTCGGAAATTTTTGAGAACAAATCGTCGAGCGTAACCTTTTGAGAAAGTTTTATCATATCCTCTCTCTCTTTGTTCTTTCTCTCCTCTGCGACGAGTTTGGAAAGTTTATCCTGTTCTACCGCAAACATCAAATCGCCTGCGTTCGGAACTTCTTCTAAACCGAGTATAGACACCGCCATCGACGGACCTGCCTCTTTTACGGTTCTGCCCTTATCGTCTATCATCGCCCTCACTCTGCCGGTTATGGTTCCGGCGACGAGATTATCTCCCGTATGCAGCGTTCCGTTCTGTATTAAAACCGTAGCGACCGGACCCTTACCTTTATCGAGTTTAGCCTCAATAATAGCGCCCTTCGCCATTCTGTTGGGATTTGCCTTTAATTCCTTGACTTCGGCAGTTAAAAGTATTGTTTCAAGCAACGAATCTATGCCTTCTCCGGTCTTTGCGGATACAGGGACTAATGCGACGTCGCCTCCCCATTCTTCTACCAAGACAGACTGATCGGCAAGTTGCTGTTTGACTCGCTCTATATCCGCTTGCGGTTTATCGATCTTGTTCGCCGCAACGATTATTGATACGCCCGCTGCCTGCGCATGATGGATCGCCTCTATCGTCTGAGGCATTATTCCGTCGTCAGCCGCTATTACTATTACGGCAATATCGGTTATCTGTGCGCCCCTTGCACGCATTGCGGTAAACGCAGCGTGTCCCGGCGTATCCAAAAACGTTATCTTCTCATCGCCGAGCGAAACGGAATACGCACCTATATGTTGAGTTATTCCACCGGCCTCGGTAGCGGTTACGTTAGCACTGCGGATTTTGTCGAGCAAACTCGTCTTGCCGTGGTCGACGTGTCCCATTACCGTAACTATCGGCGGACGCTTGACTAAATTCGCCTCGTCGTCAACAGTATCGAACGTTTCGTTCAAAACGTCCTCTGCCGTCTTATCGAGTTTGAGTTCGAGTTCTATTCCGAGATCGGCGGCTATTACTCCCGCTGTATCGTAATCCACGGAATCGTTAATCGTCTTCATTACCCCTTCTTTGAAGAGTTTTTTCGTTATCTCTATTGCGGTTATGCCGAGTTTTTCGGAAAGCTCTTTAATGGGAATAATCTCTTTGTTTATTACCGCTCTTTCAATTTTTACGGTCTGGACCTGATCTTCTTTCTTATCCTTTTTGACTCTGAGTTTTCTGTAACCGGTCTTGTTCTCGTCAAAGTCTTTTATGCTGACCTGCGTTTTGATAAGCGACTTTTTGTTGACCGCCTTTCTGTCCTCATAAGATTTTTCGGAAGATTTCTTCTTGTTGCCGTAATTTTTTCCCGTATCTTTCGGGACATAAGTTACCTGTACCGGCTTTTGCGCAGCCGCAGGTCTATTAGTTCTCTCTCTCGGAGCGTTGCCGCTCTTATTTCCGTTTCTGGACGTGTCGGCGACGTACTCTTTCGTACGCTTGCCTTGCGTTCCGCTCTTGTTTTCGTAAGTTCTCGTAGCGGGTTTATGGGTAGGCAAAGTAACGAGATTGGGATCTTCACCCCTCGCTATCGCCTCTTTTCTCTTTTCTTCGAGTATTTTCGCCCTCGCCATTTCGAGCGCTCTCGCCTGAGCCTCTTCGACCGCTTTCTTTCTCGCCTCTTTCTGCGCTTTTTCATCTAAAACGGGCGGTTCTTTTTTATCTTCTGCCTTTTCGGCTTGTACCGGTTCGGGTTTTTTATCAGGCTCTTCCGCCTTTTCTTCGGTCTTGACATTTTCCGAAGCGGCGTCTTGCTCTTTGGCAGCCTTTGACTTGGAAGTCTTAGTCTTTTTTGGCTTCTCTTCCTTCGGCTCCTCTTTAACTTCGACAGGCTCTTCGAGTTTATCCTCAGCCTCCTCTATTGCCGCCAAACGCTCCACTTCGAGTGCGGCAAGGCGAGCCGCCTCTTCTTCTATACGCTTTAAATCTTCAGCCTCTTTTAAACTTTTTTCCTTAGCGCCGATTTTTTTATTGATGGCGACTGCTACCGATTTTATGCCCTTGGCATTGTCTAAAAGTTTGCCGATTTCACCGGTAAGCGAATTGACGATTTTCAGATTTTTAATGATGTCTTCTTTCTTTTCTTCCATTACCCTACTCCCGATTACTTAAATCAAGATTTTAATTTGCATTTTCGATTATTGCTTTTGCAAGATTGGCGTCGGTTACCGCCGCAACCTTACAATTTTCTTTGCCGACGTACTCGCCGAGCGTTGCGTCCTTTATTTCAATTATCGGACAATTGAATTTTATCGCAAATTTCTTTGCATCGTCTTTGGTATTGTCTGACGCCGTATGGCAAACGGCAATCAAAAACACTCCCTTTTTCAGAGTTTTTATCGTGTTGAGTCCGCTCCTTAAGTTGCCGCTTTTTACTGCAAACCCGAAATACGAACTCAATTTAGCGTTTTTCAAGAATTGCCTCCTCTACTTTATCGTAGACTTCCGAAGGCACTGCGATTTTAAACGCACGGTCGAGCGATTTGGATTTTTTAAATTTCTTCATACACTCCGCGCCGCCGCATAAATACGCACCTCTGCCGTCGGCTTTGCCCGTCAAGTCGACGAAAATACCGTCTTGACTTTTGACGACTCTTATGAGTTCCCTTTTGGGAAATTCATTTCGGCAACATATACAAGTCCTCGTCGGAACTTTCTTATCCGGCATTATAATTCCTCGTCAGGTAAATCTGCGATTTCGGCCTCGAAATCGGCAAGCTCATCGCCAATGTTCGGCATTTCGACGGCTTCTTCACTTTGTGCGTCTTCCTTTTCCGCAGCTTCTTCTTCCGCTCTCGCCTTGCTCTCGCTCTTTACGTCGATTTTCCACCCCGTAAGTCTTGCGGCAAGTCTGGCGTTTTGTCCGTCCCTACCGATTGCAAGCGATAATTTATCGTCCGGAACTACTACTTTGGCGACCTTTTCACCTTCGATTGCGCTGACTCTCAACACTTTTGCCGGCGACAATGCTTTTGCTATAAATTCAAGCGGATCGTCGCTCCAAAGTATTATATCTATCTTTTCTCCGCCGAGTTCTCTTACTACTTCGTTTACTCTTGCGCCCTTCGTTCCGACGCAGGCGCCCAAAGCGTCGATGTTCGGATCGTTGCTGAGAATTGCAATTTTAGTCCTCTGTCCCGGTTCTCTCGAAACGGCTTTAATGGTAACTATACCTTGCGCTATTTCGGGAACTACGTTCTCAAATAATTTCTTTACCAGTCCCGGTGAAGTACGGGAAACGAGTATTTGAGCATTCTTGCCAATCGTCCTCACCTTTTTGACGTAAACCATCATTTTGTCGTTTACGTTGTATTTTTCGCCGGGAGTCTGATCTTGCGGCAACATTACCGCCTCTATTTCTCCCGCACCGATTTCGACATATATATTCTTATCTTCGATTTTTCTTATCGTGCATGCCTTTATCTCGTTTTCCTTATCCTCGAATTCGGCAAGCGTATTGTCTCTCTCGGTTTCACGGAGTTTTTGAAGTACGACCTGCTTTGCTGTCTGCGCCGCTATTCTGCCGAAATCTTTTGGCTTAAACTCCTCTTTTAACTTGTCGCCGACTTTGATACTTTTCTTGAAAGTTTTTGCTTCTTCCAAAGAAATTTCTTTGTCCGGATCCTCAACTTCTTCGACGACGGTCTTTACTGCGTAAAACGTAACCGTATCCTTTTCCGGATTCATTTCTATAACGACGTCTCTTGCGTCGCCCATATTCTTTTTATAGGCGATAACGAGCGCATTCGTCAAAGTATCAAGCAAAACGTCTTCCTTGATTCCCTTTTCCCTTGTAAGATCTTCTATCGCAAGAAAGAAATCTTTATTTTTCATTTTCTTTTCTCCTTTTCCTTGTTTAATCGAATTTAATGGCCTCGCATATCTTCGCTATTTTGCTAAGCGGAAGTTTAACTTCTTCGCCGCCTAAATCAAGCGTTACGTTCTTGCCGTCGTAATCAACGAGTTCAGCCTCAAAAATTTTAACTCCTTTCATCGGGGCGAACAGTTTTACTTCTACGTCGCAACCGATATGCTTTAAAAAGTCTCTTTCGGTTACGAACGGTCTGTCTATCCCCGGACTCGAAACGTTCAGCGTATAAGCCGCACCGTTTGACGGATCGAGTTCGTCTAAAATCGGATCGATCGCATTGTGAAACTTTTCGCAAGTGTCCAAATCGACTCCGCTTTCCGTATCGATGAATACCGTTAGCGACGGGTTCTTTGATATTTTAATTTCGATATCGACTATTTCGATATCCATTTCGTCCGCTATCGGTCTTATCGCCGCCGATACTTCTTCCTTACTTTTAAACTTCATTTTGCCCTCGCATAAAAATTTGAGAGCGAATGAACCGCTCTCAAATACAAGTAAATCATATTCAGCGTTATTATTATAACATATAACGCAGTCTTTTGCAAGCGTTTGCAAGAACTTTTTTCTTATCAAACACTTTTTTTAATATTCACCATCTCCAAAAACAATTTAGCCGTCGCATGTGCGTCAGACATAGCTCTATGATGCTCGAACTTTATTCCGAAATAATCGCACACGGTGTTAAGTTTGTAATTCTTTTGCCTTGGCAAAACGCTTATCGCCATAGGCCAAGTGTCTATACCTTCGTTCTTGAAGTCATAGCCCGAATCCTTCGCCATATATTTTATGAATTGATAGTCGAATTCGAGATTGTGCGCCACTATCGCAGAGCCGTAACAAAACTTATAAAAATCGGGCAACACATCGGCAAATACAGGCATATCTTTCACCATTTTATCGTCAATTCCCGTCAAAGCGGTTATCTCATCGCTTATAGGCACCTCAGGGTTTATCAGAGTTTGGAATTTCTCCGTTATCTTGCCGTCAACAATTTTTACCGCGCCGATCTCCGTTATTTTATCCCCTTGAAAATATTTTATTCCCGTGGTTTCTATATCCACTACCACGAACGTCCTACCCAAAAGACACTCCGGCACAGGCCTTTCTTCCTCAAATAATCCCGCTTGCGAATACTCGACGATAGGCTCCGGAAATACGAGTTTATACTCGGCGGGTACGGGCTTGCTCTCTTTTTCGCGATAAACGAAATTTTCGGGAAATTCACAATATGATAGGTCTTTGATTTTAAAACTCGGCGCACCGTTGAACGTTTCGAGTTCGCCCCTCACTAAAATACTGCTGCCCACTTGCAATTTCTGTATTTTGGAAAGTTTCTCTTTGTTCATAAATATTTTGCCTGAAATTTTTCCCGTGGTATCGTCTATCTCGACTACATAATACGTTTTCCCAGACTTTGCTACTCTCTCGTTTATCGAATTTATCTTTCCGGCAAAAGAAAAAACACCTTCAACGTTCCTTGCGTCCTCTATGTAAACCGCTTCCCCGTCGATCTCGTCGCCCCAAAGTCTTACGACGTCTTTTACCTCATAAGTCCTCAGAGTTTCGCTGCGTACCACGTCGATTGGAGTATCATCTTTCAAAATACTTATGTCGGCATCTGTTTTGCCGACGCAATTCATGCTCCCGCTAAACTCAATACAAAATTTTTCTTCGAGATACTCGCAAATTCTATCCGCCACGCCGTTTGCTTCGGCGTATCTGTAAACGTCCTCGTCGCAGTCGATGGAAAAATTACAAGTTTCTTCGACAAAATCTACATTTATGCAATTTTTTCGTATATACGGCGAAACGGACATAAACTCCGATTTGATAAATTCATCTATACTCTTTTTGACGAGATCGGAATCAGCAACGACTTTTTTAAACTCGACGCAGACTGTAAATCTCGGCGGCACTACCTCTTTTAAAACCTCTTTTACCCTTTCTTCATCATCTTTATTGACTGCTTTATTACAGATAAAGCGAAAGACAGCCACGTCGGTTTTTTTATCTATCCCGACTTCGCTGCGTTTCGCCATTCGCAAATTTTCACTTATATTATGTATTTTATTTATTATTTCGCTTTGTTTAGTTTTGTTCGACAAGTTTTTTCAATTCCTCTAAAAATTCTTCTTCCGCACGCTCAAACGGCACTTTTTTATAAATTTCGCCGTTCTTGAAAAAAGCGCAAATTCCACCGCCTCCGGCGATACCTAAGTCGCAATCTTTCGCCTCGCCCGGTCCGTTTACGACGCACCCCATTACGGCAATTTTCAACGGTTTTTTCAAGTCGGCGGTGAGTTCTTCGACTTTATGCGCAAGACCTATACTGTCGTATTCTGTCCTTCCGCAAGTAGGACAAGATATGACTTCAACGTAATTTTCGTCAAGTCCGACGCTCCTTAAAATTCTCTTAGCCGCAATAATTTCCTCTCTCGGATCGGCGGTAAGCGAAACTCTTATCGTATCGCCTATCCCGTCTAATAAAAGAGAGCCTATGCCGATACTGCTTTTTACTATGCCCATATCCGTCGTTCCTGCCTCTGTAACGCCCAAATGCAATGGATAATCGGTTTTTTCGGCAAGATAGCGGTATGTTTTTACGGTCAACGGCACGGACGACGCTTTTGCGGATATAACGATATTATCAACTCCGTATTTTTCTAAAATCAAAACGTTTTTAAGAGCGCTTTCGGCAAGAGAGATTTCATTTTTACCGTATTTTTCGTACAATTCCTTTTCTATACTTCCGGAATTAGAGCCTACCCTTACGGCAACGCCGTTGGATTTAACCGCCCTCGCAACTTCTGCAACTTTTTCCTCTCCGCCTATATTCCCCGGGTTTATTCTGATTTTATCGACGCCGCCGTCTATCGCCATCAACGCATATCTGTAATTAAAATGAATGTCAGCGACGAGCGGAATATGGATCCTTTTTTTGATTTCAGCAATCGCCTTTGCGTCATCTTCATCTTTTACAGACACTCTGACTATGTCGCAACCAAGATTTTCAAAATCTGCAATTTGCCTTGTAACTTCTTCAATTTTTGAAGTTTTTATGTTACACATAGTTTGAATGGCAACCTTATTGTTTCCACCCAATAGCACATTGCCTACGCTAACAATTTTACTCATCTTTACCTCTGTTGAGTTCATAAATGGTCTTTAATCCGTTTAAGGTCAACGTTCTGTCTACGATGTCTATACAGTCGGCTTCGTTTTTGATTATACCGGACATTCCGCCCGTTGCCACAACCAACGTATCTTCCCTGCCGAGTTCGGCTTTTATTTTGGAAACGATATTCTGAACGAGCCCTGCAAAACCGAAAATCATTCCCGCCTTCATACAGTTTACCGTATTTTTTGCTATTATCGAAGGCGGCGTGTCGAGTTCTATGCCCGGCAAGTTGGCTGTACCGTTTACGAGAGAATCGAGCGAGCCTTTTATACCGGGCGCTATCACTGCGCCAATGAGTTCGCCGCTATCCGAAATTATATCAAAAGTTGTTGCCGTACCGAAATCTATACATATAATCGGCTTCCCCTTGCCGCCATAACGCTTTATTGCGCTCACGGAATCAACTATAATATCCGCCCCGACTTCTCTGCTGTTGTCGACCTTTATGTTTAAACCTGTTTTTACGCCGGGCCCGACTATCAGGGGCGTCAGTCCGAGATAGTCTCTGCACATATGCTCCATTGTGTAGTTCAATGACGGAATTACCGATGACATTATTGCGCCGGTTATCGAGGACTTCGATATGTTTGCAGATTTCAGCAAATCTCTTACGATTACGCCGTATTCGTCCGACGTAATATATTTTTGAGAGGACACTCTGAACGTTGCCTTTAACTCATCGCCGTCGAACACGGCGTATTTGATATTGGTATTACCTATATCGATACAAAAAATCATATAACTCCTTAACGTTTCTCAAATATTTCTATTACACGATGTATCGCGGGAGCCAAAAGCACGTTTATGCCAAGTTCTATGAAAAAGTTCCACGATACTACAAATACGAGTATCACATAAACAATATTATGCCCCGCAGTATTTACTTCTGCCGATTGTAAATATTCCAATAAAGGACTTTTGAGAAGCAACATTCCCAAGACAAATACTCCTGTATTGACTATCGGTACGACCGCCGCAGAAATAAACGTTGCTAAATATTTGTTCTTGCTAAGCCACTTATAAACCAAAGCGCCTGCGCCGCCGGCAAGTGTCGTTTTTAATATGCAAACAATACTTAAAATTACAGGATTTGCCATAAACAAAGCCTGCGTAAAAGGTTCAAACCCCGTAATACCTTGAAGTAATATTATAATTCCGATAATTGCACCGAGTCCGAGCGAATACCAAACGCCTAAAATCATTCCGCATAAAACCAAGGGAACAAGCGTCATATTTATATTCACCGGTCCGATATGCATGTAACCGCTAAGAAATAGCAGTATTACGGTAAGTGCCGTTAAAACGGCAAAGTATGCCAGCTTTTTTGCCGACGTCATCTGTTTTTGCATTTCTGCCTCCAATCGGGTTCACGACGGATACCCGTAAGAAAAAAATTATATTTGCTTGTCAGTTCCGAAAGGTAACTGCATTTGCCTTTTATTTCAAAGCATTAATAGCGGATCTTCTGTCAGAAAAATTGAACACGGCGCTTCCCGCAACCAAGATATCGCAGCCGCTCTTTGCCGCAAGTTTCGACGTGTCGGCGTTTATTCCGCCGTCGATTTCAAGTTCGCAGTTTAGTTTATTTTTGTCGATAATTTCTCTGATTTTTTCACATTTTACGAGCGTGTCCTCGATGAATTTTTGTCCTCCGAAACCGGGGAAAACACTCATTACGAGAATCAAGTCGCAATTGGGAATAAATTCTTCTATAAGTTCGACCGAAGTGTCCGGATTGAATGCCAGTCCTGCTTTAACGCCGAGAGATTTTATTTTAGATAGTACCTCTCCGGTCTTTTCTTTACAAGCCTCGTAGTGTATCGTTATATAATCCGCTCCTGCCTTACCGAACCTCTCTACGTAGCGTTCGGGGTTTACTATCATAAGATGACAATCGAGCGGAAGATTCGTAATTTTTCTTATATCTTCAACCATTTTTATTCCGAACGATATATTCGGAACGAAAACTCCGTCCATAACGTCTATATGAAGTAAATCCGCTCCGGCGCTCTCAACGTTTTTTATTTCGGCACCCATTTCGGTAAAATTTGCCGATAAAATAGACGGGGCTATTTTAATTTTTCTTTCTTTTTGCATATTTGTCTTCCTTTGCCGATTCGTAAATCTCAACATACCTGTTATAGCGATCGGCGTTTATTTCACCGTTTTTCACCGCTTCTTTTACGGCGCAACCTATTTCCTTTATATGACTGCAATCTCTGAATTTACAGTTAAACCCGTCAAATTCAGGATAAGAAGCGGGAATATCCGCTTTTATCAAATCCAGATCGAGAGCGGAAAACCCGGGAGTATCTACGACGGTCAAATCGCCCTTTTCGACTATTTCACATTCGGTCGTGGTCTGTTTCCCACGGTTCGTCTTGGCGCTGAGTTCGCCCGTTCGTCTGTTTTCGCCGAACAATGCGTTTACTATCGACGTCTTTCCGACTGCCGATTGCCCCGTGAATACCGCAAGTTTACCACTTAAATAATCGACGAGCTCATCAAGTCCGTCCTTTCTTTTAGCGGAAACCGCAAATATTCTATCCACTGCGCCGCCGTAATTTGCCTTTATCACGTCAAAAACGGTCGGATCATCATCGATTTTATTGACCGCTATAATTACGGGCATACCCGATAAAAAACAATGCGAAATGAATTTATCTGTCAAATAAAGATCCGGCTGAGGAACGTTCGCTATAACTATGACCGCCACGTCGGCATTTGCGACATTGGGCCGTAAAAGTTTTGATTTTCTCTCCAAAACGCTCACTATTACGCCGCCATCGACTTCAACGAAATCTCCGACGTAAATCCCGTCGGATTTTATCTTCATTGCGCCCTTTGCGGTACATTCAATGGTATTATCCGAAGTTTTTACGAAATATTTACCGGCCTTTACGTTTATAACCCGACCTTTAATCATCTTTAATACCGCTTATATAATTTCTTCTGAGTTGTCCGCAAGCGCCGTCGATATCGGCGCCCATCTGCCGCCTTACCGTTACGGACAATCCCCCTTTTTCAAGCATGGCCGAAAATTTGTATGCGTCTTTTTCGCTCGTACCTTCAAGCGCTTTTTCTTTTACCGCATTCAGCCTTATAAGGTTTACATGGCAAGGCCTTCCTCGCAAAATCCGTATCAATTCGTCAGCATGAGTCTTACTGTCGTTTACGCCTTTACAAAGCGAATATTCGAATATAAATCTTCTTCCCGTCTTTTCAAAATAGACGTCGCATGCAGATAAAATTTCGCTTACTTTATATTTGTTCGCTATGGGCATAATCGTCTTTCTGCCATCGTCGAACGGATTATGCAGCGACACCGTCAAATTAACGTCTATGTTTTCTTCCGACAGTCTTATAATATTAGGAACTATTCCGCAAGTCGATAAGCTTACGTTCCTCGGGCTTACGTTCAAACCGTCTTTATCTGCAAGCAATTTTATAAATTTGACCACGTTATCGTAATTATCAAGAGGTTCGCCGCTGCCCATCAGAACTATATTCGTTACGGCACGTTTTTCGCGCGTGCCGCCCAAATATCTGTTTACGGCATAAATTTCGGACAATATCTCGCCAGCCGTCAGATTTCTGACAAGTCCGCCGATACCCGACGCACAAAAGGCGCAACCCATACGACACCCTACCTGCGTTGAAACGCATTGCGTAATGCCGTATTTGTACTTCATAGCAACGCCCTCTATTATATTGCCGTCGGAAAGTTTAAAGAGAAACTTCTCCGTGCCGTCGATAGCTGAAACTTTAGTCTCGATTATTTCCACCGGACAATCGACGAAATTTTCAAGCAATCTTTCCCTTAAATCCTTGCCGATATTAGTTATTTCGGATATCTTTAAGCCCAACGCAAGACCTTGAAATATCTGCTTCGCTCTATACGGCTTTTCGCCGAGTTCGCCGAGTAAATTATTAAGTTGTTCGATATTATAGTCTTGCAAAACAGCCATATCGCTCATAATTTCTTAAATTTACAAAAATAAAAACCTGCGCCGAGAGATAAGTTCGGTAAAAACTGCAAACCCACTTCAGTACGCAAATGTTCAAGTTTACTCGTACATTTTACTTCTTCAAAATCGCCGTGATTTTTCAGAAATTTTTTGCAAATATCGACGTTCTCAACCGCAAAAACCGAACACGTCGAATAGCACAGATAACCGCCTTTCTTG
>CAJOMT010000015.1 GCA_905235815.1 uncultured Clostridia bacterium
TGATTTTGGAGTTCTGCCCCGTCCTTAACAATAACACTGCACAGACTATCGTCAATATGATGACGAACGCTTGATTTATAAGCCCGACTATAACTTCGCGTTGGTCTGCGTTAAAAAGCGGCCCGAATATTGTTTCAGTCAGTTTTCCAAGCCATAAGTCATTACTAAGTCCGATAACAGAGGCAATCGCCATTGCCCCGAACGCCACGTGCGACAGCCCGTCGCCGATAAACGAAAACCTCTTTAATACAAGCGTTACGCCCAAAAGCGACGAACACAGCGCTATCAGTATTCCCGAAATCAAAGCGTAACGAACAAACGGAAAACTAAAATAATAAGCAAGCGTTTCAAACATTTTCCGTTCCTCCCGTCAAGCCCTTGAAATTGTCCGATTGAACGTAATCGGATTTGGCGCCGAAATATATCTCTTTACCTATATGCAAAATATGACTTGCATACTTTAAGGCGGCGGATATATCGTGAGAAATCATTATTATCGTCGTTCCTTCGGCGTTTAAAGCCTCTATCGTTTCATACATTTCAGCCGTTACTTTCGGATCAAGCCCCGATACAGGCTCGTCCAAAAGCAAAATTTTTCTCGTCGCACAAAGCGCCCTCGTAAGCATTACTCTCTGCTGTTGTCCGCCCGATAGTTCCCTATACGAGCGATTCTCGAAACCGCTTAATCGCATCTTCTCAATATTTTGTTTTGCAAGCGCTTTCTCCTCTTTTCCGTAAAAAGGTCTCTTGCCGAGATGAGTTAAACAACCCGAAAGCACCACTTCCCAAACGGACGCCGGAAAATCTCTTTGTACGACGGTTTGCTGAGGAAGATATCCTATTTCATTTCTGTTTAATCCGTCGCCGAACGAAATTTCGCCCGATATAGGTTTAATAAGCCCGAGAACAGTCTTCATAAGCGTAGTCTTACCCGAACCGTTTTCGCCTACTATCGCAAGATAATCGCCCGCATTAACCTCGAAAGACAAATCTTTTATTAAAGGGTTATTGTCATAACCGAGAACTAAGTTTTTACAAGTCAGTTGAGCCATTATGCCAAAGCCCTCTTTAAAACTTCGAGATTAGAGCGTATTACGGACAAGTAGTCCATTCCGTCTTTATACTCTCTCTCGGTTACAGACTGCATCGAGTTCATCGCCAGAATTGCTTGATTTTTTGCGGTAGTACTGTCTTTAACCGCTTGCGCAATTCTGCCGTCCGACCGCTCGATAGTCAATATAACGTTTAAGCCAAGTTCATCTACTTTGCTTGCCAGAAACGTTATAGTTTCCGGCTTCGCCGCCGACTCAGCCGAACACCCGACGAATGCCGCATAATAATCCAATGAATAGTCGTCGGTCATATACCTGAATGGAAACCTATCCGCAAAAACCAACGCATTTTTAGTAGCTTCGCTTACAGCCGCTCTATATTCAGAATCGACCGCAGAAAGTTTTTCTTTATAATCCTTCGCATTCCTTAAATATTCGCCCGAATTCTCACTGTCGACAGAGCATATCGCCTCTGCTATTTTGTCTACGAATATAGCGGCGTTTTTAAGCGAAAGCCAAACGTGTTCATCGTATTCTTTTTCTTCGCCGTCGTCCTCCGCCTGCATACCCTCTTTAATTTCTTCCTCTTTGACGTCGGAACCTAAAATATCCATCAAGTTCAAAATGCGCATATCTTTTTTCACGTTGCCGCTCGCCAAGGTCTCTTTTGCCCAACCGTCGGATTCGCCGCCGACGTATATAAATATGTCCGCATTGTAAACTTTGACGAGTTCGCTTACCGACGGATCGTAACTGTGGAGATCTGTAACGCCGTTTAAAAGCCACGTTACGGAAAATTTATCCGACTTTTCGCCGACTACGTTCATAACCCAATCGTATTCGGGGAAAATAGTTACGACGACGTTTATCTTTCCGTCATCTTTAACGCCGCAAGACGACAGCGCCCCTAAACCGAACGCCATACATAATACTGCGGCTATCGCCATAATTCTTTTCTTTTTCATTTTAACCTCTGCAATCTTTGCATATGCCGTATAATACGGTTTCTTCCTTGTCGATAAAAAATTCGTCTTCTGATTCTACTTTTTTGCATATTTGCCATATCACTCGAAATATGCCTCGTCTTGCCGCATTTCATACAAGATATGTGGATTTTGTTTTTACAATGCTCGTGCGCTGCGTATTGATAATACGCTCCCCTCTCGCCGACTTTAACTACTCGCCTTATCTTGCCGTCATTTTCGAGATCGGACAAATTTCTGTATACCGCACTTCGACTTATACCGTTTTTTTCAAGTTCTGCTATCACTTCGCCTGCCGATACGGTTTCATCCGCTCGACCTTCAAAATAATCCAACAAAACTTTTCTCTGTTTCGTATTGTAAACTTGCATTTTTTTCGCCTCAATTTGCGACTTAATCGCAAATTATTATAACATCACGGCGCAATATTGTCAAGCAATTAAGTCGGCTATCAAAAATTTAACCAAAAAAACGACAGGCTAACTTAATTCTGCCTGTCGAGTTTATCCAATATTTTAGTAAAATAATCGGGCAAAGGAGCGTTGAACGTCATTTGCTCGTTCGTCGTCGGGTGCGTAAGCACCAAAGTAGTCGCATGGAGCAGTTGTCCGTCTAAATTAAACGCTTGATTTTTTTTGCCGTAAACTTTGTCGCCGACTATCGGGTGTCCGATATATCTCGAATGAACTCTTATCTGGTGAGTTCTCCCCGTTTCGAGTTCAAACTTACAATAAGTATAGTTTTTGTAGCGCTTGATGACTTCGTAATGCGTAACCGCCCGTCGTCCCTTTTCCTTTACCGCCATTTTAGTGCGATTCTTCTCATCTCTGCCAATAAGTGTGGCTATAGTGCCGTTATCGTTAGAAACGACGCCCTCTAACAGTGCGACGTATATGCGCCTGCAAGTCTTATTTTTTATCTGCTCGGAAAGGGATAAGTGGGCTTTATCGTTTTTTGCGACCACGAGTAGTCCGGAAGTGTCTTTATCTATCCTATGCACTATCCCGGGGCGAATAACGCCGTTTATGCCGCTTAAAGAATCGAGATGATATAACAATGCGTTCACGAGCGTTGCGCTCTTTACGCCGTTGCCCGCATGAACGGTAAGTCCTTGCGGTTTATTTATTACTGCAATATCATTATCCTGATATACAATATCTAACGGAATATTTATCGGCGATAGGTCGAGAGGCTTTAAGTCCGGTTCGTCTATTACTATCAGATCCCCGACTTTTACCGTCTTTCCTGCCTTGACCGTCTGCCCGTTTACGGTTATAAACCCGTCGTCTATGAGTTTTTTTATGCCCGAACGGGTTTTGCCCGTCAGCGAAGAACACAATACGTCGAGCCGTTCGCTTTTTTCGGAGTAAAATTCGGTTTTCATTTGGAATTGTCAGAAATTTTGGATTTTTCTTTTGTGGTTTTCGACTTGAAAATTGCGTCTTTATCCAAGAATAACAAATATACGACGAGCATTATCGCTCCAACGACTAACGCAATATCCGCAACGTTGAATATATAAGGGAAAAAATCTTTGTTTTTTCCGATCGGAATAATAACGTGTATAAAATCTCTTACGTAACCCGACGTAAGCCTGTCGATAAAATTACCGACCGCTCCCGCAATTATCAGCGCTATCGTAGTGTTTAACCAGCGAGTGCGCTTTTTTGAAAATATGAGATACGCCACTATTCCGCCGAGAATAAGCACCGTAAATACTATAAACCATACGTCTGAATGGGGAAGATTTTCGAACAGCCCCATTGCGCCGTTGCTGTTTTCGGAATATGTAAATTCGATAAAATTATTTATTATCCAAGTTATATGCGTAGACGTACTACCGGACATTCCGACGGCACCGGAAGATGCGGCTATCAATATTTTACTTACTTGATCCAATAGCAATACGGCTATGAATATAAATATATACCACATATCACTCCTCCGTTATACCCATCTCTTTCAGCATTGACGCCAAGTCCTGTCCGCTTTGGGGATTCAATATTTCGTCTAATGAAAACCCGTCCTCGCCGTCGCCTATATACAAATCTCCGCCATTCAGTTTGCCGTCGTCGCCGACTATTCTTCGCAACTCGTCCGTCTTTTCTTTGAAATCCAAGTCTGCGTATTTCCCGTCCGAATTTATCACTTCGTCGATTTTAAGCGCAAGGTCGTTGAGCTGTTCGAGTTTTGCTTTATCGCCGTATGCGGCGTACCGCTTATCCCACGCCAAGCGAAACAGTCTTAATCTGTCCGCTTCGAGATTATACAGCCTTTCGGCGGAATCGATTATTTCTTTCGCCCTTTTTTCAGCCTCTTTTTCCTTTTCGGATATTTCGGCCTCACGGCTCTCGTATTTTTTTATTACGCCCTTTAAATACTCTATTTCGGACAAAAGTTCCGCTTCTTCTGTCGGCATCGATTATATTCTCCTTATTTCATCGAGCATTTCAGTCTTTAAATTATATAACCCGTCGGACAAGTCGACTTTATATATATGCGGCTGGTCGAGCCTTTTATATTCTTCCCAAAAACTATCCATTTCGCTCTTGGCATATTCCGATATCTCTTTGAGCGTCGGCAATTTATAAATAAGTTTGCCGTTTTCGATAATTTTCACGGACAATTCCCTTACCGTATAATCGGTAAACGTTATCTTCTTCCAACGTTCTGTCGGGTGGTAAATAGTCAAAGGTTTCGTAAAATCTATCTGCTCTCCCCTTAAATATATCACGTCCGCCTCAGCCTTGCCCGTCTTATTGTCATATATGCGGTAAATAGACTTAAACCCCGGATTGGTTATTTTGGCAGAATTGTCAGAAACCTTTATTTTCGGTACTATAGCCCCGTTTTCTTCTATTCCGGCAAGTTTGTAAACGCCGCCTAATGCCGGCATCTCCGCACTTGTTATCAGTTTCGTACCTATTCCCCAACTATCTATTTTTGCGCCTTGCTGTTTTAAACTTGTAATCGAACGCTCGTCTAAATCGCCGGAAGCGCAAATTTTAACGTAGTCGTAACCTGCGTCGTCGAGCATCTTTCGCGCTTGCTTTGTCAGATACGCCAAATCGCCCGAATCTATCCTTATGCCAAGCGGCTTATGTCCCTTTTTTACTTCTTCGTCAAACACTTTTATGGCGTTCGGAACACCGCTCCTCAAAGTATCATAGGTATCGACCAAAAGCATTATCGCATTCGGATATACTTCCGCATAGGCCTTAAACGCCTCGTATTCGCTCGGAAAATTCATTACCCAACTGTGCGCATGCGTACCCGAAACCGGTATATCGAACATTTTGCCCGCCAAAACGTTAGACGTCGAATTGCAACCGCCTATTATGGCCGCCCTTGCGCCGTATATACCTGCGTCCGGACCTTGCGCGCGCCTTAGCCCGAATTCCATAACCGTGTCGCCTTGCGCCGCATGGCAGACCTTTGCGGCTTTACTCGCAATGAGCGTTTGATGATTTATCATATTCAATATCGCCGTCTCTACGAGTTGCGCCTCGATTATTGGCGCTTTTACGGTCAATATCGGCTCTCCCGGGAATACCATTGTTCCTTCCGGAACGGAATAAATATCTCCGGTAAAGTGAAAATCTTTTAAATAGTCTAAAAACTTATCGTCGAACAAGTTAAGTCCCTTTAAATACTCGATTTCTTCTTTATCGAAATTCAAATTCAATGCGTAGTCGACAACTTGTTCAAGTCCCGCCGCCAGCGAGTAGGTTATAAGTTCGTTTTGTCTGAAAAACACGTCGAAAACAGCCACTTCATCGTGCTTGCCTTGCAAATAGTAGCCGTTCATCATCGTGAGTTCATATAGATCTGTAAGTAACGTTAAATTCCTTTTTTGCATAATAATCAACTTATAGGGGCACTTATTCCTTTTTCTCGCCCTCGTTATCGTCCTTTGATTCAATTTCTTTTTGAGCGCCGTAAGGCTTATAGCCTTCTTCTTCGTTCGTCCTCGTTACAGTCAGAGAATCGGATTTAAGCAATAGGCCGCAAAGAAGTAAAATAAACAGTAACGCAATCGCTATAATCAAAATGATGTACCACTTTAATATTCCGATAAGAATAATGATGATGCCTAAACTCACCAAAATTCCTCCGACTGCAAATTCATACCCGCCCTTAATTATTATAGCATATACGGTAAATACTATGCCGATTCCGAGCGTTAAGATTGCAAACATAAGTTTAAACGGGTTTATCTTTATTACTTCATAATATGCGAGTAGAAACCCGACGACAGATAAAACCGCAAGCGCAATAATTGTTATAATGCCGCCGATAAGCAGTCTCTTTTTTAAATTACTATCTTTCATACTTCTCCCTCATCGGTAATTTTAACTTTATTTTTTTTGTCGTATTGCAAAAGACAAATCAGTATAACAACTCCGGCTATAATAAGACCTATCGATACCAAAACCATCGCCTGAATTTTCAGTCCGCTTATGCCGAACAGCGGAAGATTATATTGTGATTCCCTGAAATTCTCCAAAATTGCACGTATTAGTCCGTAACTGATAAAATACAGCGCCACCGAATAGCCGTTAGTCGTGCCCTTTCTCTTAAAGAAAAAGATATAGAGACCGATGAAGGCGAGAATATTTAAAAAACTCTCATAGAAAAACAGCGCTTGATGCCAAACTATCGCTCCGCTCGTATCTATTTCTACCGCAATGGGGAAGAACTGCCAAGTCGGATTAGTTATCGTCTGACCGTAAACCTCTTGGTTAAAGAAATTGCCCCAACGCCCTATCGCTTGACCGAGCGGCAACAACGTAGCGCCGATATCGAGCACCTTAAACATGTTGACCTTGTGTATTTTACAGACTATTATGATCCCTAACGCTCCGCCGATAACGCCGCCGTAAATAGCGAGTCCGCCATCTCGTATGCTAATCATTTTTACAAAATCTTTCCAAAAACTTCCGTAGCCCAAAAACGATTTTATATCGAACAAAACGTACCATAGCCTTGCCCCGATTATCGCTAAGGGTATAATACCTATAAGCAGGTCTATCAAAAGATCGGTTTTAAGCCCGCGCTTTTTCATCATCGCCCTAGCGACAAGTGTGCAGGCGATAATTCCCGTAACTATCGCTATCGCATAATAGTATATGACGAATTGTTTACCGAACAACGAAAAACTTATATTATTCTTGAATGAATGTCCGAACAGCACAAAATGGTCGGAATTTAGCAGATTATACAATTTTTACCTCTTATGTTTAGTTATGTATTTTAATTTATTTTTAATTTATTATACCATAATTAAGAAAAATATATCAACAGAATTTATACGTTTTCATCAAATTTTAATTTTTAAGCGAAAATAAAGTGCGTAAGGAACTAAACTTACGCACTTTTTTTCAGAAATATTTTTTGACAACCGGTAAAATTTCTTCCGTTAAGCCGAGATCGTGAATAAGGGTAAGTACCGTGTATCTGTCCCTTAACTTATATGCATTTCGGAACATATCATCAAACGTTTCTTCTCTTACGCCTATCTCGGAAAATCTGGTGGGACACCCTACTTTTATAAGCATCTTTTCAATTTCTTCCGTCGTCGGAAGTTCTTTGACGTATTCGTATACCTTATCGCTGCCCTTAAATTTCACGTCGTTACGTTTCAAATAATTATATGCCTCGATTGAAATGAGAGTGCCTATCGCTACTTTTATCCCGTGCATCGGTATTTTCTCTCCTCGAGCGACAAAATCCATTTCGAGGAAATGCGACATATGGTGTTCGCTTCCGCTCGCAGGTCTCGAATTGCCGCATTCTGCCATAGCAAGCCCCGCCGCCAATAAAGCGTCCATAAGTTTGGAGGTCGCTTCCTTTTCTCCGCTTGCTAGCGGAATATAGTTGCTTACGCAAGCCTCACGAGCCTTTACCATATGCTCAAACGCCGACTCATTGATAACCTCACCGTTCACTTCGTGCGAAAGCCGCCAATCGAGCAGACACGTATATTTGCCTATAATGTCGCCAAAGCCCGATGCAATCATCATTTTAGGCGCATTTGCTATTATATCCGTATCGATAAGCACGTCCTTAGGTATATGCGTTTCGTAACTTATTTTCTTGCCGCCTACCATCAGCGCCGCACCTTTGGAACAATACCCGTCCATACTCGGAGCCGTGGCAAGCACTCCGCAAGGTAGTCCCACTTTATGCGATACGTATTTCGTCATATCGTTAAGCGTTCCGCTGCCGACGGCAAGGACGTAATCACAGTCAAAGGCAAGCACATCCTCGATAAACATACCGCAAGCGGATTCGTTCGGCACAAGTTCTTCATCGTCGAAATACGTAAAATCTATAACGCAACCTATCGCCTTTAATTTCTCCGCTAACGGCTCCGCAAATTTTCTGGTGTTGGCGTCGCATGCAACGCATATTTTTTTATTTGCGTTTTTCTCGAAAAAAACGGGATATTCACCGTTTATATTTTTATATTCTATATTTATATCAATCATATTTTGATCAGCTTCCGCTTTTTACTTTAAAAATTTTATCCTTGTAAGGAATTTTCGCATCGGCTTTTAAACCGAGAGTTTTGCCGCCAAGCGTTACTCCGTTCTCGTCAATTCCGACGATGCCGAAAACAGCCTTTAATATCCATTCGCTTGTAATTGCCGCAAATGCGTGGCAACAACTTCCGCCGCACGTATTGTACTCCCAATACGTACCTGTCTTTTCCGCCTGAAAAAGAAAATACTTCTTCAAGTCCCTAACTAACCTCTCATTTTCCCCTTTTCGACTTAAATAATCCAGCCGTAAATACAAGCCTATAAACGCATTGGAACGAGACATATTCGGGTATCTTTCAAATACTTCGCTATCCGATTTGCCGAAAATATCCGAATAAAGTTCGGGATACGTTTCCCTATCTGCGTATCCGCACCAAAACGCATAGTACTGGCACGTCTCCGTCCATTCGGTATTCAGAATAAGTTCGCCACATTCGTTTCTAACGGCGTTATCCACGAAGAATTTTCCGTTATAACTCCGCTCTATGATTGCCTTGTCCATTTCAGCGGCTATTTCCGCATATTTCTCATTTCCGTAAAGTGCGTAAGCAGCCTTTAACGCTTTGGAAAACAACATATTCGTGGGGAAATTTACCCCACCGGTAAGGTCGTTAGCCCTACTCCACTCGACGAATACCCAGCCGTCGATGTCTTCGAGAAGGTATTCATCGTTTAAAAACTTTAATTCGTAATTTATAAAGTCGTCGACTTTATTTTTAAAACCCTTTACAAACTCTGCGTCGCCGGTGCGCTCTAAGTAACTTTCAAGTTCCAGAATAAACCACATACACCAGTTAGGTATAAATCTTCCCTCTACTACGTGGTCGCAAGGGTAGCACATAGGAAGAACCCCCTTTGGCACGCACTTGCAAAACTCCTGTCGGTAATCATAAAAGGTTTCGAGCGTGTTCTTTTCAACGGCGTTGCTACCCGTTAGTATCGTTTCCGCTCTACCCGTAAAATAACTGTCGCAAAGCCAGCCTGCACGCTCTCTCGACGGACAATCCGTCAAAATATCCACCGCATTCGGCGCAAAAGTGTTTACTGCGGCTTTAAAAAGCAATTCGAGTTGCTCGTCTTCGCACGAAAACTCGGCTTTTACTTTTGAATTTTCATAAGTAATAAGGCGCACGTTCGTTAGCTTTACCGCACCGCTTATGACGTAAAAACGAATATAACGCATTTCGTCCGGCTCAAACGTCAGCAATGAATATCTGCCCTTTTTCAATTTGTAATTGACTAACGAAATCGAATGAAGGCGGTAAACGTCAATGTTCGTAGCACCGCCGATAAAAGTCTCTGTCCTATCCGTCGAAACGCTCTTGTTCTCAGTTGAATCGCTCCGAAATTTTTCGGAATTTTCGTATTTTAGCGGTGACAATAATTCGTCGTAATTTATCATCAGATTCGCATCTTCGATAACTTCCGCATCAAACGCTATAAAGCCGCAAGCGTTCCTATTAAGCTTATAACACCTATACGTTCCCGAAAGTATTTCTCCTTCGCTATCGGTCTTTTCAAAACCGTATGCGTCGTTTTCAAGAGTTATCCGGTATTCTTGTTCCGCTCTTTTATAGCCGCCCGCATTCCGTCTATTGAGATATGCGTCGTCGTATTCGGTAAATAGCGTCTTTTTAAACACCTTTCCGCTCTCATACGGCTCGGCACCGACTTCGTTAAACGTTGGGTACGGCGCACAACTTTCGCCTATTTCGCAACAATATTTTTCATCGACGCCTATCGGCAATAAATCGTTTTCACCCAGCCTATAAGCCTCTATAAATCCACGCTGGTAACTGAAACGCTGTACTTTGCGCAGTCTGCCGTTGTTTATATAAGCCTCAAAATCCAAAGAATCGGCTACGGTCTCTCCGTTTACGACTATCTCCGCCGCAAAAAACGGCTGCTGATTCACGATATAAAAATTGTTGACTCTGTAACTTACGCATTCGACCGCCACGGCTACGGTTTTGCCTATATATTCGTCCAGAGAATATACGTTAACAGCCGCCTTGCCGTGCGCTTTTCTTCTCGGCCCGTAGCCCACAAGATTTCCGTTTACGCATACGCGGAAAGAAACGTCGCTCGAAAGTTTAAGAAACGTCTTTTCTTTGACCGTCATTCGGTAAATAAATACAATAGCGACGTTCATTTCATTGCGTAAATTTTCAGCCCAGATTTGCCTCATATCTTTTCGGTTATATCGTCTTAAAGAATAAACCCTCTCCCTCTTTGAATGAGACGGTCAAAATGCCGCCTTTGTAATCGCATTTCTTATATTTCTTTTCTTCGGGATCGAAAACGTATATCTCGTTTACGCCCGAAACGTAAAATTCAGATTTTTCAAGCCGTTCGAAACTGTTATTGAAAATCATAAATCTGTCTTTATCTTCGTGCTCGGTTATAATGAATTTACGCTCTCCGTCGAGCGGACGAACACAATAATCTTTCGGCAACAATTCAACCACACCTTTTGCGTAGTAAGTGGAAATATCTTGCGTATGATATGCGTGAACGGTTTGCATATCGAGCATTTCGTTCCCCACCGCTCTTATCTCGTAATTTAAAGCGCCCGTTGCCGCAAGCAGTTCGGGATTAGGAATACTTCCGTCCTGCATTATAAGCCCTTCCGTAAAAGATCCGCCGTTATCCCTCGGCGACACCATATTAAAATACGATAATGCCTTAAAGCCGTACGCTAAATACGCATACGCTTGCCAACGAATTTCTTCTATCGTCGGCATACGGCACGCTCCGCCGCCAAACGCTTGCAAAAATGCATGGGTGCGCAATTTTCCGTTATCATACGCCGCTTTTCGGATATTTTCCATATCTGCGAAAATAGCATCTTTCAGTCTCCCGTCCTTCATAAACGGATAAAAATCGTGGCTCAAAAACGCTATGTTCTCCGCACCTGCCGCATCTATTACCGCCTGCAAATGATCTTCGTACGTGGCTTGCAGTCTACGCACGGAAACAGACGAGGGGTTTAAATTGAATAACGGCCATACGTCGGGGTTGTTTTCGCGATATTTGCGAACCCATTCGCCAAGCATTTTTACTTCACAGCCCATAGGCTCGTCAAAAATGTGGAATACCGCTAAATTCTCGCCCATTTCTTTGGCAAACGCAATGTGCTTATTAAACGCTTCTTCCGACGTGCCCCTTTTGTCGCCGAAACATTCCATTCCGTACAACACGCCGTATTTTGAACATAACCTATCTATTTCTTTCCAATCTTCTATATCGTCGTGCGTTTCCTCGTCGTACCACGAGAACGGAAAGGGATGAAAATTCACCCCTAATTCCGTTAACCTTTTCATCTGTTCTTCCTGGCTCATTATTCCGTAATCGAAATACGTTACCCATGAGCCTATCAGAAATTCATCAAACAGTTTATTGTTCATTATATTTGTTTCTTCTCCCGAACAGCACGATAAACGCAAAACAAATCAATACAAGCGAACCGAGCGTTTGCGCCGAAACAGACGCTCCGCAACTGCTACTCGTATTAGCTTTTTGTTCGGATTTTACGACCGCCTCTATTACTACGTCCTCGTCTCCGACTACAAACGTATAAATTCCGTCATCGTCGCTAATCGTAACGCCGCCTGAAACGACTCTAAAGCCGTCAAACTTATATCCCTTGATGTCGCGGTATGCAATGGTCACAGTGTCGCCTTCGGTATACTTGCCTGCGCCTTCGCCGCCGAGCACGGAAACCGTTACGCTTCTGAGCGCCTTTTCATATACCGCAGTAAACTTCGTGTCGCCGCTTATTCCGACGGTAGAAACATCCCAACCGACGAAATTATATCCCTCTTTAACCGGTATTTCTCCGCCAAAGATTACGGTCGCATTGTATTCTGCGTTCTGTCTTTCCAAAAGCGTTGTTCCGTCTTCGGCGTAAAACTCTACAGTGTATATCTTTCCGCCCCATATCGGATATAACGTTTGACTTGTCTTAGTAAGTTCGAATTCGTTTTCGTATCTTATATATCCGCCGCCTTTAACGTCCGTCCAACCGACAATTTCGTAATTTTCGAATTCAATAGTCGGCAAAGTTACTATCTGACCGTAAATGCCAGTTATAGGCTGTAACGTTTCGGTAAGTTCAATCAAACCGAATACGCCGTCGGACGTATCGAATTTCAATTCGCAGTTTTGCCAAGTCAAATTTGCTTTTACGGATATGTCGCCCGTAACGTTTAACAGTTCGCTTTGAGTTTTATCCCAAACTATTGCAGACGTTACGCCCTCGATAGAGTCGGGAAGCGCTACGTTTCCGCCGCTATATACGTGAAGCTCTGAAACCGTTCTGCCCGTCGCCTCGTCGGTAAACGTAACTACGTTTCCCCTCGGCAAAGAAATGATAGTCGCCTCGCCCTCTACGGCGTAATAGTTATTGTAAATACCCTCTGCAAAACTTTCGTTTCCATCGAAATTTTCTTCGTATAAGTTTTCTCCGTCGTAACTTATCGCCAAAGTATCGATAACCGCATTTCCTTTCAGTTCCAACGATACCGTACGGGTATTGAGTCCCGTTTGCGTCGAACCCACGTAAGTAAACTTATCGCAATCGATATATCCTCTTGAAACGGTTATGTTTCCTGCGGAAGTAATAGTTACTTTTATTCTGTAACCTTGCTCCGCATATTCGGTTATATCCTTACCCATAACGAGGATTTGAGCGCCTTGCGGCAAAGATACCAAATCAAACGTAATGTCGACGTTCGCCGCCGAATCGCTACGCTCTCTTATAAATTTCACCCTACCGTTTACGGCAAGAGCCTTGTTTTCCGCATAGACGTCGTCTATTTCGACGAATTGCGCAGACAAAGTCTTACTTTGAGACGGCGCAATGCTTTCAGACCAACCTGCGAATACATAACCAGCCTTTTGAGGAGTAGCGCCGCCGTAATACGGAACTTCGCCCGGCTTAGTGGTTACGGAATAGAGTTTCACTTTCCCCGAATAATATTCGGTTTGATAACTCTTCATTTTCCATACCGCATAAATGGTTTTATCGCGACAGTTCATATTTACGACAGAACCCGTTTCGTACTGTACGTTCGTATCTCCCTCTCTGATAGAAAATCCAACAAGGTCGTAGTCCTGACGAACGAGTATATCGGAAGGTATCCTGTAATTTTCGTCTACGGGTACACGAATCACCTTGTCGTTTACATTCTGTATTCCGCTTCTTAGCGTAAGCGTGAAATAAGAAACCGGCGTGCCGTAAACTACCAAATCGTCGTTAACGGAATCAAAATCTATATTTGAATAATCGAATTTATAAACTTTGTTGCCCGAATATATTCTCGTGCCCGAAAAATCCAATCCTGCACAAGTCTTTGTAGTGGCAACCGTTTCTCCGCTCGAAGCGTCTTTGAAAGTTACGTTGTAGAGTTCTTTTTCGAGAATTCCGAGTTGCGCCGTGGTCCCTTGAGTCCTTCCGATCGCATTGCTGTAATTGATCGCATTGAAACGTATTCCGCTCGGCAATTCGAGATGATTTTCGCCGTCGAATTTACAGATACTCGCACCCGCTTGCATCAACGGAGGCATATATACCATATTTGCCGTAACCGTTTCGAAATCTTCGGCGTAGCGAATAGCGGCATCTTGATAACTTGTACCGTCGTATATTCGCATATTGTCGAGTTCCAATTCGACCGAATGTCCAAGCCCGTCGGCAGAAGTAGCCGCTCCGCTTATATTCGCCTTCATACAGAGGCCCTGTATCTCCATACCTGCCATCGTGCCGTTAGTATACTTTTCGTTGAATCTTGCGGCGTCGATTTGTTTCTGATAAGCAAACAATACTTCGTAAGCGGATTCTTCTTCGAATATACCCTTTCTTTCAACGCAGAACCATTCTTGATTTCCGCCGTATTGTTTACCTTTATAGGTAAATGGCTTGTAAGTTAAGCTTACTTTATAACTGTACCCTTCCTCCATAAATTCTTCGGGAGTGCCGACGTATTCGGATATGAGCCTGAAGTTGCCCCTATCCGACCATTCTTTTATCTGTCCGTTGCAAAAATATTGAAAGCCTCCGAAGTTGTATTCAGTGATCTGTTCAATATGCCAAGCCGGAGTCGACGGAGAATTTGAATAAGGATAATTTTCCACTTTGCCGAATATGAAATTCACAGAAGCCAAACTTCCGCTTGTGCCCGAAAACGACATTACGTCATAAGATTTATTGTAATTTAAATCTTTGAAGTTGCTTTTGTAAAGATCGAATTCGACAGTCGCTCCCTTATAATCGAACAGCGGCGATACCGGAGCAAAGAATGCGGACTCGTATCCGCTTTGCACGGTCAGAGTTTTATTGTAGTTGTTTGAGTCTGCCTTAGCGGGCGACGAAGCAGAATATACTCCGAAACAGCCGACGGCAAATATTGCCAACATAAATAAAATTAGTTTATTCTTCATACCGCACCTCACTTTAATACGATGAACGCCGCTTCGCCGGCAGCGAGATCAAGCGTTATCTTCGAGCCTTTTACGTTCGCAGTCTGTCCTCTTTGAATAACTTCATAGCCGTATCTTGCGTCGAAATCAAGTCTTGCCGAAGCATCTTTATACATATCGTTATTGACTACGTAAAGACAAGTCTTTCCGTAATAGTCAAAACAGCCGACAGTAACCGAATCGCCCGAAACTTTCTTTAATTCGCGGAACGTACCGTCCTCTATAACTTCTCCGAATCCGAGATATTCCTTGCCCGTCAATTCACCGTTAATTATGACGCCGTGATGGTTTGCTTTCATCAAATAATGATCGACAGCCAAAAGTTGCTTGTTCACTTCTTTTACGTAATAGTAAACTTCCGTCTTATTGCCGAGATAATCGAACATTGCAACCGTATGGCCTTGTTCGACTTCACTTGAAAACGAAATAGGTGAATTTATCGGGAAATAATCTATTCCCTTTGCGCCGAACGCGACGTATTCGTTTACTTGCCACGACAATTCGCCTTCGTCCGGTAAGCGAACTTTCCCTTCCTCGCAAACCGCTACGAACGGAGTCCACGCAATTTTCATACTATCCGCTATGTGCTTTGCAAGACTAAGGTTCGTAAAATACCACGTGTAGTCCATTCCGGTTTTTTTAAGCGGATATATATCGTACGCCAACATTTTGGAACCGCTGCCCTGAAAGATAGCTTCTGCGGAAGCAATATAATTCTCATTCGCTTTTGGCGCATACATCGACGCCCAATACGGATTGAGGTTCAAATACCCTTGAACGTTTAATCCGGCGTTCTGCGCCGCTTCATAAAACGTCGTAAGACCTATATTCATCTCTTTTTCGGTTCCTACAAAGGGTTCGTCTTTGAGATACAATCCCGCAAAACTCTTATGACGCGCGGCATATTCGGCAAGCGCCGTTTCCAAAGTTGAAACGGAAACTTTCGCCGAGCCTCCGGATATCAGATTGCTATCGGTAACGTAGTAACCTAAATCGTATTTATCGCAATAACTTAGTATCGTTTCAACGTCGTCGTAGTATCTTATGGCGTCGTCGTTTGCCTGAATCAGCAAATTTATACCCGACTCTTTAACGGCGGCAAAATAGTCGTCGTTTTTCATATCCGGATAATACTGTCCGTTATAAGTTGCCTCTGCCGGAGCGCTCCAAAACCCTAAAAGGGGCATTACTTCGCCGTCTCCGCCAAAACAATCGTAAACCAATTCCGTAGGCGCATAATGATCCCACGTCTTTGCCTTTTGCACTTCGCTGTTCGGTTGCTCGGCAGATTCGCCGCAGCCCACTAATGCGCTCAATGAGAGCAACCCGACCATTACAATACAAGTAATCTTCTTTTTCATTTCTTGCACCTCATTTTCTTAATCGCAAACAAAATGCCGAACATTCCTATAACGCAACCGCTCGTACCGACGGAACCGCTACAACTGCTACTGCTATACCCGTCAAAATCCATACCGTCTTTGATAAGCTGCCCCGGCAGTTTTGAATCGTAATATCCGTAATCGCCTGAGTTTTCAAGTATATTTCCGGACGTCTTTTCTATTCCCGTAAGAACGTCGCCTTGATAATCTCTGTTCGTTATCTTTATGTTATCGAGCGCAAAATTTGCCTTTATAACGTTGTCGGTCTGACCGACGCCGTATCCGAGAAACGTTATATAACCTCTCTTCAATTTGTATTCTTTCGTAAAGACGTGATAATATTCGGCTTCGTCATCCCACTTGATGCCGAGACTATAAACGCCGTCTATACACGAAAACGCAACGTTAAGCGTTCTGCCCTCGTTCGCCATGTTCCATATATCGTAATTATCCGGTAATACGTAGGTCGTTCTGCCGCTTGCATAGCCGAATAATACATACGAACCGCCGAGAGTATTTCCCTTATTATCGTAGTTTCCTTTAAAACTCAAGAAGCACGAGTCGGGATTATTCGTGATAATTCTATCCGCTCCGAGTACGGCGGTCGCATCGCTCGCATTTATTCCGCAAATTACGCCTATCCAGTTGCAAACTGCCGTCTTTAAAGTGCCGTTTGCGTTGTAGAGCGGTTCTCTCTGCACATACGGAACGTCAAAACTCATCTCGAAGTTGCTGTACTCATACCTCGTCGTAACAGAACTTTGATTGCAATCGATGAAACGCAACTGACTGCCGTCTGCCGCAACGCCTTTGAGGTAAGGTGCGTCGTTATATAAACTCCAAACGCTCATATTGATAAAATCATCGCTGAAATCGTCGTTTATATTTACGTTTTCCGGTCTGTCGTAAAAATGATTGTTGACGGATAAAGAACTTACGCTGCCAATGCTGTACTGCTCGTCGTTGGACGCACCCGTCTCCATAAAGCCGTAATAACCGCTGATTCCGTCAGCCGCAACTGCGCCGTTAAAGATCGGTTCTCCGTTTATTTTGACTTCCAATACGTTCGGATATAATCCCTTGACTTCAAACGCCCATTCCGAGCCGCTGAGCGTTACTTTGTTTTGCAAATGCTCCGTAACGTTTTTATCCTCGTCGTAAGAACATACCCCCGCCGCAAATCCGTTGCCTTTTTTCTCAACGTAAATATACGTGGTATTCGAGTCGCCTACGATATAACTCAATCTGCCGAAACCGACGCCTATACCAAAACGCTTTCCGGCTGTCATTTCGGAAACGGCAAGCGTTGCCGAAATGTCGAACGTACTGCCGTCAAAATCGGCGTAGATTTTGGTTCTTGACAAAAACCTTGCGTCCCGAAGGGAGTTCTTGGCAAAATTGATAGTTCCGTTCTTTACAGTAACGTTTCTGTCTACTACCCATTCTTTGGTGTTAAGCGTACCTTGCACGTCTTCAAGATCCATCGTGCCGGCAAGCGCTTTATTTACATTTATCTCGGTTGCGCCGAAAATTGCCAGCGCAAACACCGCGATAAAGCATAACATCAATAACCTTTTCTTCATATTTTCCCTCTTATTTTAATCCGGCTTGCGTAAGAGCGCTGTCCCAATAACTATTATAGTAGGTCTTACACTTCTGCCAATATTGTCCTGCAGTCAACTGATCTTTCGGGTTCGACGCAGTAAAGTCGGCAGCCGGATAATTGACGCTTATAGACGGCCAGAATTCATTTATCGCTGACGAGAAATAGAACAATTTATACGACTTTGCCCTATATACGTACGATGCATTCTGCATCAATGCGTCTGCGGATTTCATGAAAACACTCCATTTCGAAGTATCCACCGTACCCGTAGTCGGAGTAACGGTTGTACGAACGTGTAATTCGTCCGTATATATTGCAAGCGCCTCGTCGGAATTCATAAATTGTATGAATTTCTTAGCCCATTCCTTACCGTTTGCATAATTAGGAATGATGGCTCTGTTTGATATAGCCTCGGAATACGTGATTTTGCGTGCCTCTGCGACTGCGTCTATAACGTCTTTGGAATATTCGTTTATTATGGCCGCATCGTATTCGCTCGACGCATTGTTTACGGTACCTGCCGCATAATCTGCGCTGTCTACGTAAGAAACTATTTCCGCCAAAGAGTAATCGTCTTCAATCCCGAGTTTGTCGGCAAGCGAACTTATTACCGGCAACTTCATAAACGCAAACTCGATATTCGTCTTGGTATTTCTCATTTCATTTTCGAGCCAGCTGCCGTTCGGCATCAGATGAGATATCTCCGGTAAAAAGGAAATCTATCTGATTGGCATTCATCATATAGACAAGAGAATTATCATTATCAT
>CAJOMT010000016.1 GCA_905235815.1 uncultured Clostridia bacterium
CTACATATTATTTTGCCATAGCGAGGATCTGCTTTTATTATTTCATTCTTTTCTTCATCAGAAAGATTTTTAAAGAAATAATCTGAACGTCTTGTCGGGTTAAAATTGCTTTTTTTATCTGTTTTTATAAGTTTTGAGACCAAATTTTCGACTACGTATTCGGCTATCGCAGGAGCGGAAGTAAGGCCCGGCGATTCTATACCGGCACAATTTATGAAACCGTGTTTTGCCTTACTTTCTTCAATTATAAAATCATGCCTGTCGCAGTACGCCCTTACGCCCGCAAATGATGTTATAGTATTGTAACTCGGTACGTCTTTGCACATTTTGCGAGCCTTCTCTAAAACGTCGCTAAGCCCTTGCGAAGTTGTTTCGCAACTGTCGTCGTCAATTTCTTCAGCCGTCGGACCTAAAATCAAATTTCCGTCCACAGTTTGAGAAATCAAAATTCCTTTGCCTTTTTGCGTAGGAGTGAAAAACAAAGTATGATTTACAAAGTTACCGCTGTTTTTATCGAGCAAAATATATTCGCCACGACGAGCGTTTATTTTAAACGAGTTATCCCCGACAAGCGCCGCTACCAGTTCACAGCCGAGTCCTGCGCAGTTTATAACGACTTTACCGCCAACTTGTCTGCCGTCCGCCGAAAAGACGCTGAAATTTCCAAAATCGCCGTCTATTTTATTGACTTCAAAATTCGTAAACAGTTCTGCGCCGTTATCCATGGCGTTGCCGACTGCGGCAATTGTCAGTTCATAGGGGCAAACTATTCCGCCCGTCTTTGCGTATAAAGCGCCGACTGCCTCTTGAGAGATATTGTGAGGCTTTATCGATAATTTCCATATCCGAAACGCCGTTTTCAACGCCCCTTTCTAAAAGGTCATTTAAAGTTTTTAATTCCTCATCGGAAAAAGCAACGACTATTGAGCCGTTGTTTTTATATTTAACGCCAAGCTCTTTGCAAACGCTCTCCATCTTCTTATTGCCGAGCAAATTAAATTTTGCCTTTAAAGTAGACGGAAGTGCGTCAAATCCGGCATGAACGATTCCGCTGTTCGCCTTGCTTTGGCCCATGCATATGTCATTTTCTTTTTCAAGTAAACAAATTTTTAAATTATAGCGTGCGAGTTCCCTTAAAATCATTCCGCCGATTACACCGCCGCCAATAACAATTACGTCATACATAAAACTTAATAAAATTCCTTTATTTTATTGAAGTTTTCCAAAATTATTTCAGGTTGAATTTTCAACCTGTCTATATCGTTTAAAGTGGATTCGCCGCTCAGTACCAATATGGAGTGAAAGCCGCAATTATTGCCGAACAGAATATCGGTATGGAGTCTGTCGCCGACCATTGCGAATTTACTTTTATCAGAGCGATATTTTTTGACTAAATTCTCCCCCATTATTGAATACGGCTTGCCGACTATCAAACTCGGCGTCAACCCAGATGAACCCTTGAATAATTCAATAAATGACCCTACGTCTGGTATAAACACTTCGGGAGCAGGACAAGTCATATCCGGGTGAGTTGCAATATAATAGGCGCCTTTCGATATAAATTTATTGAATTTTTCTATTTTTTCATAATTTAATCCAGTATCGAATGCAAGCACACAGATATCCGGATCATCGTCGACGAGCATAATTCCGCTTTCGGTAAATTCTTCAACCAGCGCCTCGGTACCTACCAGATATACCCTTTTACCCTTGAAGTTTAAATTGATATAATCGGCTGTTGCCATACCCGAAGTATACACTTCGTCTTTATCGTTCCACAAATTTAATTTCTTTAACTTCTCTATATATTTTTGCTTGCTTTTTGACGAATTATTCGTCAAATATACAATGGACTTGCCTCTCTCTCGTAAAAAATTCAAAGTAGCATCCATTTCTCCAATCAATTCGTCGCCGATATACAGAGTCCCGTCCATATCGAGCAAAAAGTATTCTGTTTCAGCAATAATTTTCTTTACGTTTTCTACCATATTTTCTTATAAATTTCAATGACGTCCTCTTTTGTCGGAACCTTTGGATTGGTTGCAGTGCATGAATCTTTCAGCGCCGCTTCTGCCATAATGTCCAACTTCGCCATATATTCTCCTTCGCTAATAGTACCTAAATCGGAAATTTTTTGAGGCATATTCATTTCCGTCATCATAAACTGAATAAAACTGACAAGCGCACGAATTGTCGTAACTTCGTTTAAATTGTTTACGCCGAGTATTCTCGCCATATTGCAATATTTTCTCACCGAGGAGTTGTACACCGCTTTGCTCTTTGAAAAAATATCGATTTCACTGTTATATTCGATAATATAAGGTAACAGTATCGCATTAGCTCTACCGTGCGCTATATGGAACTGGGCGCCGAGTTGATGAGCCATTCCGTGATTCAGCCCGAGCGATGCCGAATTAAATGCAAGTCCCGCTAAACACGATGCAATATGAACTTTTCTTCTCGCATGAGAATCCTCGCTGTCGTTATAAGAACGGAGCAAAAACTGACCGCATATCTCGACCGCTTTTTCCGCTAATGCTCCCGAAAACTCATTGTTATTAGTGCTTACGTAGGCCTCAATTGCATGGGTTAAAGTATCCATTCCCGTGTCCGCAGTTATATTTGCAGGGACGCTTTTCACTAAAACTTCATCCAAAATCGCTTCGTCCGGCGTCATATCTTCGCTTAAAAGCGGTATTTTTCTGTCTCCTTCGGTTATTACCGCAAACGAAGTTACTTCGCTGCCCGTTCCCGAAGTCGTAGGAATACAAACGAGTTTTGGCATATAATCGGAAGCGATTTGGTTTGAAAACTTTCTGATACTTTTTGCAGTATCCATCGCCGATCCGCCACCGACTGCAATTATATAATCCGCTTTGTAGTCAAGTGCTTTCGCTACTCCGCCTATTATTTTTTCTATCGGTGGATCCGGAACAATATCCGAAAATATGATATATTTAATATCGGCGTCGTCTAGCGGTTTCGATATATAATCAATCAGCCCGGAAGAAATTACGAACGGATCCGCAGCAATAAACACTTTATTCGCTTTTATCTCAGACAGCCTTTTAAGCGAATTTTCGCCGAAATATATTTTTGTCTTTACTTCAAATTCTTTCATTTTTATATAATAACACCATTATTTTAATTTAACGTTATGTGAAATAAGATAAGCGTATAACCCTTTTAAGGCAGACGAAATATCAGAATTATCCTTAATATCGGATTTTGCGCTCAAAAGTTTACAGTTAAATAAAATTTTAACCGTTTCATCGAGCATTTTCTTGGTAATACCTATGCCTTTGCCGCTGTCGATTGCCGCAGAAAGTTTAAATGCAATCGGTAACTCTTTTAATCTTGCGTCTGCCTTTTCGCAAAGCCTCTGCTTTATATCGTCTGCACTATTTGCGAAAAACGTCAAATTCGTTCCGTCATAAAGTTTTCCGTAATCGGCAATATCTTCTATAAAACGAGTTTCGGCAGAACCGAAGTTACCGCTTATATAGCAAACTTTAATAAGGGCCGCTTGCAAATATGCGTCGTAATCTCTTAATAGTTCCGCTTTCTCATACTTAAACCCGCCGTTTTTATTTAAAACGGCGTCGTACATACTGCCTATAACCTTAATCACTTCGTTATAAGCCGCTTTTGCCTTTTCAAATACGATTTCTTCTCTTGACTTTTTCATATCGTCATTCCCGCTAACTACGGTTTTAGTTTCGGCCACAGTTGAACCGCCCGATAAAAGAGTATTATTTATTTTCTCGATTTTTTTCGTATATAATTTATTATCTGCCTTTACGGCATAGGGGATACACCCCTTTCGCTTTGAATATACCGAGAGAGACGACTGTTTTTCCTTTGGTCGTTCTGCTCTCCAAAGCAATTTCTTCAGTAGACGTATGCATAATATTGCCCGACTCGTCTTCTACAAGCAATACGTTCCTTTCGCCTTCCTCTATCACTCCGACGTAGAGTGCCTGTTCGTCGCCCTCGCCTAAATCTACGAGTTTAACGCCTTTTCTCGCCCTCGAAAGTATGTTTATAGTGCCGAGTATTACTCGCTTAAACGTTCCAAACGACGTAGCGACTATTACTTCGTAATCTTTATCGGGCTGAATCTGAGTTGCGGTTATAACGACGTCGCCGTCATAGAGATCCATTCCCTTTACGCCGCCGGCAACTCTGCCTTGCTCCGGGAATTTATCTTCGCAATATAAGCACATTCCGTTTTTAGAAGCAAAGAAAAATTTTGAATCGGGAATTTCTTCTTCAACGCCGATAAGTTCATCGCCGTCTTTCAACTTAATCGCTTGATACGTATTTTTGAGAAGTGAATATTCGCTCCAGGGAGTAAGTTTAACGCTACCGAGTTTCGTATAGAAAAGCAATCTTCCTTTCGGCATTTCTTCATCTTTAACGGCGAAAAACGCAACAGGCTGCTCGTCTTTTTCGGCGCTCTTTATAAGCTGATTAAACTTTATTCCGCCGCTCATTGCTCCGCTCGCCTCTGGTAAAAGTTCCATATCGATTTTATGGCAGTTACCTTTATTCGTGAAAGCGTAAATGAGATGATCCGACGTGGTTTCAACGTGGAATTTAAATAACTCGGCTTTATTCGGAGTTTCATTGCCCGCATAGCGTTTATAAGTAGAGAGTTTTACTTTCCTTATCACGTCGTTGCAATTCATTCCGACGACGTAATCCTCTATCTTCTTTTCTTCGGATTTGTTCACCAAGGAAATTTCATCTTCGGAAAATACTATAGCAGTGCGTCTATCGTCCCTATACTTTTTCTTTATTGCCAAAATTTCTGTTTTAACAACGTTTTTCTGAAGTTTTTTATTGTCAACTATCGCTTGAAGTTCGGCTATTTGCTTTTTAAGAGCTGCGAGTTCGTCCTTTAAATTATTTACTTCGAGTTTTGTGATTCTTGCAAGCCTTAAATCCAAAATCGCTTGCGCTTGTTTTTCGGACAAGTCAAACGCTTCACGCAAATTCTGTTTTGCTGTCGGCGTATCGGGCGAAGTTTTGATGATACGTATTACTTCGTCGATATTTGTAACGGCAATAATCAGGCCGTCTAATATATGCGCACGCTCTTTAGCCTTATTCAAATCGAATTTTGTACGGCGAAGAACTACGCTTATCTGATAATCTACGTAGTACTTTATTATTTCCAAAAGCCCCATAAGTTTGGGCTTTCCGTCGGCAATCGCTACCATATTTATACCGTACGAATACTGCAACTGCGTATATTTCAAGAGGAAATCTATGATAGGCTTGACTTCGACGTCCTTTTTGAGCTTGATAACAGCCCTTATACCCATTCTGTCAGATTCGTCGGCAATATCTGCGATTCCGCCTAAAATATCCTTGTTTTCTTCTTGCAGATCCGCAATCTTTTTAAGTAACTGCGCCTTGTTTACCTGATATGGAATTTCGGTTATTACGATATTTTTCTTTCCGTTTTCTATCTCCTCGATATTCATTTTGGCGCGAATCAAAATCTTGCCTTTTCCCGTTTCGTAAGCAGTCCTCAACTCTTGTCCTGCAATTATATAACCGCCCGTCGGAAAATCCGGACCTTTGATTATTTTCATCATCTCGTCGAGAGTGATTTTGGGATTATCGAGATACGCAACAACTCCGTCGATTACTTCGGACAGATTGTGCGTCGGAATATTGGTCGCAAGACCAACCGCTATTCCCGTCGCTCCGTTTACGAGCAAGTTCGGGTATCTCCCCGGAAGGGTGTCCGGCTCTTTTAACGAGTCGTCGAAATTGAGCGACCAATTTACCGTATCTTTATCAATATCGCTTATGAGTTCCAATGCAAGGGGCTGAAGTTTTACTTCGGTATAACGCATTGCGGCGGCGCTGTCTCCGTCTATCGAACCGAAATTGCCGTGCCCGTCTACCAAAGTATTTCTCATATTGTAGGGCTGAGCAAGCCTTACCATTGCGTCGTAAACCGAAGTGTCGCCGTGCGGGTGATATTTTGCCAAACAGTCTCCGACTACCCTTGCGCTCTTTTTATATCCTTTATCCGGAGTTATTCCCAAATCGTACATAGAATATAAAATTCTTCTTTGTACAGGCTTTAAGCCGTCCTCAACCCTCGGAAGCGCTCTGTCTAATATGACGTATTCAGCATACGGAATCATCGAATTATGCAATACGTCTTCTATTGTTCTCGTTATTATCGAGTTGTTCGATTCTTCCATTATACGTTCACCTTATCCATAAATGTATCTTCTTTATTGAAATCCGCATGTTCGGAAATATATGCTTTTCTGCCGTCTATATCGTCTCCCATCAAAGTAGTTATCAACTTTTCTGCCTCGGCGGCGTCCTCTATCGTTACTTGCATAAGTAATCGCTTTTGCGGATCCATAGTGGTATCCCAAAGTTGTTCGGGATTCATCTCGCCCAAGCCTTTATATCTTTGCAACATATATCCCCTACCGACTTTGTTTATCGCTTTTTGTAAGTCGTTATCGTCGTAAGCATAGACCGTAACGTCCTTTTTATAGACCTTATAGAGCGGCGGCATGCCGATATATACGTGCCCGTCTTGTATGAGTTCTTTCATATATCTGAAAAAGAACGTCAGAAGTATCGCCCTTATATGTGCTCCGTCCTGGTCTGCGTCGGAAAGGATTATAACTTTATTATAATTAAGGTTTTTGATATTGAAATCACTGCCTATCCCCGTGCCCAAAGCGCTGATTATCGTTCTTATTTCTTCGTTTTTAAGAACTTCCTCAATTCGCTTTTTTTCGGCGTTAAGCGGTTTACCTCTGAGCGGCAATATCGCTTGATGTTGTCTGTCTCTCCCTTGTTTTGCACTGCCGCCGGCGGAATCGCCTTCGACTATAAACACTTCGTTCAATTCCGCTTTTTTGCTCGAACAAGACGCAAGTTTACCAATCAGTTTTGTTGCGTCCGCTCCGCTTTTGGCTCTCGCAAGTTCCTTGGCGTGGCGAGCAGCATTCCTCGCTTTCGCCGCTCCCAAAGCCTTTTTCATCATAGCGTCGAATATCGGACGGTTCTTTTTATTCGCTATCAACTTTTCGAGTTCGTCTACAGTTGCGCTCTCGACTGCGTTCTTTGCCTCAGGATTGCCGAGTTTAGTCTTGGTCTGCCCTTCAAATTCGACATTCTTCATCTTGATGGATATGATAGCGGTCATTCCCTCTCTGAAATCTTCGCCTTGGAATGAAAGATCCTTCTCTTTAATATAATTATTTGATTTGGCAAATTCGTTTAAAACTTTTGTTATACCCGACTTAAATCCTACCTCGTGCGTACCGCCCTCGGGAGTCGGAATATTATTTACGAAAGAAAATACGCTTTCTGTAAAACTGTCGGTGTGCTGAATTGCAAACTCGATAAGTATTCCGTCTCGTTCTGTTTTAGCATAAACAGGCAGAGGATACAAATTCTGCTTGCCCTCGTTTAAATACAGAACGTAATCGACGATTCCTCCATCGTACTTAAACGTCTTATTGTAAAATTTGTTGTCGTCTCTAAGATCAACGAGATGAATGGAAAGCCCTTTATTTAAAAATGCGAGTTCGCGAAGTCTTTTGGCAATCGTTTCAAGATTAAACTCCACCGTTTCAAACACTTTCGGGTCGGGTTTAAATCTTATGAACGTGCCGTGCTTGTCCGTCTTTTGTTTAGTGTCTTCAAGCGGCCCAACAGGCGCTCCGGATATTATTTTTTTCTTTTTTGGATCGTAGTAAGAATGGAATTCCATCTTAAATACGGTCTTTTTATATATCTCGACTTTGAGCCATTCGGATAAAGCGTTCGTAACCGACGCACCGACGCCGTGCAAACCGCCCGAAAAATTATACTTTTCGTTGTCGAATTTTCCGCCGGCATGGAGTTGCGTAAATACGACCTCTACTGCCGACACTTTCGCATCTTTATGAATATCCGTGGGAATACCTCTGCCGTTGTCCTCAACGGATACGCTGCCGTCCTTATACAACACGACCTCAATTTTATCGGCGTAACCGTTTGCCGCTTCGTCTACGGCATTATCGACTATCTCCCATAAAATGTGATGAAGTCCTCTTACTCCCGTCGAGCCGATATACATTCCGGGCCTTACTCTTACCGCTTCCAAGCCTTCAAGAATTTTTATATCCTGAGCACTATAATTTTCAGACACTGCATTACTCCTAATAAAAAAATACTATATATAGTATAATTTTAACACATATTCCACAATATTTCAAGTTTTTTAATATTTTAATGATAACTTTTTTATATTTTTCATAAAAAAATGCCGTAGAAATTACGGCACTTATCTATATATCGAGAAGTTTTATGAATTTGTTTTTGTCGATGGCGCATAAGAACAAATAAAGTCTCGGCCCTTTGTCCGTTCCGAAAAGCAAATTATAGAATATTGCAAAATATCTTTGCTGACGAGCCATATTCTCTTTTTTGCTTAGTTCGGGCAGATTTATTATATCGTAAATATATTGCTGTACTTCTTGCTCGGTGAAATGCTCGTGTGAAGTTAAAAAGTCGCATAACTTTTTAACGACGCTCCTTTCTTCGTCCGATAGCGTCTGATAATATTCAACGTTCGGCGCATCGAGTAACTTGTACATTTTGGACGGCTGGTGCTTTGTTATCCAATTCTTAACTCTTTCGAGCCTCTCCTCGTCGTTTTTATCGAATTCAACGCCGATTTTTGCAAGAATTTCCTTGACGGATTGAGGATTGAAATCAACTATCGGAGCAACGGAAGCCAAAACTCCGAACGGAACTTTGCTCTTTGCGGTTAATCCGTTTATCATAGCAAGGTTATATACAGAAGTATTATATTCGTCCGCCTCGCCGTTCTTTACGCTTTCAAGCCCTTTATCAAATTCGCTGTAATGACGAATTATCGTATCGTCGAAATTGAACGCAAAGCCGTCGGTCGGAGCATACTTCGCAAACAGCCATCTGACCATTTCCGGCTCGTAAACTTCGAGTACCGTCGCAGGAGTAATATTGTTGCCCGTAGACGAATGCATATCGCCGAGTCCGGCTATCGAGAGCCAACCGTAAGGCTGAAATTTAGGCGCTTTTACGCCGAAAATTTCTTTCGCTATATCTTTTGCAACGACGAACGAACCCGACGCTGCGGCGTGGTCTATTCCGCCCGGCTCAAAGTCTACGCCCTCTACTCCCCAGCGCATCGGCCAGTCTATTTTCCATGCGAGTTTGACCATATGGTATTCACGCAAATTCACGGTTTCCGTCTTGCCGCAAACTTTACAGCGGTAAGTTACGTCCTCCGTGTTTTCATCATACGAAATTATTTCGGTAAAATCTTTTTTACACCCCGAACAATATACGCCGATAGGATAATAGGTCTCCCTTTCGCCCTCGTCGCTATCTTGAGTTTTATAGCGCATCAAAATATCGTATATGTCTTTTCTTCTGTGCATTGCGTGAATTATTCCGTCCACGTATCTGCCGGAAGTATATTCTCTGCCTTGATAACGATATTCGATATCTATATGCATTTCTTCCAAAGATTTTTCATACTCTTTTTCGTTTGCCTCGGCAAAGGAAGAATATACGCCGTCGGGATCCGGTATCATACAATACGGCATTCCGATATATTTTTCAAAATCGGGGTGATGTTCGGAAACGTTCTTCGGAACTTTTCTGAGTCTGTCAAAATCGTCCCAAGATAACAGTAATTTTGCCTTTTTACCGCGCATTTTCAGTGCCTTTACAACAAAATACGGCGTGACAACGTCTCTGAAATTTCCTATGTGTACACGTCCCGAAGGACTGGTTCCCGCAGCGCAAACGAATTCGTCTTTGTCGGGATTCTCTCTTATAAGTTCATCTGCAAGTCTTTCAGCCCAATGCATAATTATTTCCTCTTACTCTCAATATAATTTTTCCATTCTTTTTCTATTTCGTCAGCAACTTCTTCGGGAGTTTTGAATCTCGTATCGACGACTATGTCGTAATTATTCAAATCGAGAATATCTACCCCGTAAAAGTCCATGTATCTCTGTCTCTCACTCTCTCGTCTGCGCCTTATACTCTGCTCTGCTTCCTCGGCGGACGCAAATTTTTCGTCCGACCTGTTAGCTTCCATAATACGCTTAGCGGACTCCTCGTATCCGCATTTCATATAAACACTGAATGCGCTCGGTACAAAGTGCCAGGCAAGCCTTGAATCAAAAATAAAATTACCTTCCGCATTTTCATATTCGGAAATCATCGTGTCGAGTAGCGTATCGAATTCGGGGTGAGTCTGCTGATAAACGTTAAATTCGCAGATATTCATTCCGTGTTCCGCCGCAAACTTACGTTGCATTTTACCCACAGAAATTATTTCAGCGTCAAATCGCTTTCGTAATATTTCACTTACGGTGCTCTTTCCGCTACCTAAATCTCCGGTCAAAGATATCTTAAAGTGTTCCATAACTTCTCCAAAATGTTTATATCAATTATAAAGTTTTGAAAATCGTTTGTCAATCGTTTGACATCAATAATGCCGCCGCTCCCAAAGTTCCGGCTCTGTTTCCGAGCTTTGTAACCATTATCGGACACGCAGGGCCTAAATTACCCGCAAATATCTCTCTGTCTACGATTTTTTGTAAGGGTTTTATCAAATTGTCGCCCTGAGCGCATACGCCTCCGCCCAGCATTACGACGTGCGGACGGAAAATATTGGCTATATTCGCAATGCCGCAACCCAACTTTTCAATATAATTATCTACGACAGACTTTGCGTATTTATCGGTTTTAGCATAAGTAAAAGCAGTTGCGCCGTCGACTTTATCCAAATCGCCTATCTCCCACATTTTACTGTCTTTATGTTCGTTCATAGCACGCTTGGTATCCCTTATCAATGCGGTAGCAGAACAATACGCCTCGAAACAACCTTTTCTGCCGCAAGTGCATTGTTCTCCCCCGTCGACTATAACCATGTGCCCGAGTTCCGCACCTGCCGATTTGTTGCCCTCAACAAGTTTGTTTCCGACTATTATTCCTCCGCCTACTCCCGTTCCGAGAGTCAACAAAATACAGTCGTCATAACTGTTTCCTACGCCAAACATGGATTCTCCCAATGCCGCTACGTTCGCATCGTTTGCAATCTTTACCTTTAAGCCCGTTAATTTCGATACTTCTTCAGAAATATGGACGTCCTTCCAGCGTAAATTGTTAGAGAATATTACTACGCCGTTTTTACTGTCTATCATACCGGGTACGCCCATACCGATACCCGCAACGTCGCTCGTATTCATATTGGCGTCGCCGAGTAATTTAAGTGTGAGATTCGCAATATTTTCGATTACTTTTTGCGGACCGTTTCCGGATTCGGTCGGAACCTTTTGAGACAATATAATATTCCCTAAGTCATCGACGATTCCGCCCTTTATAAAAGTGCCGCCGAGGTCTATTCCAACGTAATATTTTCTTACTGTAACGAATAAAAATTCCGCTTTTCCGTCTATCTCGAATTTTCCGTAACCGGCAGATAAAAGATAAGTGTCGCCACGAGAAAATTTCTTGCCTTCGATAGTGCCTTCGCCCGATAAGAATATTACTGCGGTAAAACTTTCGCCTACGGCGTCATAAGCTTTTAAACCGCTGATAGAAGCGTAATAAGTGCTGAAATATTTGCTTGCGCCAATCAGCGTTTTATCGTCCAAATTTGCATTTAACGAGTAATTGTCAAACGCCTTGAAGTTTATCACTTGCAATGCTTTATCCAAGTGCAGTTCCCTTTCTTTACCGTCTGCTCCCTTGCGCTTATAGTCGTATATGCGATACGTTAAATTACTGTTTTGCTGAATTTCGCATAGCGTTACGCCCTTTCCGATAGCATGAACCGTACCCGATTTTATAAAGTAGGTTTCGCCTTTTTTAACGGGGTAAAATTTCAGCATATCGAGCGCCGTTCCGTTCTCTACGGCGGCTAAAAAATCAGCCTTATAGGCGTCTTCTTTAAAGCCGAGATATATGCCCGCTCCGTCCTCCGCATCGATAATGTGCCACATCTCCGTCTTGCCGTATTCACCTTCGTTTTTAAGCGCGTAGTCATCGCTCGGGTGAACTTGAACAGACAAGTTGTCCGCAGAGTCTATAAATTTTATAAGTAGCGGAAAAAATTCGAAGTCGTCAAGATTCTTTCCGAGTCCCTCTTTGCCGAATTCGTCTATTATGGTATTGCCGTTTTCGGTCAAAGACAAGCCGGACGGGTGCATTGAAACTTCCCACGTTTCCGCAATTCTGTCCGCATCGGAGTGCTTTCCGTATTCTCTTAGTTTATTTCCGCCCCATATATAATCTTTGCATGATGGCAATAATTTAACAACTTTTTTCATAATTACAGTATACTTATTTTATCCGTTTTTGTCAACGAATTTAATTTGACTTATGAGCATTTTTATGTTAAAATTTTTCGTATGATTGCTATAATTGCCGAAAAGCCGAGCCTTGCCGCAAATATTGTCGCAGGTATAGGTAAAATGCAGAGAAAAAACGGATATTACGAGAACGAAAACTATTTGGTTACTTGGGCATACGGACATTTGTTTTCTCTTTGCGACGTGGAAGATTATGAAAATAATAAATCGGATAAGCCTCGCTGGACTATGGATAATCTGCCGTGTTTGCCCGAAAAATTTCGTTTTAAACTGAAAAACGATGAGTCTGACGGCGTGAAAAGGCAATTCAAAGTTATAGAAACCCTACTCAACAGAAACGACGTCACCAAAATCGTAAACGCAGGCGACTCAGACAGAGAGGGCGAAATAATTATAAGGCTATGTATATCGAATGCGCTTAAAACCGAAAAACCCGTATACAGATTATGGCTGCCCGATCAAACTCCGCAAACGGTTAAAAAAGCTATTGAAGAAATGGAAAGCGACTCAATGTACGATAACCTCGCCGACGAGGGATTCGCCAGAACGTATATTGACTGGCTTTACGGAGTAAATCTGACGAGGTACGCCACGTTAAAATCCGGAACACTATTAAGAGTCGGACGAGTCATCGTGCCGATAGTCAAGGCCATATACGACCGAGATACCGAAATCGAAAATTTTAAACCGGAAACGTACTATGCATTGGTATCTTCGACCGAACATGACGGCGAAACCATAGAACTCGTCTCAAAATATAAATTTTCGGAAAACGAATATGAAAAGGCAAAAATATGCACCGAAAGAATGAATAAACTCGACTGCATCGTAACGGACAAAAAATCGGTAAAAGAAAAAATTTCAGCAGGTAAACTCTATTCGCTCACGAAACTTCAGAACTATCTCGGCAAAAAATACAAAATGCCTATGCCGAAAAGCCTTGCGATCGCACAAAAATTATACGAAAGCGGCTATATAAGTTATCCGAGGACAAATTCGGAATACTTGGCGACGAACGAAAAAGACAAGATAAAAAAGATAATTTCGGATATTCAAAGTCTTGGATATTCCATTGTTTTTAAAGACAATAAAGGAATTTTTGACGACGGCAAAATCGAATCGCACTCTGCAATAACCCCCACTTATAAAATTCCGAATAAAAACGATCTGAATGACGATGAATATCTCGTATATCAAGCAATTTTAAGGAGGTTTGCCGCTGTTTTTTGCAAAGAGGACTGTATTCAGGAAAAGACGGAAATAACACTCGATTTAGGCGGTAAAGAACAATATAACTTAAAAGGCAATATCGTGTTACAGCCCGGTTGGACAAAGTACGACGGTTTTGAAAAGAAAGACAAATTTCTTCCTAAACTCGAAATCGGAGATAAAATAGCGGTAAATTTCAAGCCCGAGAAAAAACAGACCGTACCGCCCAAGCACTACACCATCGAAACGCTTAACAATTATCTGAAAAATCCTTTTAAAAACGAACTTGCCGAAGATCACGGCGACGAAGAAGAATACAAAGCAATGTTCAAGGGCCTTGAACTCGGAACTGAGGCGACGAGGACGGGAATAATAGAAAACGCACAAAAAAACGGATATATCTCCCTCAAAAAAGACGTATATCATATTGAGAAAAACGGCAAATTTCTGATAGACCAACTGACTATCCTGAATATCGCTATGGATAAATATAAAACCAGCGAAATGGGGCAAGCGCTTAAAAAAGTTTACCGAGGCGAAATATCTGTAGATGACAGCGTTAAAATTGCCGAAAATGAAATTACTGAGATATTCAAAAACGAGGCGAACTCTAAAACGGGATTATACGGAGAATTCGTCTGCAACTGCCCTAAATGCGGAAAAGAAGTCGTCAAAGGAAAATATTCATACGGGTGCAAAGGGTTCAAAGAAGGCTGTGATTTTAAAGTAAATCTGAGCATTCTCGGCGCATATATTACGAAAGATGACGTCAAAAAAGCGGTGGAAACAGGCAGGACGGATAAAAAAGACTTTACGTCTAAAACCGGTAAAAAGTTTTCATGCGAGTTATATTTCGATGAAAATTACAATTTAAAATTTGACATAAAATAGAGGGCAACAATATATGCCCTCTATTTTATGTCAAACGTAAAACATTTTAAAAATCTAAATAAATTCTGTGATTTTTAATATTTTTCTACTATACGGCACATCTCGTTATAGCGAGATTGCATATCGGAAACCAACTTGAATTGCGTCCTTGCTCTATCGAGATTTTGGTTGGCCCTATTCGTTCTGAAATAAACGTCGCCGTCAAGATAATCGCTTAAAAATCTTATGCCACATTCATAGGTCATAAGTATAGCCCCCATTGCAAGGTTATCTTTTTCCGCCTTTTTTGCCGAATCGGAAAACACACTTAAATATCCCCTCGTATATTCCTCAAACAGCGGCATAGAGAAAACGACTTCGTCGGTTTTGGGAGTATCTTCCGCGCAAGGGTTACACCCGAACCGTATAGAATCACCGAAATCGTAACAAATACTACCCGGCATCATCGTATCGAGATCGATAACGCATATCGCCTTATCGGTATTTACGTCAATCAAAACGTTATTTAATTTAGTATCGTTGTGAGTAACTCTCGTAGGTATCTCGCCGCTACTTAATAAATCGACTATGTGAGAAACAATATTTTCTTGTTTTAAGGCAAAGTCGATTTCTTTTTTTACCGTTGCCGCTCTGTTTGCCTTATCTGCCTCAATAGACTTTTTGAAATTTTCAAATCTCTTTACCGTATTATGAAAATCGGGTAACACAGTAAAAAGCTGCGATGAATCGAAATTATCGAGCAGATTTGCGAACCTACCGAACGCTATTGCGCTTTCATAAAAATGACAGGGTTTCTCAACTACGTCGTACCCCTTGGCGTTTTCAATAAAGATATATACTCTGTAATATTCGTTTTCCGAGGTCTTATAATAAGTTTTTCCGTCTTTTGTCCTTACGATCGTAAGACTTTCTCTGTTCGGATCCCCTCCGTTTTCCGAAATTTTGGCGCGATTGAATTCGGTTACGAGTTCAATATTGTTCATAAGTCCTTCTACGTTTGTAAAAAGCGTGGAATTTATTTTTTGCAATATGTAGTGTACTTCTTTTCCGCCCCTATTAAAAGCCGCTTTATACGTTCTGTTTATATGACCGCTACCGTAAGGCACACAACTTAAATATTCACCATCGATATCAAACTTTTCAAGTATGTCTTTAAACTCCATAATTTCCTCCGTTTTTTGTAATTTTAACACAGTTTTTTAACTTTGTCAAAGTAAAAAACAGATAATAAATATAAGTGAACATTTATATAAAAAATTTCTTATATTTTTCACACACACACTTGACTATTTGCTTCTTTATAATTATAATATAGTATAGAGAAATTTGTTCTTTTAGGAGGAATAATATATATGGAAACTTACGGGCTTGAAAAATTGGGTATTATAAACCCACTTCACGTTTACCGCAATCTCACCCCTGCAGAACTTACCGAAAAGGCTCTTGAAAGAGGAGAAGGTAAATTATCTAACACGGGCGCATTTGTCGTTTATACCGGTAAATATACCGGCCGTTCGCCTAACGATAAATTTATAGTAGACAGCGAAGGCGTTCACAACGATATCGCTTGGGGCAAAGTAAACGTACCCATATCTCAAGAAAAATTTGACGCTTTATATGAAAAAGTAATAGCTTATCTTCAAAACAGAGAACTATTTATTTTCGACGGTTTTGCCGGCGGCGATAAAAAGTACCGCAAATCATTCAGAATAATCAACGAACTTGCGTCTCAAAATTTGTTTATAAGAGATTTGCTTATTCGCCCGACTGATGAAGAACTTGCAGCATTTAAAGAAGATTTTACGGTTATTGCCGCTCCTACTTTTAAATGTATTCCCGAAAGAGACGGCGTAAACAGCGAAGCGGCTATTATAATCGACTACGAAAAGAAAATCGTACTTATATGCGGATCTCAATACTCCGGCGAAATTAAAAAGAGCGTATTCTCGGTAATGAACTACCTTATGCCAAAAGAAGGCGTTTTCCCGATGCACTGCTCGGCAAATATCGGCAAAGACGGAAATTCCGCAATATTCTTCGGACTCTCCGGTACAGGTAAAACTACCCTTTCCGCAGATCCCGACAGATATTTGATAGGCGACGACGAACACGGCTGGTCCGATGATTCCGTATTCAACTTCGAGGGCGGTTGCTACGCTAAATGTATTAACTTATCCAAAGAAAACGAGCCTGAAATTTATAACGCAATAAAATTCGGCTCGCTCGTTGAAAACGTTATAATGGACGAGAATACGAGAGAATTTGATTTCAACGACGGCTCGCTTACCGAAAACACGAGAGTGGGCTATCCTATCTATTATATTCCCAACGCCGAACTTTCAGGCGTAGGCGCTCCACCGAAAACGGTTATATTCCTTACGGCAGACGCATTCGGCGTTCTTCCCCCGATTTCGAGATTGACGCCTGAACAAGCGATGTATTACTTCGTTTCCGGCTATACTTCTAAACTTGCCGGAACTGAAAGAGGCATCACCGAACCGCAACCCACTTTCTCGACTTGCTTCGGCGCTCCTTTCCTTCCGTTGGATCCGAGCATCTATGCTAAAATGTTGGAAGAAAAAATCGCAAAAACCGGCGCTAAGGTTTACCTCGTAAACACCGGCTGGACAGGTGGCGCTTACGGCGTAGGATCAAGAATGAAACTTCGTTATACCCGTGCAATGGTTGCGGCGGCTCTCGACGGCACGCTCGAAAATGCAACCTTTGTAAACGATAAGATATTCGGTGTTGCAGTTCCCACTTCTTGTCCTAACTGCCCCGATGACGTTATGATTCCGGAAAACGCTTGGGCTGATAAAGCCGCCTATGAAGATACGGCTAAAAAACTTGCTAAATCTTTCGTAGACAACTTCAAAAAATATACTCATATGCCCGAAAACGTTGTAAAGGCCGGACC
>CAJOMT010000017.1 GCA_905235815.1 uncultured Clostridia bacterium
ATGAATTTGTATTCTATTCCGTGCCCCCTCACCAAAAATGACATCAAAATTCCTCGTTTAATGTTCTTTGAATTAAAACGGCGTAATTTCGAGTGGATTTTCGTAAAGGCGATTGCAGGCGTATACCAATACGTCAAATGAGAATTTGCGGAAAGACGCCGAAATTCCACCGCTTTAACAAGTCCAACGTTATTCCCATTCGGCTTGCACCTAAAGAAGCGTATTTTCAGATGATTTTTTGCGAGCGAGAACGCAGTCGTACTCTCGTACTACAAGCGAAAGGTCGCAGAAAAGGGCTGAAAAGCCGCCTTTTCGGAAACTATTGATGACGTATGCTACTCTATGTTAGCAAAGCAAATTTTTATTGACGGAAAAAGAAATAATAGATGTAATCAAAATCATTTACTCGGCGAAAATGTCTGCCGAGGAAAAGATAAAGACGACTTCCGGTATTCTCGATTCTTTTGAAGCGGAACCTACCGAAGTCGATGAAACAGAAAGCGAGGATTTGACCTTACCAAAGGAGGATCAAATGCTTATTAAATTAGACGGCGTTTCAATAAACGCCATACCGAGGGCTGACGGACGTTATCAAGGATACATATCGAGATACGGCGTCAAGAAATATTATTACGGGAGGACTTATGATGAAGTAGAAGCAAAGATAAATTATGCCTTGCAAGAGGAATCGGAACCGCAAAGAACGCCCGTTTACAACCGCTCATACGGCTATAAGCGGATGAGAGTTCCTCTGTTCGAGACTTACGTCGAGAATTGGCTTATTACCTATAAAAAACCGAATTTAAAGCCAACGTCGTTTATTTCGCTACAAGGGAGTTTAAAAATTCCACTCGAACTGTTCGGGAAAAAGCCTTTAGATATGATTTCGGCAAACGACCTGCAAAGAATGTTTAACGGAATATCCGCTCCGAGGACGAGAGATTTGTGTAAAATCAATTTGTCGCAAATATTCAAAAAGGCGATTGCGGAGGGGCTGATTTCACGTAATCCATGCGATTTGGTAGAATTTAAAAAGCACAAGCAACAGCATAAAAATGCGCTGACAAAGGAAGAACAGGAAAAGTTCTTACAAGCGGCAAAGATAACGGCACACTATTTGCTTTTCAGGTTTTTACTTGCGACGGGACTCAGAATAGGCGAAGCGCTTGCGCTTACTAAAGACGATATAAACGAAAAAGATTGCAGCGTAACAGTCAACAAAAACGTAGTATTTATCAAAGGAGAACGCTTAGTTCAAACCACTCCGAAATCTGAAGCGGGAAATCGGACGATACCTTTTCCTCGTGAATTATTGCCTGAAATAATGGGAATTGACACTTTTGAGTTGTTCCCCTGTTCGTATAACGCAGTCAAGAAAACGACGCAGAGAATATCTCAGGAAACAGGAATTTCAGTCTCTCCGCACATTTTAAGACACACCTATGCGACAAGGCTCGAAGAAGCCGGAATTTCTCCGAAATTAAAGCAATATTTGCTCGGACACGCCTCTTTGGAAATGACACAAAACGTCTATACCGATATGCAGATAGAACACGTTAAATCTATGGCGGACAGTATCCGAAACGCCGTATAAAACGGCATAAAATCTGACACTAATTTGACACTTCGAGATGTCAAAAAAACGTAAAAAGGGGCCTCGGTTTTGACACTTTTAATGATAAGGGATTTTGCCGTTTTATAGAAAAATAAAGCGACTGTAAAACTGAAAAATCACAGATAAAATAAGGATTTTTATGGCATAGCAAAAGCGGATAGCATTTCCGCTATCCGCTTAAAATTGGTGCACCTTCGGGGACTCGAACCCCGGACCCACTGATTAAGAGTCAGTTGCTCTACCAACTGAGCTAAAGGTGCTGGTGATCCATCGGAGACTCGAACCCCGGACAACATGATTAAAAGTCATGTGCTCTACCTCCTGAGCTAATGGACCATATAATGCGATAATTTCTTTACTTTACCGCTTTCTTTTTTTGGCTGGGGTGGCAGGATTTGAACCTACGAATCCCGGAATCAAAATCCGGTGCCTTACCGCTTGGCGACACCCCAATATCTTTTTTGGGGCGGGAGATGGGAGTCGAACCCACGACCTTCACGACCACAATCTGACGCTCTAACCAACTGCGCTACCATAGCACTTACCTATATTGGCGCGCCTGAAGGGATTCGAACCCCTGACACCCGCCTTAGAAGGGCGATGCTCTATCCAGCTGAGCTACAGGCGCAAAATCAGTCCGCCATTATCTCTCATTTTTAGCTCTTGCCTTGGGGTTAACGGCGAACTCCTCTGGAGCGGGTGATGGGAATCGGACCCACGCAACCAGCTTGGAAGGCTGGTGTTCTACCATTGAACTACACCCGCATTTATTTTGTAATGCTTGCTTATTTTAACAAAATTCGCGAAAGTTGTCAACCGTTTTTATACCGTTTTACAAAAATTTTTTTACTATTTATTTTTACTCGCTTTATCTTAATCAATATGATTTATTACAGTCGTTATTTTATTCCCGTTTATTACGGCATAACAAAAACTTCTCGTCGCTCCGTAACTCGTCATATTCCCCGGATTTATAAACAGTACTCCGCTACGCTCCTCCGTTTCCGCCTTATGCGTATGGCCGTATAAAACCGTATCGCAACCCTCTTGTTTAGCCTTTTCAAGCAATTTTGCGCAGCCGTGCTTCGCACCGTATAAGTCTCCGTGCGTAATAAATAATTTCCTGCCCTCTATCTCTAAAATTATTTCCTTTAAATTTCCGCTATCGCAGTTGCCGTGTACTCTGTATAATTTTTCTTTGAGCATAGGCTCGAAAATATCCATATCTCCGTAATGATCGCCGATATGTATAACATAGTCGCTCTCGTCCATAATTTCGGCTATCTTCATTATCGCTTTTATGTTTCTATGGGTGTCCGATAAAATTACTAATTTCTTCATATCTGCCTCAATAAGTCGATTAACGCACGTTTTCTATGACTGACTTCGTTTTTTTCTTCGTCGCTTGAAACGCCGAAACTTTTATGCAAATCGTCCGATATAAACACGCTGTCATAGCCGAACCCGTTATTTCCCTCCTCTTTTAGTCCTATCTTCCCAAGCGTCTCCCCTCTGCCGCAAATATAAGTTCCGTCTTTTCTATACAAAACGACGCAGCACATAAATTTTGCGTTTCTGTTTTCTTCGCCCGAAAGAACTTTCAGCAGTTTTGCTCTGTTCGCCGCATCGTTGCCGTGTTCGCCTGCATACCTCGCCGAATAAATGCCCGGCGCACCGTCTAATGCCTCTACGCAAAGTCCGCTATCGTCCGCCAATGCGTCCGCTTGCATAAATTCGGAAATCGTCTTCGCCTTTATCAAAGCGTTTTCGAAAAAAGTTTTCCCGTTTTCTTCGATATCGCCTTTAAATCCTGCGTCCGCCATAGAAACAATTTCGTATTTATCCTTTAATATCTCGGATATTTCCTTTAATTTTCCCTTATTGCCCGAGGCAACTATCAATTTTTCCATATCTATATTATAATATATTTATATTTAAAAGTAAAACGAAAAAGCAATCTTATACAAGATTGCCTTTTCGCTTATATTTTAAGGGGGATTATGGGTAGTTGAAATTATGTCTATATAATAAACCTCTTTTGTGATATTTTAATGACGATAGCATTAAAAATCAGAATAATATTTTTTCACTTTAATTACATATTCGTCTTTAAAATTTCTATGACAGACGGCTTGTTTTCCGAATCGAACGCAATAAAATAACCGCTATCGTTTAAACAAAAATATCGAGTATATATTTCCGACTTTATCTTGTCTGCGACCTTTTCGGAATGTTTACCGACCGTCAAATACAATAAATACACTTGCGGACAGACGATAAATTTATCCGCATACCTCAAATTCTTTATTCTGTCCGCATCGCCTTTAAAGATCGCTATAACGCCGTCTTTACTTACGGACGAAACTACGAGGTTCAAGTCGTTCAATTCGCCGAAAATTTTATCTCCTCGGTTTATTCCGATAAGTTTGGCATAAGTGAAGTTTTGCCCGATTGCGCAGCCGAAAACCTCTTTTTCGCACTTTTCCCTTAAAACCGTTCCGCCGCATAGCGGTTCAAAAGTGTTTTTTATATGAATTGGCAAGTCGGTGCCGATTAAAGGCAGAACGCTGTCGGGGTGGATCACTCCTGCGCCGAATTCGGACATTATCCGCGCTTGTTCAAATGAAATTTCGTCTATTCTCCGAGCGCTTGAAATTATGTGCGGATCGAAGGAATACATTCCGTTTACGTCCGTATAATTTTCGTATTCCGCCCCGAGTGCTGCCGCTATTACCGCACCGGTATAATCGCTGCCCCCACGCTCGAAAACTTTGATTTTGCCGTCCGGTAAAGAACCGTAAAACCCACCTGTTATAAACTCTCCGTTTTCGGAATAAGTCCGCCTTATCAAAAACTTTGATATTTCGAGATTGAATTTTCCGTCCTCGTCGAACTTCATTATTTCGGCGGCGTCTACGAACTTCTTGCCGAGGTATTCAGACAATACGAGCGAATAGACGTATTCGCCTCTCGACAAAAGAAAATCGAGCGTAGGCTCTTTCTTAAAGCCACACTCGATCGTCTTTCGTAAATCTTCTATGTCCGAATTTACTTTTAGTCCGTAAATCAATTCGGTTATTCTGTTATAAAAATCTTTTAAAGCGACCGTCAGGTCGTCGCCGCTCACAATTCGCCCGTACGCCGACAAAAGCAAATCGGTTATCTTCCCGTTTGAGCCCTTTTTACCGCCTGCAGAGGCAACCGTTACTTTTATATCTCCGTCTTTTAAGATTGCGGCTACGAGCCGAAATTCATCGGCGCTCGCCAAAGACGTGCCGCCAAACTTCGCAACTTTTATCAATAGTGCATTACCACGAATACGAACAGCGCAAGCGCCGCCGCTATAATAATCGACAAAATCGTCGATCCTACTGTATTCTTTTCTTTTCCGTTATTGTCGTTTTTCATAATCGTCCCTCTCTATTATATGTTCTTAGGTCCTAAAAGTTCTTGCCAATAATACTCTTTAAGCGTCTGACGCAGCATTTCCGAATCGGCATACCTCTTGATTTTTCCGCTCTGCGCTATCGAAATAATACCCGTTTCTTCCGAAACTATTATCGCCGTAACGCTGATCGTTTCGGTAATACCTATTCCGGCTCTATGTCTCGAACCCAATTCTTTCGGCAAATTTACTTCTTGCGCCAGCGGCAAGAAACAACCTGCGGACTCGATTTTTGTTCCGTTTATAACCATTGCTCCATCGTGGAGAGGCGTCTTTGGAAAGAATATGCTCTCGATTAATGCGGAGGATATGTCCGAATTTACCCCTACGCCGCTATCCAAAACCGCCTTAGGCATATTGCCGTTTGCAAGAATTATCAACGCCCCCACGTCATTTTTAGACATATTTTGGAGCGCTTTGACTATTTCGTCAATGCATTTCGTGGCGTTTGGATCGGCGACGTTTCTGTCTAATTTAGGTTCGCTCGTCTTTTTGATACCCAAATCCCAAATATCTCTTTTTATCTCGGTCGCAAACAAAACCGTATTCCATAAAACGAATATCGCAGGTACGATAAAGTACAATGCTTTTTGCGATTCCGTCAAATCCAGACTCATAAACACGATGCCCGTGATCAAGACGTAAAAGATCAACAACAAAACAAGCCATTTTGCATTGTTCTTGGTCATTACGCTTATAGTGTAATAAAATATGAAAAACAAAAGTATGATCGTCAACACGTTGGTAACGACAGAACTTTGAAATATCTGCCATATTTTATCAAAAACTCCGATTATATTATTCATAATGCCTCCATTTCAGTATATCAAAACGTTTAAAATTCCGTTCCACGTAGCGTCTTGCTGTAAAAGCGTGCCGCTCTTAAATGCGACGTCGTATTCGCCCAGTTTATACACTATCTCTTTAAGCCTTTTAGGCGAAAAGTATTTCGATTGCTCTTTCGCTTTTTTAACGGCGTATTCCTGAACTTTAAGCGACTTTGCCATATCGGATAGACTCATATTGCTTACGGACACGTAAAACAGCCGTCTGAAATAACCATACAACGCAGCGAATAATTTTTGTCCGTCGCCAACGCTCTGTAACATATCCGTTAATATCTCGTACGCTTTATCGTAGCGCTTGAAAGCGATACAATCGACTGCCTCGAACAGTTCGAATTCTTCTTCCTTAACGCATATTTTAAATACGTCTTCTTCCGAAACCTCGCCGCTATCCGCCGCATAGGCAATCAGCTTCTCCGTTTCGCCGCTTATCTTCGTCATATCCGACTGACAGTAGTCAATAAGTCGATTAACGGCACTTTGCGCAAACGTAACTCCTGCCTTTTTAGCCTCGTTCAATATCCAACCGCTCAAAAGAGAATAGTCGCCTTTCGAGCAATCCACAACACAAACGTTTTTCTGTTTAGACAAATTATCGCTCTTTTGCGTATTCAAAATCACGAATACGGTGGATTCCAATGGGTTTTCGAAATAGCCCTTTAATTCGGCGATTTCACGGGCGAGCGGATAGTATTCTTTGACCGCAACGACTCTTTTATCGCTTAAAAAAGGATAACTCATCAATGCGTTTATAAGCGTCTCCGTATTATCTTTCAGATCCGAGCCGTCGAATACCGTCAGATTGAAGTCCGGCTCCTTTACGCAAGCGTCGACGATGAGTTTATACGACCGTTCCACAAAAAATGCGTCCTCGCCCGAGACAAGATATATTGGTTCGGCTTTTAACGCCAAACTTTTTTTCAAGTCTTTGAACTTCATTTCAGCCCTCGGTTTTATTCTATCATCTTTCGATATAAAAATCAAGAATTTTCCGCTAAAAAATGAGCGAAACGACCGCAGAAACCGTTATTTCGGATAAAACAATGGCAAAGCTCGATATTTTCGTAACTTTTTTGCAGTTTACCGCATCGCCGGACAACACGAGAAACGGATAATACGCAATCAAATATACGGTAGCGAACTCCGTTATAAACGCTTTACTTTCGGCTAAACCGTCTACTATCGTATATACTCCCGTTATCATCAATTTGGCCGCTGTAAGTCCAAGACTTTGAAAAGGCAGCAATATGCCCAGCAATACGCCTATCCAGATGAGATAGTAACAAAACGTAATTACCGGAATCAAAAGCAAATTCGTAAAAATTGCGACAATGGGAAAATACCCGAAATAAACTATGCAAATCGGCAACGACGCAAGTTCCGCCGCAAATAATACCGATAGCGCCGAAGAAAATTTGTCGCCGAGAAAAGATAAGGCACGCTTTATCGTCGGCGCAAGTATTATAATGAACAAACACACGGTAAACGACAGTATAAATCCCACTCCCACAACGTCGCCGACATTTACCAGCGAAACGATTATTGCCGAAATCGCAAGATTATTAAGTCTGTCGTTCTTTTCGCCGATAGTATTTCCGAACGCCGCCATAATGCACATTATTCCCGCTCTCAGACTCGATGCGGAAAAACCGCAAACGCCTACGTAAAGTAAGAGTACGACAGCGGTAACTGCAAATGCTATCATTCGCTTTATCTTTAACCGCTTGAATATAAAATTCAGCGCAAAATACAAAAGTCCGACGTGCATACCCGATACTGCGAACACGTGCGCAATGCCCGACATTCTGAACGTCGACAGTTCTTCATACGATAGTTTTGAAGTGTCGCCGATAAACAGCGCAAGCGCTATCGCGGAAGAAGTATCGTCATCGGTATATATGAGGTCTTTTAATTTGCCTCTTATAAAATTAAATATTCCGGCGCTCTGTCCGCTGTTTTTAAGCAAGACTGCGTCGGACGCAACCATCGAAATATTTTCCCCTACATAGTAAAAATACTTATTCCCGTCTATAAATTGCGCTCTATGCGCATAACATTCTACTTCTATTTTGTCGCCCTTTTCGACGCTTCCGGAAAGATCGTATAAATAAAGATTTCCGCCGCTCTTGCCGTCGTATTTGCAGTCTATCAGTTTTATATGAGTTTTGCCGTTCGCTTCGGATACGGAATCAACCGTACCGCTTACCGTATAGTCCATAGATGGCATTGCGCCGTTTTCGGTCTGCAAAACGGTAATATAAAATCTGCCGTATCCGCATAAAGCAAAAAACAGACATACCGAGCAGACTACAAGTCTTTTAAGCCAAGTTACCTCTTTGAAAAATATTCCCGACAAAGCAAAAACTACCGCATAGATAATAACGAGAAGTATCAGCGCAAAATTTTTAAGTGCGGGAGAATAGTAGCATATTACCACGCCGCACAAGACGGACAAGGCAATCGCTACGAGCAATCTGAAATTAAATATCTTTTTCATAATTCATAAGTTTTACCCTCATCGGCGACAGATGCATTGCCATGGCAATTTTTAATTTCCGCTTCTATTTCCAATTCGTCATAAAGAGGGTTTAAATGGCTGATAATCGCCCTATTGCCGCACTTTTTTGTAAGTTCCGAAATCATTTTTACGCTTAAATGCGGTTTATCTTCCGCCCAATCGCGATGCAGAAAACAGCCGTCTGCCAAAAACGTATCGGCGGCGCCGACAAGATTTTCCAAACCGTCAAACACGTTGGTATCACCGGTATAGACGAATTTTTTATTGCCGTCTGAAATTTTGACCGCATAGCAAGGTACAGGATGTTTTACGGCGATAAACTCAACTAGTAAATCGCCGATATTAGTTTTCATTCCGTCATAAATATCCCGAACGGTAAAAAACGGCATATTTGCGATAGCGGAAATATACGGCGTTTTATCATTAAATAGGTAAATAACGGGCTTATAGGCAGACTTATCTTTCCTTAAAAGGCTCTCGAAGTAATAGCCGTAAATTCCAACGTCGCAAATATGGTCGTAATGCGAATGAGTCAGAATAATTGCGTCGAGGCTATTAGGCTCTATAAATTTACAAAGTCTCGAAAAACTCCCCTCGCCTGCGTCGAGCAAAATATTTTTACCGCCGCCTTGAAAGAGATACGAACTCGTTCCGCCGCCCGCCTTTGAAAACGGGCCGTATTTACCTAAAACAGTCAATTTCATATTTTTCACCTACACACTATTTTATAGCAAAACGTTTTTAAAGTCAACGAAAAACAGTAAATGTCGGCAATCTGTCGTTCTTTACGAGATTTTTTGAAAAACTTTTTGTATTTAATTGACTTATTCTCGTCTTTTAGTGTATATTATAAATAGGAACGGTGCGTGACTGTACGGAGGCATTTGCCGAACTCGGTAGCTCATTAAGTTGAGACGGCGTTCCTATTTTTGGGGCAGAGCTTCTGCTGTTCGTTTCGGACGTCCATGCAAGGGTAAATTACATTTGCTGGCGGTGTACGACCTCTGCTAATTTGAAACATTAACAGGTTTTATCCTCTGTTCGTTTCGGACGTGCTGCTCAGGGCTTCGGCATTGGGCGACGGAGAAGTAGCCTGTTTTTGTTTTTTATGCGGTGAATTCATCTTGACACGAGGCATTTTATATCAAAAATATTTTAAGAAAATCATTGCAAGATGCGAATATATTTGGTATAATATACATATAATTTTACAAGAAATAAAAATTCAGTAAAACTATTCCTGCGGTGTTCGAAACGGAGTTTAATTCTTTCCACAACAATCAATAAGGGAGCGTACTGTCTTTGCCGATGAGCATATCTTGTGGTCGTTGTCATGTGCAGACCTATATGACAAGAAGTCGAATTTAGCAAAGCGTTGCACCCACCTGCACTAAAGCGGGTTGATTTTTTCTCACGAACGGCACCTGTGGGAATTTTTTTTATACATAACAGTCTATCGACTGCAAAAAGAAGGAATCTGCAAATAATGCAGATTCCTTCTTTTTATCTCAATTTTTAAAGCAAGTTTTGATTTGAAATCCTTTGGTTAAACTCATCTATTCCGCTTGCTACGTATTGCTTCTGCGTCGTATCGAGATAATCCAATAAGGCAAGCAGTTCGCCGACATGTACCATCTCCTCGTGTATTATGTCCTCCCACGTTTCTCTGGCTACTTTGTCAGTCGTTCTATGTATATGGTCGTCATATTCCATTATCGCCTGTATCTCTCCGATAAGGTCTCGCCTCGCCTCTTGCAAAGTGATAAATTCTCCGCCCATATGTCCGTTATTGTATCTTAAAGCCCTTTCTTCCGTTTCACCTTCGGCTTGATTGCCGCCGTTTCCGTTAAAATTTCCAAAAAAATTCAATTTGTTTACCTCCTATATATTTTATTTCGCAAAACATATTTTTGTTAATAGGTAAACTATTGATAAGGTATATTACTCTATAATTTACATAAACTTTTCAAATTTATCAAGTGTAAAATTGCCGTTGAAAATGTATACGGGAAAAGCATTGAAACAGTTCTCTCCGTAACATATATAAAATTTGACGGAATCTTCACCGTCTGTCAGATCAAAGGCAAATAGTCTGAACTTCTTCCAACCCAACTTCGTCGTCACTTCGGTAAGAGTCGAAAAACCATCTTCCGCCTCTAAATACACTACGTCTGCCTTTAAGTTTACACAACTCTCCGCCGTATGCTTATCCGTCTCTATTACCTTAGACTCGACAAAATGCCCTTTAGACTTTAATTCGTCTATTATCTTTTGTGCATCTAATGAATGCTTGATTATAACACTGCTCAACATATTTCATCCTCCGTTTAATTATTTATATTTTACACGGCAAATAAAATTTTGTCAAGCAATTTTGCGCAAATTATTAAATATAGTATCATATTTTTAATTAAAATTATAAATAACTATATTTACAAGTGGATATTTGCCTTTAAATTTTAATTTATTTTGTTTAAAATTGCCACATTTTAAGACAAAATAAAAAGGCTACGGAAATCCGTAGCCTTTAAAATTTTAAGTTTAGATATTTGCGAAGTACTTGATAGTTCTTACCATTTGAGAAGTGTAAGAATTTTCGTTATCGTACCAAGCAACTACTTGAACTTGCGTCTCGTCCGTTTCGGGCATATACTTAACCATGGTTTGAGTTGCGTCAAACAAAGATCCGTAAGTGATACCTATAATGTCCGAAGAAACGAGTTGTTCTTCCGTATAGCCGAACGATGCGCTCGCAGCGTTCTTCATAGCGGCATTGATATCTTCTTTAGTAACGTTGCCCTTTACTACCGCTACCAAAATCGTGGTAGAACCGGTCGGAACGGGAACTCTTTGTGCAGAACCGATGAGTTTTCCGTTAAGTTCCGGAATAACAAGACCTATTGCCTTAGCAGCGCCGGTCGAATTCGGAACGATATTTACAGCAGCCGCTCTCGCTCTTCTTAAATCGCCTTTACGGTGAGGTCCGTCCAAAACCATCTGGTCGCCGGTGAAAGCGTGAACAGTAGTCATTATACCGCTCTTGATTTCGGCAAGTTTGTTTAACGTATTAGCCATAGGCGCTAAACAGTTAGTCGTGCAAGACGCAGCAGATATAATCTTGTCGTCTTTCGTTAAAGTGTGTTCGTTTACGCTGTAAACTATCGTCTTTAAGTCGTTGCCTGCGGGTGCGGAAATAACTACTTTCTTTGCGCCTGCGTCGATGTGTGCCTGAGCCTTATCCTTAGAAGTATAGAAACCGGTACACTCCAAAACAACGTCTACACCGAGGTCGCCCCAAGGAATGTTTTTAGCGTCCTTTTCAGCGTAAATCTCGATTTTCTTGCCCTTTACGATAACAGCGCCCTTGGGAGCCCTGTCAGCAGCACCTTCGTAAACTTCGCTCGAAACTTCTTCCGCATATTTATATCTTCCTTGAGCGGAGTCGTACTTTAAAAGGTGAGCAAGCATTTTTGCGTCCGTAAGATCGTTGATCGCTACTACTTCATAACCTTCTGCATCGAACATCTGTCTGAAAGCAAGACGTCCGATTCTTCCAAAGCCGTTTATACCGACTTTTACTACATTTGCCATATATTCTTCCTCCAAAATTATTTTTATTTCAGCCGATCGTATTATTTATCGGCAAACCTTATATATTATATATAATTATTCCCTTTAAGTCAATTTTTTTTATGCGTTTTTTTAAATATTAACCTAAAAATCACAAACTTTTGCGTATTTGTTCATAAGTCATAACGTTGCCCTCGATATCCATTACGCCCTTTCCGCTTTTAAGATATGCGGCAAAATCCGCAGACGTTAACATATCGTTCGGCACTTCCATACCGGCGCGAATGGTCGTTGAAACGTCATGGAAATCCACTCCGCAGGTCAAAAGCATGTTATTTGATACCGCAAAATCTATCACTTGGTCCTTCTTGGGTAAATCGCCTGGCTGGCAGTTTATCTCGACGCCGTCCATAAATTCGGGATCCATAGGCCTGTGAGTCTCTCCACGGTAAGGGTGGGCTTGTATCATCAATACGCCGCGATTACGGCAATATTCATATAACTCTCTCTGCGAAAATTTGTAAAGACATGGCGATGACAGTAAAAATTCCTCGTCTACGCCGTATAAAAGCCAATCGGAATATCTCGGATCTGTAATAGTAACCTCTATGCCGAGCATCAGCAAAAACCCCTTTTTTTCGGCGTACTCCTTGCCTTGATGAAACACGTCGATATGCTTTTGCATATTTTCCCTATGGTCTTTTTCGTCATAATACCATTGCTGGCAGTGGTTCGTTAAAACCGCACCGCCATAGCCCAATGCTATTTTAGTATCGATAAGCGTCTCGATAGAAACGTGTGAACAACGACTTATCTCGTTAGAGTGTACATGTGGATCGATTAACATAAAAGTCCTCGTATATGTCGTTTAATCGCCTATTTTAAGCCGTAAAGCGATAATCAATAAAGTTGTTTAGCCCTATCTTTTTTGGATATTTGCGAAAGTTTTTTACCGCTATCAGTCATAGTTTCGCCGAGGTCGTAAGTAGAAACTCTCGTCAATTTTTTCATCGAGTATATGATTTTATAGTGCTTGCACCCCGCTTTATAAAAAGCGAGTAAACCTTCGTAAGCATTCGCAACGGTCGTATAAATATTTTTTTCTTTACCCTTATTGTCTACCGGTACTCTCATCGTAAAGTCGAGATTTGCGGTTATATTTTTTTCGGGTTCCATATTCATAATTTCGTTAAGAAACTTCTCGTTTTCCTCTTTCGTACCGACGGGCGCCAAAGTTAACGTAAGTCTTACTTCGGATATATCCGATATCTTAAAAGTCTTGCCGTTTATAACCGCCTCTTTCGCCCCCACTTCTATAATGGGTTCTTTTTTGACGGGATACTGCTTAAAAGCGCTCGGTATCATTGCAACGCCGAATATGACGAACATCAACATTATCAATCCCATTATTAAAGACACCCCGCCGTATATAATGGTAACTACTCCCATACCGCCGAGCATAAATATCAGAATGGCGCCGAGAAGAACGGTCTTTCTCCTTTCTCTCTTGTTGAATTCGATATCCGGATATAACTTTACGGTGTTTTTGATTTCTTCTTGTACTTGTTCTTCAGCGGGAATTTCCGCTATTTCTTTTACTTCTTTTTTAGTGTTTTTAGCCATACATTTTCCTCTTCTTTCGTATTATACAACTTTTTTACTAAAATGTAAAATATATTACATAAAAAGAACTCGGAATTTCCGAGTTCTTATGATTTTTGTTATAATTATTTGTCGTCTTTCTCTTTGGAGTCTTTTCCTTTTTCCTTATCCTTTTTAGAGAACAACTTCTTAATGCCCTTTTTATCTCCTTCCGGATGAAGCGCTTGTTGCTCCGCCCTTTCGGCTTGTCTTTGAAGTTCTACGACGGGTACGTAAGCCTTTGTTCCTTCGCCTTCCAAAATGGTAAGTTCGGTCTCTTTATCAAAGAGATGACTGTGTATTATATCGATACCGAGTTTTATTGTCTGTCCCCTTTCGGTCGTGGTCCTCGAATCGACTTTGGCAACGAGTTGTACCTTATCTTCGATGACGCTCTTGACTTTGCCGTCTGCGTTTGCGTCTTCATCTTTATCGAATTTACAATATAAAAGGGTTTCGGCACCGAGTTTTTCTACCACGTCTACCTTTACGTCGACCGTAGTATCTTCGCTGTTGTTGATGAAACTCTCTTCATCGTGCAAATCTTCCGGACGAATACCGAATACTACGGGCTTACCGGTATTGATATAGTCCTGCGCATTTATTATCTTATCCGACTTCGACTTCGGAAGAGCAATCCTGCCGCCTTCGAATTCGACGTATACTTTGCCATTATTATCGGCCGTTAAAACAGCGTCGTAGAAATTCATCTGCGGAGTGCCGATAAATCCTGCAACGAAAAGGTTTGCGGGATAATCGTAAAGCATCTGCGGAGCGTCTACCTGCTGAATAAATCCGTCTTTCATAACGACTATTCTCGTTCCCATCGTCATCGCTTCGACCTGGTCGTGCGTAACGTAAATAAACGTAGTTGCAAGAGAAGTATGAAGTTTGGTTATTTCGGTTCTCATCTGCGCACGGAGTTTAGCGTCGAGGTTGGAAAGAGGTTCGTCCAAAAGGAATACCTTGGGTTCTCTTACTATCGCTCTTCCGAGCGCAACTCTCTGTCTTTGACCGCCGGAAAGAGCCTTCGGCTTTCTCGTAAGGTACGCTTCAAGTCCTAAAATACGGGCCGCTTCTTTAACTTTTTCATCTATAACGGCCTTGGGAATTTTACGAAGTTTTAAACCGAACGCCATATTATCGTAAACGGTCATATGGGGATAAAGAGCATAGTTCTGGAAAACCATCGCTATATCTCTGTCTTTCGGCTGAACGTCGTTCATAAGTTTGCCATCGATGTAGAGTTCGCCGTCGCTTATTTCCTCAAGGCCCGCTATCATACGGAGCGTCGTGGATTTTCCGCAACCCGAAGGTCCGACGAAAACTATAAATTCTTTATCTTCGATATCCAAAGTAAAATCTGTAACCGCTACTACGCCGGACGGATATACTTTGTAGATATCCTTCAAAAGAAGACTTGCCATTTCATTTACCTCCAAATCTTTTAAACAGCATTATACACTATTATTATATATCTTTTCGTTTAACTTTACAATGTCATTTGTTACAAAATTTTTACATTGCTTTTATAAAATTTGTACATTTTAACCGCAAAATCGTTGTAATTTAATTGGAAAATTGATATAATAGTGTTGACAGACGGAGGTTTTATGGATATAAATAAATTTGTCCCGACCGGCAAAATAGATAAAACTCATTTAATTTCACTCGAAAGATATACTGAAGAAGAAATTTTGGAAATTCTGCATTTGGCGAATTCTATTTCCAAAATCCTTGCCGTCGGAGAAAAACCGAACGCTTTGAAAAATAAAAAAATAGCGCTCATCACGAAAAACGGCTTTACGAGGCCGAGGATCGCATTCGAAACAGCCGTTTCTTCGCTTTCAGGCACAGCGCTCGTATGCAATATGAGCGGCAGCGAACTCGAAACTTTCGTAAACGATAAACTTTCAGTCGCCGCAATGGTCGGATACGGCATCAATGCGCTCGTGATACAGACTTCCGAGCCGGCTGACGCCGCCTCTTTGGAAAAACTCGTCAATTTGCCGGTTATTAACGCAAACGGAAAGAGCGGACCTTGCGAAGCGCTTTCCGCACTCCTCACCGTTTGGCGCAAAAAAGGCACTATCGGAAAGATGAAGATAGCAATGATCGGAGACCCAAACAGTTTTGCCGACAGTTTCGTCTACGCTTTCGCAATATGCGGATTCGACATAACGTTCATTTGTCCGGACGATATTCAGCCGAAAGAGAGTCTTCTAAATTACTGTCGCCAGTTCGGCGACGTGGCAGTTTGTAGTAGCGTTTCCGAGGGACTTAAAGGAGCCGAAATCATCTATGTTTCAGAGGACAACCTCGACGCTCGGTTCACACTTACCGCAGAAAAAATGAGGGCTTGCCCCGATGCAATAATTCTCCACACTCTGCCCGCCACGCAAAACGGCGCAATCGACGAAGAACTGCTCGACTCCCCGAATTTTTGCGGACTCGACGAGGCGCTCGCCCTTCCCGAAATCGAAATGGCGGTGCTTTCCCTCTTACTCCAAAAATAATTTTAAATTTTTCCGCTCCCACCGCTCGGTGGGAGTTTTTTTTACAAAATTTACGAATATTTGGCAAAAGTTATTTATTTTCGATATCGGTCATATTATATATTGTATCATAGGTGTTAAAATGAACTTCAAGCAAACCGCACTCATGCGCCCCACAGATAATATCGCCGAAAACGAAACTATGCGTGGCGTTGCAAAGTTCGAGGATACGGGTAAAAAGTGCCTCTATATATCGATTATCAATCTGAAAACCCCGCAAAACGGGCGGCTCGAATTGCACTATGCAACTAATGCGGGAGATTATAAATTTAACTTACCGAACCCTTCGGGCGGCACGATAGAATTGCCGCAAGACGCACTTTACGGCGGCGGCGTCCTCTTGGCGCACGTAACGGACGATACCGCCACTCCGTTGCTTTACGGGGCTTTTTCAAAAGGTGCGCCGACTAAGGAAGACATACTCGCTCCCGTCGTTTACGATGACGAGGCGCTGGCGACGGAAAACTACTACGAATATGAAAAAAGTAACGATAATCAACATATAGACGAGGATAATGAAAATGAAGGACAAAATGTCGGCACTGAAAATAATGTGCCTCACGAAAAAGATTTCAGCAAAAAACAAGAAGAAAGCAAAGAGTTGGGCGCTGACGAAGATGAGAATGAATTGCGCAATGAAAAAACCTATTACGGAAAAATCCAAAGTGAGTTAGAAAAAATATTTAAGGATCACCCGTCCGAGAGCGATCTGGAAAACGTTGTGCCTATGAGTAAATGGGCAAAAATTTCTTACGAAGGAAATAAGTATTATGCGGTCGGTATAATTTACGAAAACGACGAGCCGGAATACATTTGCTACGGCTTACCGGGCAAATACGGCGAAAGGCCAAAGGAAATAAAAAGTTATTGTTCGTTTATTCCCTCGTCCGTTTTCAAATTGAAAGGTAACGGATATTGGGTTATTTTTCAAAGGGCGAAAGACGGCGCAAGTATAGTTGACTTTTTTAAACAGAAATGTTATACTCTATAAAAAAGTTTTCGGGAAACAAATGGTAAAACTCTGGTTTAAAGTCATAACTGACAATAAGATACAAAAGCAATTCATATACGAGTCCGATGAAAAATTCACTTATTCGCATTTTGCGGACTATATAGCCGCCGGCGCAAACGCCATGGACGAGTCAACGCCTATAATTATCAGAAATCATATTATGAATTTCGCTAAATACAATAACGTAAAATTTCTGCCCTCCGACTTTGTCGAACAAGTGCGATTCGATCGAATGACGGTTGAAAATCTCGACCTATAAGTCGATTTGCATATAATTTAACTTTTCTGCTCATAATATACGCGGGAGGTGCTTTATGAAAGTTGTAAGTATTATAGCGTATGTTATCGCAATAATCGGAGCGCTCAATTGGCTGCTCGTAGGACTGTTCAGTTTCGATTTCGTAGCGTTCGTTTTCGGAGCGGGAACCGCTTTGACGAGAATCGTTTATTCACTCGTCGGCATTGCCGGTATATGGCTTATTTTTCATTTGTTCGTTTATAAACCTTTCGTTAAAATGGCAAACTGAAAAATCAGTAAAACGATCTTTAAATTTTAATCCCTCGATAACGGGGGATTTTAATTTTACAAATTACTTCTATTCGCTTGCTAATTTTACAGAAATATCTTATAATAATCGGTGGAAGGTTTTCGGCAAACACTTCCCATTGCAGTTAAATGCAAAATAAAAAAACCGAGGTAACAAATGAATAAATTTTCAACCAAAAAGTTGGCGAGAGCAGGTATTATTGCCGCTCTCTACATAGCCTTGACTTATGCGTTTGCGTGGGCGTCTTTCGGGCCGTACCAAGCGCGTATTTCCGAGGCTTTAACTATTTTACCCCTCTTTTACGTAGAGGCGGTGCCCGCTCTGTTTATCGGGTGCATACTCGGCAATCTTGTCAGTCCGCTCGGGGCGTGGGACTTATTGCTCGGCTCGCTCGCAACGCTTATCGCCGCTTCGGCGACCTACTTCATCGGGCGCACTAAACTTAATAAGCACGTTAAAATCTGGCTCGGCATTTTGCCCCCGATAATATCCAACGCCCTTATCGTTCCGGTAGTTTTGATCATTTACGGCGTTACGGAATTTGCATATCCCATTCAAGCGCTCTGGATAGCGCTCGGCGAAGTCTCCGTAATTGCAACCTTAGGCGTTGCGCTCTATTACAGCGTTGACAATATGAGAGAAAAGAAAATCGGCGTTATGCTCGATTAAAACAT
>CAJOMT010000018.1 GCA_905235815.1 uncultured Clostridia bacterium
GCGGCGTCGTGCCTCAAACACTCGATAGAGGGCGACTATAATATGGTTTCCGTAAAAGAGGTCGCAGCGCTTGCAGGCGGCGACGCTTCGGGCAGAGTTCAAAGATAAAAGTCTCCATTTAAAATGAATTGAATAAACTAAAAAGGCGAGGTCGCAAATTTTGCGGCCTCGCTTATTTTAGTTTAAAATTATTTTGAAAATAAAAGCGCTATAGACGAAAGTAAACAACAAACGATAAATACAAAATAGCAAAAATACGTATAAAAACTGTCGTCATTAAAAAGTAAAAACAAAATCGCAAATACGAGACTTGCTATTACGACGAGCGGAAATACGCCTTGGCGATCCTTTCCTTTCTTTGCAAAAACAATAGAAAGGATAGCCGAAATCACAGCAATCGCCGTAATGGCGCCTTGCATATCGAGCACTATATCCGAGACCATAAACGCTCGCCCGGGAGAAAAATATTCTATCGTTTCAGTCGTCAATGCAAGCAAAAAGGCCGCCAATAAGTCGATTATCAGCGCTTTTTTAAAATTTTTGCCGCTGAAAAACGTAAAAAATCCGGATGCGGCAAAAGCCGCAAACATTCCGAAATGTCCGACGAGTTTTCTCAAAAACGACGCAAATTCTTCGATTGAAAGCGTTTTGGAGAAAACGTTTACTTCGTTTGTGTCTCGTCCGAATAAGGTTATAGCCGTAAAGAGGTTGCTTACCGCCGTCGATTCTTCGGCGGGAAGAGCCGCTTGTACGATTGCAAATACGGCGATTGCGACGAATATAACGCCGAAAAATATTTGATATTTTTTTAAATTGCCTTTTAACATTTTCATTGCGATTATATCACTTTGGGGCTCAAATTTCAAGTCTTTGGTATAAAATACGGCGTTTTGGCGCAAAATTTTAAAAAATCCATAGCGGAGGAAAATTATGAGTAAAAAGAAAAAACATTCCGTCAGAAAGATGACGGAGCAGGATTATCAGAACTATATCATGGCTTTAAAAGACGAAAGGCCCGTAAACGTCGTAATTCCGCCCGACGAAAAAGACGACGGAAAAGAGTAAAATAACTCTGTTAGCAATCGATTTCGTCAAAAATTTTGCCGCTTGATAATATTTTTTCTTGTGTTTTATTTATATTTATGCTAAAATATATATATTACAGAATTTTCAGGAAGGCAAAATCTATGACTGAAAGAATTAAAATCAAGGACATTTTTTCTTCAAAAGAAACTTACGGCGGCAAAGAAGTCGTCGTAATGGGTTGGGCGAGAACGATAAGGGATTCTAAAGCGTTCGGTTTCATCGAACTCAACGACGGCAGTTATTTCAAAAATCTGCAAGTCGTATTCGAGAGGGATAAAATAGACAATTATGACGAAATAGCCGCTCAGAACGTCGGCTGTTCTTTGATTGTTAAGGGAAAGGTCGAACTGACTCCCGAGGCTAAACAGCCGCTCGAAATCAAAGCCGAAAGCATAGAGGTTGAAGGTGCGTCAACGCCCGACTATCCTCTCCAAAAGAAAAGACATTCACTCGAATATCTGCGTGAAATAGCGTATCTTCGTCCGAGGACGAATACGTTCGGCGCCGTATTTCGCATAAGGAGCGAAGCGGCGTTCGCAATACATAAGTTTTTTAACGAAAGAGGTTTCGTTTACGTTCACACCCCGTTAATCACGGGCAGCGATTGCGAGGGCGCAGGCGCAATGTTCCAAGTAACCACTCTCCCTGTCGGCGACGCCAAAAAAATCGACGGCAAAGTGGATTACGGTGAGGACTTTTTCGGCAAGCAGGCGTCGCTTACGGTTTCCGGTCAACTGTCTGCCGAGGCATACGCAATGGCGTTCGGAAACGTGTATACGTTCGGGCCGACTTTCAGAGCCGAGAGGAGCAACACCGCTCGCCACGCCGCAGAGTTTTGGATGATAGAACCCGAAATGGCGTTTACTGATCTGGCAGGCGATATGTGCGTTGCCGAAGATATGGTAAAAGCAATAATCGGACACGTTATGGAGACTTGTCCGAACGAACTCGAATTTTTGAACAATTTCGTGGACAACGGACTTTTGGAAAGACTTCAAAGCGTCGTTGAAAGCGATTTCGTAAGACTTCCTTATACCGAGGCGATAAAGATTTTGGAACCGCATAAGGACGAGTTTGAATTTCCGGTTTACTGGGGCTGCGATCTCCAGAGCGAACACGAGAGATATATAACCGAAAAAGTGTATAAAAAGCCCGTATTTTTGACCGATTATCCAAAGGAGATAAAGGCGTTTTACATGCGCCTCAACGACGACGGCAAGACCGTTGCGGCGGCAGACCTTCTCGTTCCCGGTATCGGCGAACTGATAGGCGGAAGCCAAAGGGAAGAGAGAATAGACGTTCTCGAAAAGAGAATGGCGGAATTGGGACTTAAAGCCGAGGACTACGATTGGTATATCAATTTGAGAAAGTTCGGCGGCACGACTCATTCCGGATTCGGTCTCGGATTCGAGCGAATGATAATGTATTTGACGGGAATAGCGAATATCCGTGACGTAATACCTTTCCCGAGAACCGTAGGAAATCTCGAATATTGACGTGGTGAAAAAATGAAGATAGTAATAGATACTTTGGGTGGGGACAATTCTCCGTCCGCAATGGTAAAGGGCGCTATCAGCGCGCAAAAGGAAAGCGATTTCGATATTGCATTGGTCGGAAGAAGAGCCGATATAGAAGAAGTATTATCGACTTTGGAATACGATAGCGGCAGAGTGGAAATTGTTGACGCCGAAGATGAAATCGATTGCAACGAGCCGCCGGTAGAGGCTATCAAGAAGAAGCCGAACTCGTCGATAGTAAAAGCGGTGAAGATGCTGAAAGAGGACGAGGAAGCGAAGGCGCTCGTATCGTCCGGCTCGACGGGAGCGGTTTTGACGGCGGCGGTACTTTTGACTAAGAGGATTGCCGGAGTAAACCGTCCGGCGCTTTCTCCCATACTTCCGACGATGAAAGGGAACGGGGCGATGCTGTTAGACTGCGGAGCGAACGTAGATTGCAAGCCGATAAACCTCGTTCAGTTTGCGGTAATGGGCAGCGTGTATATGCGAGAAGTGCTTAAAGTCGAAAACCCGAGGGTGGCGTTACTGTCAAACGGCGTAGAGGACAATAAGGGCTGCGCATTGACGAAAGAGGCGTTTGCACTTTTAAAGGAAGAAAAGAGTATAAATTTCGTCGGCAATATGGAGGCGAGAGAAATATTGTCGGGCGATTACGACGTCATCGTAACCGACGGTTTTGCCGGAAATATAGCCTTAAAGACGATAGAAGGTACGGCAAAATGTATTACCAAGACGCTTAAAGACGTGATTAAGGACTCAAAGTCGGCAATGTTCGGCTCGCTGTTTATGAAAAAGGCGTTCAGAAATTTAAAGGACTTTTTGGATTATAACAAGCGTGGCGGAGCGGTGTTTTTAGGAATGCAACAAGTTCTCGTAAAGGCGCACGGCGCAGCGAACGAGGAGTCGTTTAAAAATGCGGTATTGCAAGCGTACGGGGCGTCGAAATTGGATATAAGCGATAAGATAAAAGAGGGCCTTGAACAACTCGGCGGAGAAAATCGATGATATTTTTAATGCAGGATTGCGAAGAAAAACTCGGATATACTTTTAAAGATAAACAACTTTTAAGGCAATGTTTTACCCATTCATCGTACTCGCACGAGCACGGCAACGGTGTAAACAACGAGAGATTGGAGTTTTTCGGCGATTCAATATTGGGGTACATAACTGCGGAATATTTAGTGAATAAATTTCCGAATGCGGACGAGGGCGTTTTGACGGAATACAAGCAACAACTCGTTTCTCGTGCGCCGCTTGCAAACGCCATACGTAAAAGCGGTCTGGACGAATTTTTACTTTTCGGCGAGGGCGAAAAGAAAAACGTCGCAAATCACGAGGCGGCGTGTGAAAATTTATTCGAGGCAATAGTCGCAGGGATATATATGGACGGCGGCTTAGAGCCGACGAAGAAGTTCGTAAAGAACTTCCTTTTTTCAAAGACCAGACTTACTGCGGATAAAGGCGACAAGAAAGATAAGAGCGAAGTTAAAGTTGCGCCGAGCGATTATAAGAGCCTTTTGCAGATATACGTTCAGAAGAACAAACTCGGCGAAATAGTCTATACCGAAAAGAGCGTAACTGGCCCGCCGCATAATCCCACGTTCTTAATGGAAGTGTCGGTCGGCGGCAAAGCTATGGCGGCGGCAAAGGGCAGAACGAAGTCGGAGGCCTCGAAAGCGGCGGCGGAAATAGCGTACAAATCGCTTACCGCAAATAAGAGTGGAGTGAAAAAAAATAACGGCAAGAGGAGAAAAAGCAAGTGAATTTCGAAAAGATAGAACTTATCGGGTTTAAGTCTTTTGCCGACAGACAAGAGATAAAATTCGATAACGGAGTAACTTGTATAGTCGGACCGAACGGTTGCGGAAAGAGTAACGTTGCCGACGCTATCAGATGGGTTTTGGGCGAGCAGTCGGCTAAAACTCTGCGTGGTTCGAGTATGCAAGACGTTATTTTCAACGGTACGCAGAACAGGAAATCACTGTCGTATTGCGAAGTATCGTTGTTTTTCGACAATACGAATAAAATATTTAAGGACCTCGATTATAACGAAGTTCAATTCACCCGTAAACTGTTCCGTTCGGGCGAAAGCGAATATTACATAAACAAGCAGCCGGCGAGGTTAAGAGATATAATCAACCTCTTACACGAGTGCGGAATAAGCAAAGAGGGCTACACGATAATCGGACAAGGCAAAGTATCCGAAATACTTTCTTCCAAGCCCGAGGACAGGCGTGCCATATTCGAAGAGGCGGTGGGAATTGCCAAGACCAAAGCGCAAAGGCTGGAAACGTCTCGTAAACTCGACAGAACCCGTGAAAACATAGTCCGTATCGATGATATTACCAAAGAAATAGAGAGGCAACTCGAACCGCTCGGAAAACAAGCGGAAAAGGCGAGGACGTATCGTGCGCTGTCGGAAGACCTCAAATATCACGAAGTAAATACTTATCTCTATAAATACAGTACGGCGGCTTCGACGAAGGAAAAAATCGGGCTCAGGATAAAGGGAATAGTCGAAGAAACCGAGCAGAGAAACAGAGAACTCGACGAGGCGATAAAGTCGTATAATGCGCACCAGAGGGAAATAGCCTCCGCAGACGAATACATAAAACAATTAAACGAAGAGCTTATCGAAAAGACGCAAGCGTTCGAAAGACAGTCGGGAACGGCAAAGGTTTACGGCGAGAAAATTTCGTTTTTCAAAAGCGAGATACAGAGGCTCGAAAATGAAATTGCGGACGCAAAAAAAAGGAGCGAAGAACTTTCCGAAAAGATAGTCAAAAACGGAGAATATTCGGTAAAATGCAAGGAAGAAGCGGAGAGTCTGGATAAAAAATCCCAAGAGATAAATTCCGAACTTATGCGCATTATTTCCGAGATAACCGAGGGAGAGAGAATGGCGCAGACGACTCAACGCGCCATAATCAAGAGCGTTGAATCGATAGCGGCTTTAAACGAAAACAGAGGTGCGCTTTCTTCGGAAAAGAATATAATTTCCGAGCAACAGCAAGACACTCTCGAAAAGGTCAATGCCCTTTCCGAAAAACTCGCCGCTTTAATGCAAGAAAACGCTTTAAACACGGCTGAATTGCAAAAACTCGAAAAGACTACGCAGCTTACCAAAAACAATATAAAAGATAAAGAGGACGATATCGCCTCCACAAATTCGCTTTTATCCGAAACGAACAACAGAATTTACGCCTTAAATTCGGCTGTTTCCGCATTGGAAGCGAATAAGAGGGTATTCGTCAATTTAAAAGACGGATACGACGGGTATCAATACGCCGTAAAAAGACTTATGCAAGCGGCGAAAGAAAGCAATGAAGTCGCAATGCGAGTAAAAGGCGTCGTCGCCAACATAATAAAAACCGAGGCGAAGTACGACGTTGCGATAGAAACGTGTCTGGGCGGAGCCTTGCAAAATATCGTAACCGCTACTCCGGACGACGCACAATACCTTATTCAATATTTAAAGAGGATAGACGGCGGCAGAGTAACGTGCCTTCCCGTATCGTCGATGAAACCGAGGTACGAGATTTCCGAAACGAGGCGTGCGCTGTCTGAACCCGGTGCGCTGGGACTTGCCAACGAACTCGTTACGTACGACGAGTATTACGATAACGTGGTCAGATATTTGCTCGGCAACACCTTGATAGCGGACACTCCGGCGAACGCCTTGGCGATAGCGAAGAAATATAAATTTGCGTTTAAAATAGTTACGCTCGAAGGCGATCTCTATTCGCCCAACGGCTCGATGTCGGGCGGATCCCGCAAGCAAAATTCTTCAAATCTTCTTTCTATGGACAGGAAGATAGAGGAGATAACTACCGAACTCGCCGCCAAAACGCAAGAACTTCAAAGGCTTAACGGCAGAAAGGCTCAACTCGAATCGCAGATAACCGACGCACGCCGCGAACTCGAATCCTTGAATGCGTTTTTGCAAGATATGAAACAAAAAACGAGCGCTTTAAGGGAAAAGATTACGGCGGTCGAAATACAGATCGAGGACGCAAATAAAGAGATAGAAAACAATAAAGATATCATTGCGCTTATAAATACTCGTCTCGGCGAGATAAACAGGGCGTACAGCGATATCGAACTCGGCAACGAACAGCTGAAAAAGGAAAGAGAGAGCGCTTCGTCCGACGCCGAGAAACAGCAGAGCGTATTCGACGAGTACAAAAAGCGCAGAGACGACCTCATCGACGAAAACACGCAGGTTCAAGCGAGAATGGCGTTTTTGAATTCCGAAATCAAGTCGGCAGAGGACGAAAAAATCAGAATAGAAAACGAAATTGCGGATTGCAAGGCGATAGTCGAAAGGAACGAGAAGAATATCGAAAGCGATAACGTAATGATAACCAATCTCCTCGCCGAAGTCGAGAAAGTGGCGTTTACTGCATCGGAGCAGGAATATCTTTCCACTTTGAGAGAAAAGAGGAACACATTCGAAATCCGTAAAACGGCTCTTTCCGAGGACGTAAAACAAGACAATTTGCGCCGAGAGATGCTGCAAGCGGAAATAGATAAGTTAAACAACAGAAAGTACTCGGAAGAAGTATCGCTTTCCAAAGTCGATTCCGAACTCGAATATTTGGGACAGCGCGTTTGGGAAGAATACGAAATAACTTACGAAACCGCTTTGCCGCTTCGGGACGAGAATTACGACATAAGCATATCCGCTAACGAAATCAACGGCTTAAAGAGAAAGATAAATGCGCTCGGCAGTATCAACCCGAACGCCATAGACGACTATGCGGAACTCAACGAGCGCTATCAGGATATGGTAACGCAGAGGGACGATTTGCTTAAAGCAGAGGAAAATTTAAAGACCGTTATCAAGCAACTCACCGACGAGATGAGCGAAATCTTCTCTACGGGATTTGAAACCATAAGAAAGAACTTTACGAGAATATTCAAAGAACTTTTCGGCGGCGGTACTGCCGATCTGATACTCGAACAAGGCGAAACGGACGATCCGCTCGAACAGGGCATAGAGATCGTTGCGGAGCCGCCGGGGAAGAAATTGCAGAAAATTTCGCTTTTATCGGGCGGCGAGATGTCGCTTACCGCAATAGCGATATTGTTTGCGATACTTAAACTTCGTCCTATGCCGTTCGTCGTATTGGACGAAATAGAGGCGGCGCTCGACGACGCAAACGTCGAAAGGTTTGCCAACTATCTCAAAAACTTTTCAGAAGAAACGCAGTTCATCGTCATTACCCACAAAAAGGTTACGATGGAACACGGCGACTCACTTTACGGCGTAACGATGCAAGAAAAGGGCGTATCAAAGATAGTTTCGGTACGTTTAGCGGACGTCGTAGATACTTTGGGAGCATAATATGGGATTTTTCGGCAAAATTTTTTCCGCCCTTAAAAAGACCAAGGACGGAATGAGTGAGAAACTCAGAGTATTATTTGCAAAAGACAAGATAGGCGAAGAATTTTACGAGGACCTCGAAGAACTTTTGATTTCTTCGGATATTTCGGTGAATACCGCCGTAGAAATGGTGGACGACCTTCGGGACAGAATGATAGAAGAAAAGGCGAAAGATAAAGACTACGTCGTATCCGAACTCAAAAAGGAAATCAAAAACTGCCTTGACAGAGCGGAAGATTTAGACATAGGTTTTCCGGCCGTTATAATGGTGATAGGCGTAAACGGCGTAGGCAAGACCACTTCTATCGGCAAACTTGCAAGATACTACACGTCAAAAGGCAAAAGCGTAACGATTGCTGCGGCAGATACGTTCAGAGCGGCGGCATCCGACCAGTTGAAGGTCTGGGCGGATAGGGCAAAAGTCAGAATAGTTGCCAGCAGCGAGGGGAGCGATCCGTCAGCGGTCGTATTCGACGCACTCTCGTCGGTGAAAGCGAAGAAAACCGATTTGCTTATAATAGACACGGCAGGAAGATTGCATACGAAGTCTAACCTTATGGAAGAACTTAAAAAGATGTCGAGAGTGGTAGCGAAAGAGTACCCCGAGGCTGAATTTTATAAGTTTATAGCGTTAGACGCCACAACGGGGCAGAACGCATTGTCGCAAGTTAAGATATTCGACGAGGCGGTAGGTATAGACGGAATAATTCTGACGAAACTCGACGGTACCGCAAAGGGCGGATTCGTCATATCGCTTTGTAACGAATTGGAAGTTCCGGTCGCTTTTGTCGGAACGGGCGAACAAATAGACGATATCGAAGTTTTCGATAAAGACGAGTTTATCGAAGGAATGTTTTGATTTTTGAAAATTAACGTAAATTGCGTTAAAATGCTTGACAGAAACTTTCAAAGGTTATATAATATCGGTGTAAAGTAAATTTGCTTTACAGTTGTTGCAGCGTAAACTGCGGCTGAAGGCGGGCGATATGTCTATTGAAAACGACGTTTATTATAACGAATTATTTGAAGAATATTCGGCGCTTTTAACGGATAACAAAAGAGATATTTTCGATATGCATTATAGGCTCGACTTATCGCTCGGCGAGATAGCGGAGATAAAGGGCGTTACTCGCCAAGGCGTGTCAGACTGCATAAAGAGCGTAAAAAAGCAACTCGAAGCATTTGAAGAAAAATTACATTTTCGGGAGAAGAAAAACGCCGTTTATCGACTTATAGGCGGACTATCCGAAGAAAATAAGGATATTGGCAACGAGATAGAAAAGATTTTGGGAGAGTAGAATGGCTGTATTTCAAAACTTGTCTGAAAAACTCAATCATATATTTTCGAAAATGACGAAGAAGGGCAAACTTACCGAACTCGAAATAAAACAAGCGATGAGGGAAGTCAGGATAGCCTTGCTCGAAGCGGACGTAAATATAAACGTCGCAAAGGACTTTATCGCAAAGGTGAGCGAAAAGGCTGTCGGACAGGATATATTAAAGAGTTTAAGCCCTACTCAACAAGTTATCAAGATAGTAAACGATGAATTGACGGAACTTATGGGTTCTACCAACTCGAAGTTGATAGTAAGCCCCGCTCCGCCGACCGTAATAATGATGTGCGGCTTGCAAGGCGCAGGTAAAACGACGCTTTGCGGAAAACTTGCTCTTTATTTAAAAAAGCAAGGCAAAAAGCCTTTGCTCGTCGCTTGCGACGTGTATAGACCTGCCGCTATAAATCAACTTAAAGTAGTCGGTGAAAAGGCGAATGCCGACGTGTTCGAAATGGGGCAGATAAGCCCCGTAAAAATCGCTTCCGAGGGCGTTGAGTACGCTAAAAAGTACGGCTATGACACCGTTATCGTGGATACTGCGGGCAGACTGCATATCGATGAGAACTTGATGCAAGAACTCGAAAATATCACGAAAGCGATAAGAGTAGACGAAATACTTTTAACCGTCGATTCTATGATCGGACAAGACGCCGTAAACGTTGCAAAAACTTTTAACGACAGGTTGCCGATAACGGGCGTGGTACTTACAAAACTCGACGGCGATACGAGGGGCGGCGCATGCTTATCCGTAAAAGCGGTTACGGGCAAGCCCATAAAATTTGCGTCCGTAGGCGAAAAACTTACCGATTTCGAGCCGTTCTATCCGGACAGAATGGCGAGTAGAATACTCGGAATGGGCGACGTTCTTTCTCTCATTGAAAAGGCGCAAGAGGCGGTAACGGAAGAACAAGCGCTCAAAATGGAGAAGAAGTTCAGAGCGAACTCGTTTACGCTTGACGACTTTTTGGAACAGTTCGATACGCTCAATAAAATGGGCGGAGCGAAAGGAATTATGGAAATGTTGCCCGGTATGGGAATGAGGATCGGGAACAACGTAAAACTTTCGGACGTAAATATAGACGACAAGAAGGTAGAGAGAATCAAGGCGATCATACTTTCTATGACGAAAAAGGAGCGCAACGATCCGTCGATAATAAACTATTCGAGAAAGATGAGAATAGCAAGCGGCAGCGGCACTACCGTACAAGAGATAAATCAACTGTTAAAGCAGTTCGACCAGAGCAAACAGATGATGAAAATGATGAAAAACAGAAAAGGTCGTTTTTCTTTTTAAAAATAACAAATATTTAATTTAACGGAGGATATAAAAATGGCAGTAAAAATGAGATTGACCAGACTTGGCGACAAGAAGTCTCCTACGTACCGTATAGTCGTAGTTGACAGCAGAAAGGCTCGTGACGGCGAGTATATCGATAAAGTAGGTCATTACAATCCGACGGCTAATCCCGCCGAAGTGGTTATCGACGCAGAAAAGGCTAAAGATTGGCTTTCCAAGGGCGTTCAACCCACTGAAACCGTAAAATCTCTTCTTTTGCACGAGGGTATAATCGAAAAATCCGAAAAACTTTCGCCTTCAAAGACTAACCCGAAGAATAAAAAGAAGTAATAAGGAGCAACAATGTTAGATTTAATCAAATATATCGTCGGACATTTCGTTGAAAATTCCGAGGACGTAGAGTACGTTACCGAAGAACACGGCAACAACGTGGACGTTACGATAATATTAAACGAGAGCGATATGGGCAAAGTTATCGGCCGTCAAGGCAAGATAGCAAAGGCGCTCAGAACTATCGTCAAAGCGGCGTCTCAAAAATCGGGCAAGAAATATAATATCGAAATTAAGAGTAAAGACGAGTAAGCTAAACCATATAATAATTTGGTGTATTTTCGTCGATTAAGGCTGCCGTGATTTACGGCAGCCTTATTGTTAAAACGGCGTATAGGTCGATAAAAAGGGTATTATGGACAAAATAGAGATAGGTGCGATAGCGAAGCCGCAAGGAATAAAGGGCGAACTTAAAATCAAGATTTTCGCAGACGACTTTAACTCGGTAAAGGACATAAAAACGGCGGAAATAGATAGCGAAGTATACGAAGTCGAAAATTTCAGAAAGATTTCCGATACGGAGGGAATCTTAAAGTTAAAGGGAATTGACGACAGAAATGCGGCTGAAAATTGCAGAATGAAAACCGTCTATGCCGAGAGAAACGAGATCAAAGTTCCGCAAGGCAAATTCTTTATTGCGGACGTCATCGGTTGTACGCTGTTTTTGGATAGCGGAAAGGAAATAGGTAAAATATACGATATAGTAAACGGAAACGTTGACTATTATTACGTCTTGACTTCGGAAGGCAAGGCGGTCTTTCCGCTTATAAAGGAATTAAACGCTTCGATAGAACCAAAGCAAAACCGTGTAACGGTATCAGCTCATAAGTTTACGGAGGTCGTACTCTATGAAGATTGATATCCTGACTCTTTTCCCCGAAATGTTTGCGCCGCTCGGCGAAAGCATAATAGGCAGAGCCGTAAAAGCAGGCAAAGTCGAAATATCCGTCGTAAATATCAGGGATTATTCTGAAAACAAGCATAAAAAATGCGACGACTATCCCTTCGGAGGCGGAGCCGGAATGGTAATGACACCCCAGCCCGTGTATTCCGCAATAAACGCAGTGGATCCCGAGCATAAGGCGAGAAGAATTTATATGTCGCCGAAGGGCAGAAAATTTACGCAAGATATGGTGCAAGAACTTTTATCTTACGGTGAAATACTTTTTTTATGCGGACATTACGAGGGCGTCGACCAAAGAGTTCTGGATATGTGTATCGACGAGGAGATGTCGTTAGGTGATTTCGTGCTTACGGGCGGCGAGATTCCGGCAATGGCGATAACCGACTGTATTTGCCGATACGTAGACGGGGTTATAGCGGGCGAAAGTTTAGAGGACGAAAGCATTTCGAGCGGAGCGCTCGAATATCCGCAGTATACCCGTCCGAGAGTGTTTATGGGTGCGGAAGTGCCGGAAGTATTGGTGTCGGGCAATCATAGCGACGTCGATAAATGGCGCACGGAGCAGTCGAGGATACTGACCGAAAAAAAGAGGCCGGACCTTATTGAAAAGATGAAAGCCGAACACGAAATGAAACTCGAAAGAGCGCCTTTTGAACTCATAAAGTCGGGCTATAAGTCGATAGAAGTGAGATTATACGATAAAAAGCGCCAAAAAATAAAGGTCGGCGACAGAATTAAATTTATCGAAAAGTCCTCTGCCGAAACTATACGGGCGACGGTAACGGAGATTAAAGTTTTCGATAATTTTTCAGACCTTTATAGGTTTTACGATAAAAAATTACTCGGCTATTTGCCCGAAGAAGAAGCGAGTAGCGAGGATATGAATAAGTATTATACCGCCGAAGAACAGAAGAAATATAAGGCGGTAGCGATAGGTCTTAAACGATAAAAATGGGTAAGGATATGAATAAAGAACAGAATCCGTATTCCAAAATAAATTGGTTTCCGGGACATATGGCTAAGGCGATGCGAAAGACGGAGGAGGACGTTAAACTCTGCGACGGAGTAATTTACGTTCTCGACGCCCGTGCGCCCTACGCCTGCATAAACGAAAAGCTTATGAAGATTTTTCAAAACAAGCCCATTGTTTACGCCCTCAATAAATGCGACTTATTGGAGAAACGCGATATAGACGCAGTAGTCAGTGATTTTAAGGGGAAAAACCTCGTTATTCGACCTATAAGCGGACTTAATAAAAAAGATACGGATAAATTAAAGAGCGCTTGCTTGGAAATTTTAAGCGATAAAATCAAAAGGGATAAGGAAAAGGGGATTAGCAGAACTCTCAGATTTATGGTGGCAGGTATTCCAAATACCGGAAAGTCCACGATAATAAACACTCTCGTCGGTTCCAAAAGAGCGGAAACGGGAGATAAAGCAGGGGTTACGAGGGCTAATAAATGGATAAGGGTAGGCGGTTTCGATCTCCTGGATACGCCGGGAACAATGCCGCCGTCTATGGAAAATCAGACCTACGCCGCTCACCTTGCATATATCGGCGCAATCAACGACGATATACTTAATATAGAAGATATAGCGCTAAGGCTTATTTCCGAATTAAAAGGGATATGCCCTGACGCTTTGGCTGAAAGATATAATTTAAAAAGTATCGATAACGAACCTATAGCCCTATTTAACGATATTTGCAAGTCAAGAGGTTACGTGCTTAAAGGCGGAGAATACGATTACGAACGAGGGGCGAAAAGCGTCATTTCGGATTTCAGAAAAGGCAAAATCGCAAAGGTTTGTTTAGAGGTAAGAAATGACGGATAAGATGCGAGAGAAACTCGAATTCGAGTACGAATTTACGGCGCAGGGCTGTAAATATATTGCAGGAGTAGACGAAGTGGGGAGAGGGCCGCTTGCGGGGCCGGTAGTTTGCTGCGCCGTGATAATGCCGCTCGGCGAAGAAGATATAATCGAAGGCGTGGACGACAGTAAAAAGGTTTCGGAAAAAAAGCGGAAAACACTTGCCGCAGAGATAGAAAAAAGGGCGATAGCGTATAAGATATGCCAAATCGAGGCGGAAGAAATAGACGAGATAAACATTTTGGAAGCGACGAAGAAATGTATGAAAGAATGTATAGAGGGTTTGAGCGTTCCGCCCGACGTTGTCTTGATAGACGCACTCGAAATACGCACTGCATATAAGACTGTAGGGATAATAAAGGGCGACAGCAAGAGTTACAGTATCGGAGCGGCGTCTATACTCGCCAAGGTTTACAGAGATAATCTTATGGAACAATACGACGAACTCTATCCCGCATACGGCTTTAAAAAGAATAAAGGCTACGGAACGAAAGTCCATATCGACGCTATTAAGGAGGTCGGACCATGCCCGCTGCACAGAAAAACTTTTATAAAAAACTTCTCGGCAAGCGAGGAGAAGATTTAGCGGTAAAATATATCAAGAAGTGCGGCTATAAGACTGTTAAACGCAATTTTACCACGCCTTTCGGAGAGGCGGACATAGTGGCGGAAAAGGGCGACGAAACGGTTTTTATAGAAGTAAAGACGAGAAGTAACGACGTATATGGCGAGCCGAAAGACGCTGTTGACTTTAAAAAGCGTGAAAAATACAGAAAGATCGCAGAGTACTATATTTCCGTAAACGGCGAAACGGCGGTATCGTTTGCGGTCGTAGAAGTTACGCCTGACGGCGTAAACCTCATAGAAAGGGCATTTTAATGAAAATAAGCGTATCGTGTTCCTCCGGAGTTGAGGCGGTAACAAAGAGGGAACTCTATAAAATTTTAGGTTTGAGCGACCTGGCGGCGATAAACGGCAGAATAAATTTCGAGGGCGGATTCGAGGAGATAGCGAAATGTAATTTACTGCTAAGAACCGCCAACAGAGTCGGAATAGTGGTCGGGGAGTTCAAAGCCGACGATTTCGATTGCCTTTTCGACGGCGTCAAGTCGGTCGAATGGGAAAAGATAATACCGATAGACGGTCAAATAATAGTTTCGGCAAAGAGTTCGCTGAGCAAGATATTTGCTATTTCCGCAACACAATCGGTGGTAAAAAAGGCGATATGCGAAAGGCTTAAACAGCATTACGGGTTATTGGAAATGCCCGAAAGCGGCGAAAGATATAAGATAGAAACCGCAATATATAAAGACTACGTAACTCTTACTCTGGACACTTCGGGCGACGGACTTCACAGGCGAGGCTATCGAGGGCTTGTCGGCGAGGCGCCGCTTAAAGAAACGCTTGCCGCCGCAATGATAGAACTCTCGGTATGGAATCCGTCGAGACCGCTTGCGGACGTGTTTTGCGGAACGGGAACTATCCCGATAGAGGCGTGTCTGATTGCCAAAAACATAGCGCCGGGGATAAACAGAGAATTTGATTTTGAGAAGTGGAAGTGCGTCGATAGGTCGATTATCGATAAAATAAGGCAAGGCGAGGCGTCGAAAATCGACTTGGAAAAAGAAGTTTCGATAAAGGGCTTTGATATCGATGAAAAGCAACTTGCCCTTGCGAGAAAGCACGCAAAACTTGCGGGAGTTGACGGGTATATACATTTTCAGCGCGCGGACGTATCCGAATTTTCGTCGCAGCGTAAATACGGCGTTCTGATATGCAATCCGCCATACGGCGAAAGACTTCTCGAAAGAAAGGAAATAGAGAAGTTATACAAAAGTTACGGGAATATGTATAGAAATCTTGAAGATTGGAGCGCATATACCTTAACTTCGGTAAGCGATTTCGAGAGGCTGTTCGGCAAAAAAGCGGACAAAAAGCGTAAACTGTATAACGGAAAACTCGAATGTTGTTATTACACTATGCTGGGTCCTAAAAAATTTTAAAAAAATACAAAAAACGCTTAAAAAATGCTTGCAAAAGAAAAAAAGATGTGATAGAATAGAAAAAGACTTCGAACGGTCCTCCGACGATATATGCATAGTAGCGTATATA
>CAJOMT010000019.1 GCA_905235815.1 uncultured Clostridia bacterium
TCATATCGACAACTTTGGAGCCGTCAATATAGACTTTGACAATCGAACCGTCCGCTACGATACGCATATTGTGCCACATTAAAGCATAATAATTTGCGACTCCCGGAATATCTTCTTCATAGAGGTTTCCCAAAACGTTGCCGCTAACAATGGGGCCCCAAAGCGTGATTTTGCCGTTCTGCTGCATAAATACGCCTGCGCCGCCGCCCTCTACAGTGTAGTTCTTGCCGGGTATCTGTTGACGAATACCTATTACCGGCCAAAATGCCGTAAGCGAGCCGGCTTTGAAATCAACGCTGAGTTCAAAGTTGTCATAAACTTCTCCGATATAAGTCATAATGGCAATATTGATTGTAGTGTCCTCTATATCAATGTTGCCTTTGCGGGTAATAATTCCGTCTTCTACAGCCCAAGTGTAAGACAATTCATCGCTTCTGCGCGCATTTTGCGAAGAACAGAAATAAAAATCGAATTTCTCCGCTACCGAAGAAGCGCTATCGAACGTTTCAACCACGTCCCACTCTTGCGCCCGTTCGGAAAACTGCGTATCTTCGGCTTTTGCCGAAGCGATTATCGCAGAACTTCCGAAACTGAGCGTAAGAATGAATAAAAATCCTAAAAATACCGATGATTTCTTCATTTTCACGCCTCTACCAATTTATTTTGCAACGTAATGTAATACGTCGTGTCTGCCGGAAGTTTTACAATGTATTTTTCACCATCGAACTTAACGTTTGGCGAAGTAATATTTTTATTGACCTCTATTTGATATACTCTGTTGCCGTAATGATATTCCCTTACTCCTGCGTAAGACATATCCGAAGGCAAACAACTCTGAATTTTTAAGCCTTTTACATCTGGCTGAATTCCTACTATATCCGTCACAAACGTCAAAGGCACCAATCCCGATTCGGGGAATTCGCCGTTTATACTTACTTGATAACCACCGAACGTCGTTCTCGGATCTCTACGGAGAGAGTCGATATGGAATTCGTCCATAATCGCATTAAATCTTTTTATTGCATTGTCGCCCGAAATGACCGTTCTCCCGGATACGTCATAATAAGAGGTATAGAAAATCGTTCCGCCGTTTTGCATTTGCAAGCCGTATTCGCCCCAATGACCGGGCAATACGTCGTTGAAGGCGTGACCGTTATACCACCAATAATGCAAGCCGTCTTCTTCAATGCTCTCAATGGCAACGGTATTCGATCTGGCAGATACTTTAAAATTATATATATCTTCGCCCTTGGACGTATCGGTTGCTATAATTCTCTTGCCGTCTACCCAATCGTAAATCTCAACCGCCTGTTCTTTTGAAGCAAGACCTGCCGAAACTGCCATAAAGTTTATAACCGTAACGCCGAAATCGAGACGGTCGCCTTTTATGTTTATGGCAGAAATATATCTGCCCTTTTCAGCGTCCCAAAAATATTCGTTGAACTTTGCCTTTACCCTCTGCGCCAATGTGAGATAGTAGTTGGCGTTATCGGTGTTGCCGAGATAGTTCTCAATATCCGCCATTGCCTCGACAGCTTGATAGAACAATACGTTTTCGTACGCAGAATTATATCCGCAGAAGTTCCAGCTGTCCCAATAGTTAGACGACACGCCGTATACCGTACCGTCGTTTCTCGGATCGTATATCGTCATAAGCCCAGACTCGCCGTTGAGGTTTATAAGCATATATTCCATAGCCTTGCGGATCTTGTCTATCATCTTCTGACCTTTTCCGTTTACGCTCGACAGAAAACCTTCGGTTCCGTTTCCCGTCAATAAATAATCACGGGAAGCAATGATAAGCATTGGGTTATTCGTATAGTGGTTCTGCTCGTCTAAGTGCTGAGGCGCTGCATCTGTAGCCCATATAAACCCGTCGTCTCTCGGATTGTCCTCGTACTCGTCCTCGTCTACAACGTATTTACCGGTGCTTTCATCATAATACCAACCGTCACCGCCGTAGACAGCATTTTTCAACGAATTAACGTGAATATTTATCGCCTCATTATAATCCGTCCAATTTAATTTTGCACCGTTCCACGCCGTCCATTCGATAGACGCCGTCATCGTATGACCGGAACGGAAAGGATCTATGTTCGGAGCCGCACCACGCAAAGAATTGAACATTCTCGGCTCGGTTTTGGCTATACCGAAAATCGCCCACATATTACTTAAATCGGCGCTATAATATCCGTCGTACGACGTATACAATTCAGTACCTTTAGTGCCGTATACACGCATTTCTTCTACGCTGAAATATTTCATTCCAGAAGCAGAAAGCGGGTACATTAAACTACGAATACGAATTCCGTTCGCCGCTATTTTATCCATCGGTAACGAAAGCGTCGCACCTTTCGGGTTCGGGAAGTTCATTATACAGTTATACGGTCCACCATTCTCCGTCACGGAGTTCGGTAACACGTAGTAATAGTGAGGCATTGAATACCACACTTTTCCGCCGTCCGTCGTGTATTCAATGGAAATATTGGACGGGAAAATCGCTACGTCCGCAGGGAATTTGATTTCAATCGTATTTAAAGTGTAATACCCGTCGAACAAATATCCGATGTAATCTTCAGACGCAACAGAGTCCGAAACGGCACTTTGCCATTTGGTCTTATTATTGCCGTCCGCAATGTTCGCAAAGCCGTAATTTTCACCTGACGTCGTGGAGCCGATCGCCTTGACGTTTTGTATCATTTCGTCAACGTAATTCTCGCCGCTGACCTTTAAGGTCTGAGGAGCCGTCCAGCCGTACATTTTACCCGACGCTAAATTCATTGCGCAGGCTTTGACCTGGTAATTTCCGGCTTTTTTATAGGTATGATACACTTCTCCGACTACTTTATACTTGTCGTTATAGGCATAAGGTCCGTTATAACTCCACGTACCGTCACCCCAATCGACAACGTAATAATTATAGTTGTCCAAAGCAATATCGAGCGAAACGTATGCCGTTAAACTTGCGCCCGTTTTTGCAGTAGAAGCGGGCGGAATTATCAGATTGACGTTTGCGCCCGTCTTTTGTGCGTTTTGTGTCATTTCATATTCTATTTCTTTCATATCTGTTATAACTTCTCCGTTATCTTTTGAGGAGTCGGATGAAGGATTTCCTCCGTTACACCCGACAAAAGAAAATACCATAACAATACAGAGTAAAGTTGCAAAAATCTTTTTCATATTATCTCTGTCTCCTCCTCATAAGCGCTACGACTGCCGCCGCGCCGAATAACAATGCGATAGGACCTGCCTCGATATAACCGGCGCAACCGCTTGACAGCGAACTGCTTTCTGCCGCCGTTCCTTTGACCGTTACCGTACACGTCGCAGAAAATTTGCCGTTATAATCCTTTACGGTAATTACGCAGGTTCCTACGCCCATTGCCGTTACCGTACCGTTATTGACGATAGCGACTTTCGAATCGGAAGTACTCCACTTAAATCCTTGATTTTCCGCTTCTTCGGGAAAATAAGACACTGACAAATATAATTTTCCGCCTACCGTCTCAATGGTCCCCGACGCCTTATCCAAAACGACGCCTTCAAGTTCGGGAATAACTTCATCGATCGTTACTAATAGCGAATCCTTAAAACCTCCGTCAACCGTAATAACCTCAATTTCCGTAACTCCCGCTTTCAATGGGCGAATATATCCCTCATTATCCACTATGGCAATGTCGGGGTTGATAGACAAGAAACGAACGTCTTTAACCGTAGCGTCGGCAGGTTGAACGGCGTACTCGTATTTTAACTTTTCATCCGAAAGTTTCATTTCCACGGTTTTATTCGTCGCTTTTACGCCTGTCGTTGCCGTATAAGCTTCAAGGGCGATACGATTTCCGTGTTCGTCCAGATTGTAGATTGTAACGCCGTCGGAAAAAGCACCTGCGGTGTTCGCCGTAAATAAGCCTATTTTGCCATAACGCAAAAGTTCGGACGGAATAACTTTATTGATACGCTCTTTGCCGTCTACTAAAACCTTGACGTAATCTTCGCAAACGATGACCTTCAACTCATAAAACCCCGTTCTCTCTTCAAGCATAACTGAGGTTTCTTTTTTCGTTATCGTGCTGCCGCACAATTCAACGTAAGGGCCCGGCATAAAATATACGGCGTTGCCATCGGCAAGATGGCGAAGCTTAATATCGTTTTTACCGAAAACTATTCCTGTTAAACCGTTGTCGCCATAAGCAACTTTTGTGGTAAGTTCAAAATAGCGGAAATAGCAGTCGCTAAAATACGCAACTGCATAATTCCCGGTAACGTCCTCACCGTCTAAATCGTTTATTCTGCTTAAAACACCGCCTTGCACTGACCAATGAGCCTTTAATTCTTCACCGTCGCCGTACAACTTCTGAACAAATGCGGCATTTAACTTACTGCCCAAATCTTCATCGCTGAAATTTACGGTAAAAGGTCTCGCTTCCGTATCGGCAACGGCTCTATAACCGACGTTTTTTGTCGGTAATACCAGAACCACCGCCGCAAGCGCAACGCATAAAAACGTTACTATTTTTTTCATTTTTCCTCCTCGGATGAATAGCATTACGCTATCCATCCGTAATTCTTGAATTGTTTTTTCGCATCCTCTAAAATTTTGTCTCCGCCGCTTCTCTTCCAATCGGCAACAAAAGCATTGTACTCATCTTGATATTTTTGCTCGCTCCAATCTTTTGCAGTTACGTATTTATATTCAAACGCCTGCATCTTCTTAGTCAAAGCGGAAACAGTGGACGGATCCAATTTCAAAACCGAGCCGTATTGCAATCTTCTCGTATAATTAGCGGTAGCCGCATCGTGTTCTATGACCTTCATTATGGTTTTGGTGATGTCCTTGTCACTCGTACCTTGTACGACGCCGTCGTCTTTACTGCGGAAAAACATACCCCAGTCCCAAGCGCCCGGATATTGCGAACGGTAAGACCTCGTTGCAACTCCCTCGTCGCCCGTGTACAAAAATACGCGTTCAGATCCCTCTATCGTTTGGAATTCAAGCGTACTTTCTACGCCGACACCCCAACGGAGAGCGTCGTATGCAGCCGAACGATTATATTGCGTTTTGCCGTTCGACACAGTTTTGGTCATTGCCAAATCGTCCAACAACTTAACGATTTTTTCCATCTTTGCTTCATCGTTAGCCGCCTTGACGGATACGGTTATTATCGTACCGAGGAATCCGTCCGAAGCTTGATAACCGCCGTTAGGACAAGCGGGATCTTTCGGCACAGGATAAGTTTTCCACCAATCAGTAGTATCTATCGGTGTAGTGCCGTCTTTAGCCGCAATACGATTAAAATATGCTTGCGTGGTTTCACTGATTTCTCCCGTATACCACTCTATACCTATTTTACCTTGAAAACTCGTCTTTTCCGTCACGCTCTGATAATACCAGTTAGGCTCTATCAATTCTTCTTTTATAATTGTTCTGATAAAATCGAGCATTAATTTTTCAGTGCCGTCGGTAATACCGAAATCGACGTTACCGTCTTCGTCGAAATATACGCCCCAAGGCAACTGACAAACAGCACCGTACATGAGCGGAACCCAAGTCCCCAGAACGCCGAAGTCGGTCTGCAGTCCCGCCGTAGAAAAGCCGAAATTCTCCAATTTGTTTTGGTTACTGTTTTTATTTATTTTTATCCATCTTGCAAAATTCAACAAATCGTCGGGAGTGTTCGGTTCCCATCCGGCTCCCGCAGGATAGTATTCCACTCCGTTAACGTAGCCGGCCGGGGCATTGCGATATTCGTCAGCCCAATCTTCTCTGATTTTTAACGACCAGGAAGGAGGATCCGGCAAAGTCCAAAGCGCCGCCAATCCGTTGTCTTCCGTCAACATAAGTTTCGCTATCGAATCCTCACCGGGCCTATCTGCGTCCTCAGTGTTGACTATCGCTTGGAAATTCGGCATTTTACTTAAATACGGATTCCAATCGGACAGTAAAACGCCTTGATTAAAGATAGTACGGAAACTATCGATATTCTCAAACGCAACGATATCCGGCATATCATCGGTATTCGAAAACATTAACTGAGACGTAGTCGAAAAATCACTTGCAGCCACAAGCGTTGCATCCAAGCCGTAATTATCCTTGATATATTTCTTGTAAGGATCGTTGGCATTTGTAGGTGTTCCAACTGCTGCCGAACAAAGTATGGTTACTTCGTTCGAGCTCTTTGTACCCGTATCAACGGGTGTTCTGTCGCCACCACATCCGACTACTGTAAAAACAGCAACCGTTGAAAGTAAAAGACTGACAATACGTGTTTTTAATTTCATAATAAAACTCCTTTTTATTTTTTTATTTTTTTAAAATGGGTTAACCTTTTACCGCGCCCATATAAACGCCGTCTTTAAAGAACTTCTGGAAGAACGGATATATACATAAAATAGGAACAAATCCCACTATTGTTAGCGCCATTCTTGTCGTTAATTGATTGACGCTGCCGCCTGCGTTTATATCGATTACTGTCGAATCGACTTGCGAAAGATTGTTGAAATTGATCATTATATAGTACTGCAACGTCCAAAGCTGCGAATGTGCCTGATCGATATAAATCATAACGTCAAACCAACTATTCCAATGTCCGACCATTGTGAACAGTCCGATCGACGCAACTACCGGCGTTGACAATGGCAGAACTATTCTTAAGAACAGGCCCAATTCTCCGATTCCGTCAATGATAGCCGCCTCCTCTACCTCTTTTGGCAGACCTAAAAAGAATTGCTTAAATATCAAAATATTCCAGGCGCTGACAATATTCGGCAAAATCATAACCCAAAAATTGTTCAGCAAATTCAATTCTTTATTTACCAAGTAATTTGGTATCAAGCCGCCCGAGAAGAAAATAGTAAACAACAAGAAATATATATAAATTTGCTTGCCGGGGAAATTATCTCTCGATAATATATATCCAACCAGTGCATTGATTACAACAGACGTAACCGTACCGACTACCGCCCTTAAAAGCGAAACTCCCAATGCTTTCAAAACGTAACTGCCCACGCCGAAGATTTTTTGATATGCCACAAACGTAGGATGCGTCGGAAATAGAATCAATATACCGTTTCTTCCCGCCCATTCCGCTTCACTTACAATCGATACGCCGAACGTATACAGTAGCGGATACAAGCAAAGTATCGCAAGCAAGACGGCAAGAGCTATGCACACTCCTTCAAAAATTTTATCGCCCTTTCCTCTAATCATGTTAACACCTCATTACCAAGCGCCTATGCCGACAAGTTTTTTCGATAATTTGTGGGCGCCTATTACCATAAAGAAGCCGATTACTGCCTGTACAAACGAAATTGCCGCCGATAAACCGTACTTGATATCTTTTAAACCTTCCCAGTAGAGCCATGTGTCGATGACCAGCGCTTTATTTTCTCTGACGGCGCTCGTTGCGAAAATCAATATCTGTTCTCCGCCTGCGCCTTTTAATATATTACCTATCGCCATTATTACCTGATATACCAATACGGGCACAAGCGCAGGCAAAGTAATTTTCCAAAGTTTAGTAAATACTCCCGCTCCGTCAATTGCAGCCGCCTCGTAAAGCGTCTTATCTACGCCCATAAGACTTGCCGTATACAGAATCGTTCCCCAGCCGACCTCTTTCCAGATAGACGACCAGATCATAATCGGATAGAATAAATCTTGTCTTGACAAAAAGTCGATCTTATCCGCATGGAAAACATTGACAAGCACGTTATTTATTAAGCCATTGGGCGTCAGGAAATTGGATAATACCGCATATATGACTACCCAACTGAAAAAGTGCGGAATGTATACAATGGTCTGTATAGCGCCCCTTACGTATTTATTGGTAATATGGTAAAATACCAATGCGAAAATTACAGGCGGAATAACTCCCGCTATCAACCTTAAAACGCTGAGGTAAATCGTTTGCCAGATGACCATTAGCATTTTGGGGTCGGAAAAGATATATCTGAAATTGTCCAATCCGTTCCAGACGCTGCCCCATATTCCGTCGCTTAATTTGTAATTTTTAAACGCAAGTATGGTTTGCAGAAGGCTCGGATAAACATTAAAGAGAAGTATCAGTATGGTGGGAATTATCAGCACCGCATAAAAGAACAAATATCTCTTTACGCCCTCAATCGATTCCGGACGCACAAAACTTTGAATAGCGCCTGTTAAAACCAAAATCAAAGCATACGCCAAAAACGTAGCCTTTAATTCGTACAGCTTGTAAAACGTCAATATTTGCCCGTCCGGATCTTCCGCTTTGACAAAATTACCCGTCAGCAATATTACGTAGAATATAACGAGTACAGCCCCATATCCAATCAATATATATCCGGATATTTTGTCGCTCTTTTTTTGTTTAAACGTAGCAAACGCATTGTACGCTATATAAATGACAGGCACCGCCACGTTCAATATCGCAAAAACAATAGTATATGTCGGAACGAAAATTTCCATCAGCTCTCCGTAAAACAGAAACAACACGCTACCCGAATAAGGGATACTGCCTAAAACTTCCGCTCCCGATAACTTTACCGTCATGGCATTATAGGTAAACGCAATATAATCCGTAAACAAAAATATTGCGACTCCCATTAAAATCAAAATCGACAGCAATATGAATTTAAGTCTTATATAACCTTCCAATCGTTTTTGAGGAATCTGGTCAACTTTCATCTCTTTCATTTTTGCCTCTGTGCCTTTCTTTATATTGAATAGGCGTCTCTCCCATAGTTAATTTAAATTTGACATAAAAGTATTTTAAATCGTTAAATCCAACCATTTGTGCCACTACGGCAACAGAATAATCCGTATTTAAAAGATATCTGCACGCTTGCTCTATGCGATATTTGATAATATAAGAAGTGATTGAAGTATTTCGCTCTTTCTTGAATAACCGTTGTAAATATTGAGTATTCAATGCGCACGCCTTTGCGACATCGTCAATTTTAATTTCATTTTCATAGTTTTGACGAATATACGTTTCCGCTTTTTCTATATAGGAATTCATCTGCTTTTTTGAAGCATTTTTATTCGCCATATTTACTTTGTTCATATTTGGCAAAGTGCGAAATATCCCAGCCAGTAAAACTTCAGTCAAGCTGTATGTGATCAGATCGTATTTCCACTGTTTTTCCGTATATTCTTCCGCTATTTTATCTATGAGAAATTTTGCGTCCGGAATTTTAGCCGAATCAAATACCTGAAACGGCGAAATAAGACTATAATCGAATTGATAAAAATCATACGGGAATATGATATTTATTATCGAAAAAGAAGATAGATCGCCTGTGGGGCGAATGGAGTGTAAAACTTCTCTGTCCGCTATAACAAAAATATCTCCGCTCTTTATGGGAATATGTTTGTTCCCGATTTCGTTTTCGCCCTCGCCGCTGACAACGTATACCAATTCTACAAATTCATGCGAATGTTGAACAATAGATTCGTATCCGCCGCTTTTCACGACTACGACGGTCACTTTGGAGTCAAACATTTTTAAATTATAAGACATTGCGGTTTACCCCTCTTTCTTTATGAACGACAACTCTTCTCCGTCATGAATTATATATTTACTACCTTCAATATCGGCGTTTCCGCAAAGCAAAAAGTCTTCAGGCATTTCCAAATAGCCGTTTCCGTTTTCCGCACGAATACTGAAATTGGTTTTATCGTAAAAGATATGCAATTTACCTTTACCGATAGGACAGACGCACTCAAAATCCGGCATCATCCATAATTTAGGCTTACAAATAAATAATTCGTATCCGACGCATAAAGGCTTAATCCCCAATATGCAGTTAAAAATCAAGTAGATAGGATTTGCTCCCCAGGCGTGACAAAGGCTTTTTCCGTAAGGTCTGCCATACATTGCATATTTCTCTTTGCCCGTTTCCTTCGGGTCATACGCCTCCCAAAAAGTCGTAGCACCCTCGTTTAACATTCCGCCCCAATACTTTTCTATTTCGGCGACGATGTTTTGTTCGGACGCAATCTTGCTCAACGTTACTTGCTCATAAAATCGCATATACGGCGTGGTAATTTGTTGAACGTCATCATTTAAAAGTACGTTGTCAATTACACTTTTTGTCTTTTCTTCATCGAGCAAATCAAACATTACGGCAAACATATTAGCATATCTCGTAACTTTATTTTGCAACTTGCCATCTGTTCGAGCATGTACGAAGCGCCCGTCTTTCCAAAACACTTCAATGGTTTTACTTAGTAATTCATTTGCGATTTCATCATACAGGGCGCCGTCGCCTTTACCGACTATTCTCGTTATTTCGCCAAACCTTTTTAACGTTTCCACAAAAAGTATTTGCTCAAATGACGTCTCGCCCCGATTATCCATATCCGCCCAATCGATAAACACCCAATCGTTGGGCAAATTGTATAAAAGCCCGTCGTCGTTGCGCCTATTGAGAAGAAAATCGACATACCCTTTTGCGCTGTCGTATATTTCCGCAATAAACGACTTATCTCCGCCGTAATTGAGATAATCATATAAGGACAGTATCCAGTACATAGTATAATCCATTATATGATTTATATGGGTTTTGATAGGTTCTTTACCTTTTAATGCAATAATAGTACGCTTTACCGTTTCGTCATCACAAAAACTGTAATAATTTACGAGGTAACTCTGATATGCGTCTCCGCTCCAAGCCCAGCGATCGCGTTTCGCTCCGTCCAGAAAGAAATCTTTTTTGCACATATCCAGCGTATGGATAGAAACGTCATAAATTTGTTCTAAAAGTTTATCATTACTCTTGAAGTATCCCTTATTTTCAACTTCTGAAACTTCCGAAAGTATGGTTATTTTTTCGTAGTGAGTATCTTTTTTAATGAGCAAATAGCGGAACGCCTTAGTAACGCTCGTTTCGATTACTGACTCTTTCACCTCGACACGATCGAGCTGTTCGCAATGACGTTCGTCAAACACCTCATCCAAAGATTCGCCGTAATAACAGACGAAAGTCGTTCCTATTTCACAGCCCTCAACAGACAGTCTCGCCGAAATTTCCTGTCCGAAATCGTAGAGAACGCCTTTATCCGTATTTTGAACGGAAACAGGAAACACTTCTTTTTCTCGTTTTACTTTTTTATTGGGACTAATATCCGGATCGTCGAATTTACCTTCCGCAGCCGGATAAAAAACGTCATCCTGACACGTCACGCGAAAAGTCTGAGAAGACGATTTCAGTTCTTCACCGTCAACATAAATGCAAGGCAACTGCGCCACGTTATTTACGAGTATCTGCATATGATATTCGCCGGCAGGCAGTTTCAATACGCCGGTAAAATCATAGATATAACCGATACCCTCTATATAGATATTGAACGAACCGTCAACTTTTATAGTAATGTCGTTAGGTTTCGTCAAGGTAAAATCCGAATAGAATTTCACGGTTACGTAATGAGAATCCATTCTCCAAAACGGAGTAATCAACACGTCTCGCTCATGACGTTCCGCCATGCACTTATTGAACAGTGCCGTTTCATAATCACCCGGATACCATAGCCACTTTGCTTTATTCCCCATATATACTTAAACTCTTAATCAAATATTTTGACGGAAACGCCGCCTTTATCCAACGACTCGTCGGCAGCGTACACAAGTAAATGTCCGTAAATAGAATCTTCTATCACGGTCGAAGAAATAGAGCGAGGCAAACCTAATTCCATATTTACAAAATCATTCACAAGCCTGCTGTCCCCGCCGCAATGTCCGTCGCCCACGGCGACGTTCGTAATTTCTTCTATGCGTTCATCCCACAAACAATTACTCGGATTATATATCCTTACGGTAAACTTGTTTTCCTCTAAAAAACCTTGTATCTCCCCTTTTGTCCCGACGACGTGAATGTTCCGCCCCGGTCTTGCGACGCCGGAAATCATACTATGAGTTGCAATAGAACCGTTCTCAAATTCAACTATCATCGCCTGTCTGTCAACGATATCTGCGTCGGTTTTATATATACATCTCCCCATCGGATTATCGGTCTTTAACGATTCGATTTTATCTTCAACCGTCAATTCTTCATACTTCTTATCGATACTGCAGAAAGTATATTGCGCAAAATAGTCATTATCTATAAGTAATTTCTTGCATGAATACGGACATTCTTTTTCTACCTTGCAATCGACGAGGCAACGTGTGCCTGAGCCGACAGGCGCATTCTTTTCGATAAAATAATATCTACCGCCGTAACTTGTAGTTTTTATCGGTTTCGTATTGCTGTTAAACCAACAGAGCAAATCCGCATCATGACAACATTTTGCGAGTAGCATCGAAGATCCGCACTTCTTGCGGTTATTCCATTTACCTCTTATATAAGACACCGACGAATGCGCAACTCCAACCATTTCATTAGTTTCAAGTTCTACAATATCGCCAATTTCACCACTCAAAATTATTTCTTTTATTTTTGAATAAAACGGGGTATACCTGAGCACGTGACATATCATCAATTTACAGCCATGTTCATCTGCTATCCGCTTTAATTTCAGCAATTCTTCCTTATTGTTGGTAATGGGCTTTTCAAGCAACATATCATAACCCAACTCCAAGAACGGAATTGCAGTCTTAATATGTAGTTCGTCCATAGTTGCATTGATAACCGCATCGGCAATTTTTCCGAGTTTTAAGCAATCAGCCATATCCTCAAACAGCATTTCATCTTTAAGCGAAAACATTTCTTTCGCTAACTCCCTGCGGGACGAACTCGGATCGATTACCGCTTTCACTTCTAATTTGTCGGGATTGTTTAAAGCGTATTTAGTATAAGCAACCGCCCTATCCCCAAAACCGATTACAACTACACTTATTTTTTTCATTCTATAATACTCCTTATTATTCCACTATTAAATTATAATAAAGTTTTTTTAAAATAACAATGGACAAAAACGTATCTCTTTTGTTTAAGAAACGCTTATAAAACTCTATTTTTTTTCTTAGATAAATATTAATATTAAGAAAAAAGTATATAATTAGTTTTGGGTATTTAAGTATATTTTAAACATATAATAAGAGAAACAAAGAGTACTTTATAATCCTATTCGCCATTAAATATATTCCGACACGAATAATAATTCAGCTATATTTTGACAATAAAAAAATGCTCATTTTTTGCCAAAACAGAAAAAATGAGCATATGGTACATTTTGTCCAAATTTTGAGGTTCCCTTCATTTAGCGTTATATACATAATAATTCACTTTTTCCGTTTTGTTTTTATCCGTCAAAGACAGTAGAATTATTCGCAATTCATCCCGATTAATGCTGAACATAACGCAAATTTAAGGGGTGCGCCCATGCAGGCGCACCCCTTGATTATTTATTCGAAATCTTCTATTCTCCACTCGTCTTCCCAGCAAATATACGGCGACCCGTCTTTTTTAAAGCGAATAGGCAGCCAAACGTAAGTTGCCTCACTCGTATTTTCGTCCGTATATTTTGTCAAATCATAACAAGCTGTTGAACGTTCCTTATCTTTATTGAAAAAACTTTCAAACGTCGGCCCGACGTCAGGCATATCGATTGGCAAATCGGTCAACCACCTATCACCCAACGCTATGAACAAATCTTTTTTGAACGGATGTTTAAATACAGATGAAAATTGAGCGTGAAACGAATTTCCCTCTTTATCGTCTACGCATAAGTCCCCAAGTTCTTTCCATTCACCGTGCAAATCCGAAATTTCAGCAACCTTAGTGGGATTAGGGAAATACCCTGTCGTACCGGACGTCAATAAAAATTTCCTGTTTCCCCTTGTAAAATAAGCGGGAGCTTCCCTCACGAATGGCGGATAAGGATATTGCAGATGAGAAGACACTAAACCTGTAAAACCGGTATACTCGTCATTCAACTCCGCACACAACATTTCAGTATGCGGTTTTTCAAATATAACGTACGTTCGCCCGCCGAATTCACAAAAATCAAAGTCGCCGACGGCATATTCTTTGACTGTATTTACCTGACACCACTTACCGTGTATATCCTCGCTTTCATATACGGCAAAAAAACAATCGCTGAAAGCCTCGCTACAATTTACCGGTCCGCCTATTTTTGCCCATAACACAAATTTTTTCGTGTTATGATTATAAATAATATGCGGCCGATCCATAATTCTTCCGACGTAAAACGGCGAATTTGCGTCGCTTAACTCTACTAAAATAACTCCTTCGTCCACCCAATTGTATAAGTCGATAGATGAATACAAACGTACTCCGTTGTGCCAAATAGGACAAACGCCGCCCTTCGCCCTGCCGTATACTCCTTCTTTGTTTTCACCATACCAATAATATTTACCGCCTATATATAACAGAGACCCACCGTGAGCCTGTATGGGTTTCCCCTCCGTATCATACCAAAATTTACCGGGACGAATGGCATTATACACTATTCATATCTCCTTTAACAAAATCATATTAATTGCAAAAATTATAAACGAATTTATATTATTTGTCAATAATTTTATTATTGTAATCCTATATTTATTATATCTTGTTTAGCGCAACGCCTCATTAAACTATATATAATTTCTTTTTTTGGCGTCCTTTTTGTTGTGGTGGAGATAAAGGCGTAGAGGGCGCTTACCTTGAAATAAACGGCATAAAAAACGGCGCGGCTTTTTTGCCGCACCGTAATCATTTCTAATTTTTTTTACTCCGCTGTATTTTCAAGCGCCTTTTTTTCCTTCGCACGGACAATTAAGCCGAATATACCGCTCAGTATGTAGAACACATTAGTGAACGCTCCGAAAACGATCATAAACACGTGGGGCGCAACCGCCAAAGATCCCTCATCGATTTTATTGCGCTGTTTACCTAAAACTATAAGCGAAGCAATCTCTACGCCTAAGCCAAAGATACCGCCTATAAGCAAACCTAAACCCCAGCCAAGTATAAGTGCGAAAACTACGGTTTGAACTCCAGATGCTATGGACTGACCCGAAAGTTCTTCAATATTTTCAAGCAGTTCGGGATTTCCCGCCGCAGATTCTGCTATCGGCTTTGCCGCACAGGCGATAATTATACCGCAAATTATGCAAAGACCGGTTAAAACTATTTCGACAATGTTAAAAATTTTACCTATTTTATACATTATACTCGATGCGTTTTTCATAATTAACCTCCTTTTTCTTTCATTTTACAACAATAAATCCTTTTTGTCAATATTTTTTCAATAATACTTTTTAATGCTGTAAATTTAATATCATATCCAGTACTCTTTTAAGTAAAAGGCGGGAATTCGGTACACTACGAAATTCCCGCCTTTTTTTACATTTTTACTATTTGAGTCCTCATTCCTTGCTGCATAATATGATAAAATCCAACGAAAGTATTCAAATTCCGCCTCATTATTATCTCTCTCGCATATCCCCTATGTCCGCAATAAAATCGGGCGGATATGCCGCAGCCGATATGCGCCTCTGTGGGAGTATTTATCGCCGAACACGCTATCCCCGCATTAGTCATAAAATCTATAAATTCGTAAACCTGAGTCCTCGATCTGAATATAGCAATACATAAGTCCATACTTATTTCTCCTTAATAGTTTTAAAGAGGGTAAGCCGAATGAAA
>CAJOMT010000020.1:0-6221 GCA_905235815.1 uncultured Clostridia bacterium
GCCAGCCCATGCATGCGTTCGACGTAAAGACTTTGGCAGACAAGAAAATTATTGTCAGAAGGGCGAATGACAAGGAAAATATAACGACGTTAGACGAAAAAGAACTTACGCTTTCTACAGAAAATCTCGTTATTTGCGACGGCGAAAAGCCGGTTGCGCTCGCCGGAATTATGGGCGGACTCAACAGTGAAATAGAAAACGATACGAATTCGGTGCTGTTCGAGTGCGCAAAGTTCAAGAGAGATAATATAAGAAAATCGTCGAGAACTCTCGGAAAGAGCAGCGATTCTTCAAAGAGATTCGAAAAGGGCGTAGACGAATACACGACCGAACTCGCAATGAACAGAGCCCTTCACTTGATAGAAGAATTGGGTGCGGGCGAAGTTACCGATAAACGGATAGACGTTTCTGCCGGAAAAGCGCAAGAAAACAGAGAAGTAAAGACTACTTTTTCTGCGATAAACGGAGTTCTCGGAATAACCGTTCCGAAAGACGTTACGGTGGATATTTTGAAAAAACTCAATTTTGAAGTTAAGGTTAAGGGCGACGATATTACGACCGTTGCTCCGCCTTACAGAGAGGACGTAGAGAGTTATCCGGACCTTGCGGAAGAAGTTATAAGAATGTACGGCTACGAGCATATCGTTCCGACGCTTTTAAAAGATGCGGCGATTACTGCCGGCGGTTACTCTAAGGCTCAACTCGACGAAATGGAAGTCAAGAGAGCGCTCGTAGGACAAGGATTTAGCGAGGCGATGACGTACTCGTTCTATTCAAAGAGGGATATAGCGGCGCTGAAACTCGGCAGCGGAGCGGAAGAGGGCGACGTAATAGTTATTGAAAATCCGATAAGCGACAATTACGAAGTTATGAGAAGAACGCTCGTTCCGTCGATACTCGGCGTCGTTTCGAGGAATTTGAAAAAAGGAAACTATGCCGGCAGAATTTTCGAGATAGCGAACTCGTTTATTCCGAGCGGCGAGGGGTTCCCGAAAGAGGAGAAGAAACTTTGCTTTGCGGTATTCGGAGACGGCGAAGATTTCTTTACGGCAAAAGGTGCGGTAGAGATAATAGCCGAGCGTTTCGGGCTTAAATTCGACTTATCGAAGCGTGCGGAAAAGAGTTATCTCCACTCGGGCGTTTCGGCGAAAATTATACTCGAAGGCGAAGAACTCGGGTTCTTCGGTCAAGTCGCATACGAAACGGCGGAAGAATTCGATATAGATAGAAAAGTTTACGTCGGAGAGATAAATTATACCCTTTTGAGTAAGCATTTCGATAAGGCGTTCCGCTTTAAACCTATTCCGAAGTTTGCCGACGTAAAGAGAGATCTGGCGCTCGTAGCACCCAAAGACCTTACTTGCGGCGAGATAGAGGAAGTTATAATTTCTGCGTCTAAAAACACGGTAAAATCCGTCGAACTGTTCGACGTCTATACGGGTGCGCAGATAGGTGAAGATAAAAAGAGTATGGCGTTCACGCTTACGTTTTCGTCCGATGAAAAGCAGTTGTCCGGCGAGGACGTCGACGGCTTGGTAAAGAGGATTTTGGGCGCCTTGGAACATAGATTGGGAGTCTATATAAGGTAATGGTCGATATAGATAGAATAAACTTTCTTGCAAAAAAGCAGAGGGAAGAAGGGCTTACCGAAGAAGAAAAGGCGGAACAGGCGAAACTGAGAAAAGAGTACGTCGATAGCGTAGTCGGCAATCTCCGCTCCGAACTCGACAATACTTACATAATAGAGAAAGACGGAACAAAACATAAAGTTCATTAATTAATGTCAATAAAAAGATACATAGGCAACAAGCATTTTTATAAAAACGTAATACTGGTAGCCCTGCCCATTATGTTACAGAACATGGTAACCAACCTCGTTGATTTTGTGGACAACATAATGGTCGGGAGGCTTTCCACCGAGGCGGTTTCGGCGGTAGGAATAATAAATCAACTTATGCTCGTGTACTACTTGCTGATATTCGGGGCGTTATCGGGCATAGGTATATTTACCGTTCAATTTTTCGGCAAGGGCGACGAGTCGGGCGTAAAATATACTTTCAGATTCAAGATAATAGCGGCGGTAGTGCTTTCGATACTCGCATTTTCGGTATTTAGATTTGCGGACACGTTTTTAATAAGCAGGTTTATCAACGAAGGCTCTCAAGACGGCGATTTGGGCTTGGCGCTTGCGCTTTCAAAAGAATATCTGGCGATAGTAATGCTGGGAATGTTGCCGTATGCGATAACGCAGTGCTACGCCGGAACTTTAAGGGAGACGGGAGATACGCTTCCGCCGATGATAGTCAGCATAGGCGCCGTATTTTTAAACCTTATTTTCAACTATATTCTGATATTCGGAAAAATTGGTTTTCAGCCGCTCGGCGTAGAGGGAGCGGCTATAGCCACACTCATATCGAGAATATGCGAATGTGGGGCTATAGTGCTGTTTACGCACTTAAAACGCAAAAAATTCACGTTTATTCGGGGCGTGTTCAAGAGTATGAGAGTCCCGAAAGTTTTGGTTAAAGAAATATTTAAAAGAGGCACGCCTCTCGTTATCAACGAAACGCTTTGGTCGCTCGGAACGACGGTGCTTGCGAGATTATATTCCGTGAGGGGGCTTGCCGTATTTACCGGTTACAATATTGCGGCAACCGTAACTAATTTATTCAGTATAGGTTTTATTTCTCTCGGAATGACCGTGGGAATAATAGTGGGACAATATCTCGGCGCCGGCAAGTTCGACGAGGCAAAAGACGCAGATACGAAACTTTTGGCGTTCACGGTATTCGTAGCGGTGATAACCGGTGCGACAATGGCGTTACTTGCGCCGTTTTTCCCGCAATTTTATACGGGAGTTTCGTCGGAAGCAAAGGAAGTGGCGACCTATATGATGCTATGCGCAAGTTTCCTATCTCCCGTAAATGCGTTTATGAATGCGTGTTATTTCACTTTGCGTTCGGGCGGAAAGACTTGGATAACTTTCGTATTCGACGGCGGCTCGATGTGGCTTTTGTACGTGCCTGTCGCGATGATTTTGGTATATCTCACGGATCTGACCATATTTTGGATATTCCCAATAGTAAATTCGCTTGAAATTATCAAATGTATGATCGGATATATAATGCTTAAGAAAAATTTATGGATAAATAACATAACTGTGGAGGCTTAAGATGAAAAAGACCGTAGGGCTGGTTTTTGATTATGCGCTGTTCGCAATACTTGCGCTGGCAATGGCGATAAATTACGAAATACTGATATTCGGGAACGCTTTTGCGCCCGCCGGCATCAACGGTCTGGCGACGATTATTCAGCACGTATTCAATTTTTCTGTCGGATATATGTCCCTTCTTATCAATATTCCTCTGCTTATCGTTGCGTTCATAATCGTGGATAAACGATTCGCAGTCAAAACGGCTATCTACGTTATTACCTTTTCCGTATGCGTGTTGATATTTAAAAACGGTGAAGGCGACGCAGAGGGATTCATTGATTTAAGCAGATTTGCATACGTAACCGAGGTATCGAGTAAGATATTGGCGCCGGTTGCGGCAGGAACGATAGCAGGGCTCGTGTACGGGGTTTTAATAAGGAGAAACGGCTGTACGGGCGGCACGGATATAATAGCGAGGTTAGTGCAAGTAAAACGGCCGTACTTGAATATTTTTGCGATAATGTTTTTGCTCAACAGCACCGTTGCGATTTTGTCGTTTTTCGCCTATGCCGAAAACGGAAAATATAATATAGAGCCTGTAATTTTGTGTTTGATATATTCGTTCGTATCATCGAGAGTCGGCGACGTAGTAATTCAAGGTCATAAATCCGCACTCAAATTCGAGGTCGTTACGTCGCACCCCGACGAAATATCCGAAGAAATCATCAATAAACTCAATCATACCGCAACGGTCGTTCGTGCGACGGGTATGTTCTCGCATACGGATAAGAGTTTGCTTATATGCGTAGTACACAGAAGTCAGATTGCAGAATTCGAAAAGATAGTTAAAAATTATCAAGGAACGTTTACTTATCTTTCTCCCGTAAACGAGATAGTCGGCAATTTCGTTGCGCCCGTCAAGAAAGGAAAGGGGGATCTATGAGTGATTTTGCGCTTGTAACCGGAGCGACGGGCGGACTCGGCAAAGAATTTTGTCGGCAACTTATCGCTCGTGGCGATAACTTGTTCATAACCGGGCGGAGCGAAGAAAAACTCGCTATTCTGAAAGAAGAATTAAGTAAAATCGGCACAGTCGAAATTCTATATTTTCCGGCAGATATTTCGAGCGAAACGGATAGAAAAAATTTATTTGAGTACGCAGACGAAAAAGGCGTGAAGTTTTCCGCAGTCTATAACGTTGCCGGAGTGGATATTCAAAAGCCGTTTGAAGAATATACGGAAGAAAAATTGATTTTTCAATGCAGAGTCAATTTAGAGGCAACGCTTTCAGTTACGAGATACGCTTTAAGCCGTCGCACCGAAAACTTTAAAATTCTGACGGTTGCGAGTATGTCGGGCAGCGTTCCGATGCCGTATTTTGCAATTTACTCGGCTACGAAAGCGGCGCTCATCAATTTTTATACTTCGCTCAGGTACGAGTGTAAGGATTGCAAAATTACTACGCTCGCCCCCGGCGGTATTCCGACGAGAGCGGATATAATAGAAGATATAAAGGTACAGGGGTTAAAGGGTAAACTCTCGTCAAAGCCCGCAGATTTCGTGGTAAAAAAAGCGCTTAAAGGACTTGATAAAAACAAGCGTTTGGTAATTCCGGGAGCGTTTAACAAATTCGTCTATTTCGTAGAGAAGATAACGCCGCTCGGTATTCAATGCAGATTCGTCGCAAAAAATTGGCAAAATAAATCAAAAGATGCGTTTTAGGAGGTATTATGAGTTACGCTGACAAGGTTTTCAGAGCAAACGTAGAGGATATTTTGGCAAACGGTGTCTGGGACACCGAAATGCAAGTTCGCCCACGTTGGTTGGACGGTACGCCTGCGCATACCGTAAAAAAGTTTTGCGTCGTTAATAGGTATGACCTTTCCAAAGAATTTCCCATAATGACTTTGAGAAAGCAAGGTTTCAAAAACGCCGTGGACGAGATACTTTGGATATGGCAGAAAAAATCGAACAGAATTGCCGACCTTCATTCGCATATATGGGACAGTTGGGCTGGCGAGGACGGCACGATAGGCAAGGCTTACGGCTATCAACTCGGCGTAAAGCACAAGTACAAAGAGGGCGAATTCGACCAGGTAGACAGAGTTTTGTACGATTTAAAAAACAATCCTGCGTCGAGAAGAATTATGACCAACATATACACTTTTGCCGATCTTCACGAAATGAATTTGTATCCTTGCGCCTATTCGATGACATTTAACGTTACGGGGGATAGGTTAAACGGTATATTAAATCAACGTTCGAACGATATGGCGGTCGCAAATAACTGGAACGTTATGCAGTACGCCGTACTTTTACATATGTTTGCAATCTCATCGGGGTTAAAGGTGGGAGAACTCGTCCACGTCATTGCGGACGCTCATATTTACGACAGACATATTCCTTACGTCAAAGAAATGCTTTCGAACCCCGAATATCCGGCGCCGAAACTCATCATCAATCCGGACGTCAAAAATTTCTACGACTTCAAAGTTGAAGATTTCGTTTTGGAAGGCTATGAGGCTACGCCGCTTTCTTCTCGTCTCGAGGTCGCCGTATGATAAGGGCGATAGTCGCGGTGGATAGGCACTGGGGCATAGGTAAAAAGAACGGATTGCTGTTTTCTATCCCTGCGGATATGCAATTTTTCAAGGAAAAGACGTTAGGCACAACTGTATGTATGGGCTATAATACTTTATTGTCTTTCCCGGGCGGCAGACCGCTTAAAGACAGAAAGAATATAGTTTTGTGCCCGACTGAAATAGAGAGGGACGACTTGACGTGCGTTCACACCCTCGAAGATTTGTTTAAAGAACTTGATAAGTGCGACGACGACGTGTTCGTTATCGGCGGAGCGATGTTTTATAAAACTATGCTGCCGTATTGCGAAGAAGTTTTGGTTACCAAAGTGGACGCTGACGGAGAGGCGGAAGTGTTTTACGAGAATTTGGACGAGAACGTAAATTTCGAATGTGTAGAGGAGAGCGACTCCGTTACGACAAACGGATATGAGATTAAATTTACAACCTATAAAAATCTTGCGCCTAAACGTGCGTAAATTGCAATA
>CAJOMT010000020.1:6251-21550 GCA_905235815.1 uncultured Clostridia bacterium
GCTTTTGTCATAAAAGGCGGAAATTCGTAATACAATATTTAGAGGAATATTTTATGAGGAATTTCAAGAGGATAGTGGCGATTGTCGCAGTCGCTATTGTTATAGCGGTAATATGTTTGAATTTCGGAATTAAGCCGACCGCCAAGAAAGAATTGATGACGGTAGTCATAGACGCCGGACACGGCGGCATCGACGGCGGCGTTACCGGAGTGAATACGGGCGTTAAAGAAAGCGACTTGAACCTTATTATTGCGAAAGACCTCGAAGCGAATTTTAAAGCGGGCGGATTTAACGTTGTGATGACCAGAACGTCTAACGGCGGACTGTACGGGGTTATGTCGGAGGGCTTTAAAATGCGTGATATGAAAAAGCGAAAAGAAATAATAAATTCCGCCCACGCCGACGTTATGATATCCGTGCATTTAAACTTTTTTTCTTCGCCCAATAGGCGTGGCGCGCAGGTATTTTATAAGATAGGGGACGAAAAGTCGTTGGCGCTTGCAAAGAGCATACAAAGCGAATTGAACATAACGGAGAGAGAATATTCGCCGCTCGGCGGAGACTTTTACGTTTTAAACGAATCGAATTGTACGTCAGTGCTATGCGAATGCGGCTTTTTATCCAACCCACAAGACGAGGCGTTGCTTATTACGGAAGAATATAGGGCAAAGATAAGCGAACTTATATATTTAGGAACGGTAAAAGAAATTTTTCCGAATTGAAAAAATTTTTAAAAAAGGTATTGACAAATTTCCGAAAACGTGGTATCATATAATCACAAAAGGGAGTAGATTCGCATTTTTTGCGGTGCAATATCGTCAGTACGGCCGAAAGGCCCGGTATTGCAAGACTAACGTTAATCAAGACTTTTGCCGATAAAACGGCAAGAGTCTTTTTTAATGTCGGTTAAATCTACTTACAAAAATTTTTTATAGGAGGGATAATTATGCCACCGGTTGTATGGACAATTATCATCGTAGTAGCAATTTTAGCAGTTCTTTTAGGCGTAGCTGGATATTTAAAGGCTCCGCCGGACACAGCCTATATTATTTCGGGCTTAGGAAAGAGGAGGATACTCATCGGTAAAGCGGGTTGGAGAGTGCCGTTTTTCGAGAGGGTAGATAAACTTTCATTGCGAGTTATGCAAGTAGACGTCAAGACGAGCGAGGCGGTGCCGACCAACGAATTTATAAACGTAAGCGTCGACGGCGTTGCCAATATAAAGATATCGTCCGATCCCGAACTTTTAAAGAAAGCGTCTGAAAGTTTACTCGGAATGAAACAAGCCGAACTCATAAGTTTAGTCACGCAGGTTTTAGAGGGCAATATGCGTGAGATAGTCGGTTCTGTCGGACTAAAAGAGATGGTTCAGGATCGTCAGGGCGTTGCGAAGAAAATTACTGAAAACGTCGTTCCCGATATGGAGAAACTCGGTATTGAAGTCGTGAACTTCAACATACAGAATTTCAAAGACAGCGCAGGTACTATCGAAAATATGGGTATCGATAACGTCGAACAGATCCGCAAGAACGCTCAAATTGCCAAGGCGAACGCACAAAGGGATATTGCGATAGCGACGTCTAACGCACAACAAGAGGCAAACGCCGTCAAAGTCGAAGCGGAGAAGAAGATTGCCGAACAGAATGCGGAACTCGAAGTTCAGCAGGCGGATATGAAAGTCAGGGCGGACACGAAGAAAGCGGAGGCAGACGCCGCTTACTCGATACAACAGGAAAATCAGAGAAAGACCATAGAGATAACCAAGGCAAATGCGGACATAGCGAGAAAGGAAAAGGAGTCGGAACTAGCCGAAAGAGCGATAGCTTTAAAGGAAAAACAACTTGACGCCGAAGTCAGAAAGCAAGCCGACGCAATGAATTACAAAATAGCCAAAGAGGCGGAAGCGGAACTCGTTCGCCGTCAAAAAGAAGCGGAAGCGAAGAAGTACGAGGCGTTGATGGAAGCGGAGGCAAGGAAAGCGGAAGCGGAGGCATATCGCTATGCAATGGAACAAGAAGCCGAAGGTATCAGGGCAAAAGGTTTAGCGGAAGCAGAGGCAATAGAGAAGAAAGCCGAAGCGCAAAGGAAAATGGGCGAGGCATCCGTTCTCGAAATGTATCTCAACGCTCTCCCCGAAGTAGTCAAGAACGCCGCCACTCCTCTTGCGCAGACGGATAAAATCGTAATGTACGGCGATGGCAACGCAACCAAAGTCGTAAAGGACGTAATGTCGAGCACGAACCAGATAATGGAAGGCGTAAAAGAGTCTACCGGTATCGATTTAAGCGCTCTGCTTGCAGGCGTTGTGGGCGGAAAAATTGCAGGGAAAAGCCAAGAGAGCGGCGAAAAAGCGGCTGAAAGCGAAAGTGCTGCCGAATAATCGGCGCTAAAAGTATTATAAAAGCGGTATCGCCCGTAAATTTACGGGCTATACCGCTTTTTAGTTGAAAATTATTCGGTTTAGTGGTAAAATCAATGTATGTTTACTGAGGAACAAAGACAAGCCGTCGAAAACTTTGACGATAATATATTACTTCTCGCAAGAGCCGGAACGGGAAAGACCTTTACCGTTGCGAATAAAATTGCTAAGGCAAGCGAGCATAATATCAAGCCGCAAGAGATTTTATGCGTAACGTTTACCGTTAAGGCGGCGGAGGAGATAAAGGCGGACGTATACAAATATTCGGGTGAAGATGACGTGAACGTGTTTACCATTCACGGTTTTTGTTATTCGTTGATAAAGGAATACGCTAAAAAGACACGTGAGATAAGAGAACCCGAAATTGCCGACGAGATAGATGCGGGCGAGATTATAGCGGGACTTTTACTCGACGCAGGCGAAAGGGGAGAATATAAGCTCTATAACGGTAAGCCGATGCTCTCAAACGGCGACCTCGTCAAAATAATTTCCGCTATCAAGCATAGAAAAGAATCTTTGGGTTACGATTGGTTTACCATATCGGGATATTCCGAGGCGGTCAAGTCGCTTTTGAAAGAACGGTCGTTTGAAGATATGTTTTACACGAGAATACACAACGTAAAACTGAAAGACGACAGTTTTTTAAAAATTTTAACGGAAAATGCGGACTACTTCGTCGGCGAGTACGATAGACTGTTAAGGCTTTCGGATCTTATGGACTTTGACGACCTCATCTTTTCAGCCAAAGCGATTCTGGACAAGGGCTATCTGCCAAAAAACAGATACAAACTCGTGATAGTCGACGAAATGCAGGATACGAGCGAGATAGAATATTCGGTAGTGCGTAAATTTTTCCCGTATGCACGCGTTATGATGTGCGGAGACGAGTTTCAGACAATTTACAGTTGGCGCGGTTCTGCTCCGCAAAAGATAATAAAAGATTTTACCGAAAACTTTAACGCAGTAAAAATAGTGCTTAGCGGCAATCGCCGTTCGAGCGAGTCGCTCGCCCGTTTAAGCGAACGCTACCTCTCGAATACTTTCGGATATAAGCCCGATAATCGACATATAGGCGGACTTATTGCGGAAAATGAACTCGAAATTCTGCCGCTTGCGGACAAAGACGCAGAGGCGGAAGAAATTTTCAAGAGGCTGAAAGAGTTTAAAGGCGACAGGTCTCGGATCTGCGTTTTCGCAAGGTCGAACAGATATATATCCGAACTGTATAAAAGACTTTGCAAATTAAACGCTTTGCTGCCGGCAGACGAGCGGCTGGAATTTTTTACGGCGGAAGGTGATTACCGGTTTTATAAAAGGCCGGTGATAAAGGATTTCACGGCTATACTTAGGCTTTTACTTAATCCGTGGGATTTTCCGTCTTTCGAGCGGATAGCGACGAAGTATGTAAACGGCGTAAAAAGAGGTTTTTTAAGTGCGCTTAAAGATTCGGGAAAAGAGGGGCTCGGGATAGGAACGTTTTTATGCGGCGACACCTATAATTACGGCGACGGATTTTATTCTCTCATAAAGGCATACGATACAAATTCGATAGTGGTCTACGACCTCGAAACCACGGGCCTCGATCTGGAAAAGGACGATTTTATTCAGATTTCCGCCGTAAAATTCGGCAAAGAGGGAATATCGGACGAGATGAACGTGTTCGTCTATCCCGAAGCCGAGATGAATATCGAGGCGGAGAAAACGCACGGCTACGGATTAGAAGATCTCAAACGGTTAAACGCCGTGAAAGCGGACGAGGCGTTGGATAAATTTGCGGAATTTTCCGAAAATTGCGTTTTGGTGGGCCATAACAGTTCTTCGTTCGACGACGTTATTTTGGAGCGCACGTTGAAAAGATGCGGCAAGAGTATAAACGTCAAGGCGTTTTACGATACTCTGATAATTGCGAAACTCTATTTCGGGGAATTGAATAACTATAAACTTCAAACGCTATGCGAAAAGTTCGGCGTTACAAACGAGCGTGCGCACGACGCCTTTTCGGACGTTACGGCGACGAAAGAAGTCTTAGAAAAAATGCTCGAAACCTATATTTTGCCGTCAACCGATGCCCGTAGGGCGTTTATAGCCAAAAATGCGGATAAATTCAAAGATTTTTACGAAAAATATTCCTATCTTTCGGATAGGCTGAAAGCGGGCGATTACTTTTCGCTGGTGCAGTTTATCGGCAACGATATAGGCGTTTTAAGACACTATTCGGGCGACGATGATAAAAACTATGCGAACGAATTATATAGGACGCTCAAAGGTATGGATAAAGGAAAAGGCGGCACGTTTACGATAAGGGATTTGCTGTCAGTCGCCGCACTGTCGGGGAGCAGAATAGACGTTCTCATCAAAAAGTACGACAAGATTCCGCTTATAACCGTACATCAAGCGAAGGGCGCCGAATTCGATACCGTTATTTTGGCGGGAGCGGACGAAAACGAGTTTCCGTCTTACGCCGCCAGGGCGATGGGAGAGGAAGATGAGGAAAAGCGAGTGTTTTACGTGGCGATAACGAGGGCGAAACGCAAACTTTTGATAACTTACGCAAAGAGCGTTAATTACGGCGCAAATACGTACGAGCGCCGTCCGTCGCCGTATCTGAAAAATTTGCGATAGAAAAGCTACTAAAAAAGAAATAAAAAGATTGACAAAAAATTAAAATTAGGTTAATATATATTGTATGAATATTTGGCACGACGTATCTGCCGACAGAATTAAGCCGAACGAGTTTCTTGCGGTAATAGAAATTCAGAAGGGCAGCAAACAAAAATACGAACTCGACAAAAAGACCGGACTTTTGATACTGGACAGAATTTTATATACTTCCACGCATTATCCGGCGAACTACGGTTTTATACCGCATACCCTTGCCGGCGACGGCGACCCGTTGGACGTACTCGTTCTGTGCTCGGAAAGTTTACTTCCGATGAGTCTTGTGAAGGTGTATCCGATAGGCGTCATCACGATGAACGACAACGGTTCTACCGATGAAAAGATAATCGCAATACCCTTTACCGATCCGAATTATAATACCTATAAGAGCATCGACGACTTGCCCAAACACATTTTCGACGAAATGCAGCATTTCTTTACGGTATATAAGCAATTAGAGGGCAAGAACACCGCAGTCAAGACGGTAAAAGGCGTCGACGAGGCGTTGAAAATCATAAGTGATTCGATTACGAGCTACAAAGAGCATCTTTTTGAAATAATAAATAAATGAGGCGAATATGGAGAAAAACATTAAACTTTTAAGTTACAGAATGAACAAAATCGATTTTAAATTTCACGAGGGAATAAAGCCCGGTACGAAATTTCAAATCAAGCCGAAGATAGAATGTAAAATGGGCAGAAAAGATAGCACCTTGCTCGTCAATTTGTCCGTGAGAGTAAACGAGGATATATCTTCGCCCGTTCCGTTCAATCTGGACGTGGCGCTTTTCGGAACGTTTACCGTCGAACACGAACAAGAGCAAAAAGTATTGATAGCGGAGGCTATGGACTGTCTGTATCCGTTTTTAAGGGCGGCGGTAGCGAGCATAACCGCAAATTGCAACATACCGGCATACGTATTGCCCGTAATAGATACGGCGGCGGTTGCCGAGGGCGACGGAGTGGCTATACCCGATCAATCTTTAAACTGATAAAAAATTCGGAGGTAATACTTTATGAAGAAATTTTTTAAAGAATTCGGTGAATTCATTAAAAGAGGCAATGTATTAGACCTGGCTATCGGCGTAATTATAGGCGGTGCGTTTTCCGCAGTGGTAACTGCGCTCACCACCTACATTTTAAGACCGATAATCAACTGGATAATCGCACTTTGCGTGGGCGAAAACGCAACGAACGCCTATACGTTTTTGAGGGGTTCTGCGGACGATCTCGCAAATGCGATCTATATCGATTGGGGTGCGTTTATAAGTGCGATAATCAACTTCATTCTCACCGCTTTCATACTCTTCCTCATAATCAAGACGATAAACAGAGTGTCTGAGGACCTCAACGTCAACAAGAAGATGAAAGAGCGTATTTTGGAAAAGATGAAGAATGACGAACCTTTAAGCGACGGCGAAAAGCGTTGGATAGAGAAGATGAAGAAAAAGAATCCCGATATGGTACCGACGCTCGAGCAACCGGAAGAAGAGCCGGAACCTGCACCCGAACCGACTGAAACCGAAAAGTTGCTTCAAGAAATATTATTGGAATTGAAAGATCAGAAAAAATAAAGGATAACGCCGATGAAAAACTCCTCTCCCACTCTCTTTGAGGGAATGACCGAAACCGAATATAAAAATCTTTCAGAGGGGCTGAAAGCCACCTCTGAAAAATTTAAAAAAGGTCGTATTTTCTACACTTTTGAAGAGACGAATGACCTTATCGGTTACGTTACGGAAGGAGTTGTCAAAATCGTAAAGACGGACGAGGGCGGAGAAAATATCATAATGGAAAGGCTCCGCAAAAATTCGATATTCGGGGAAAGGATATCGTCAGCGTGCATCGGCGGAGATTACGTAGTGGCAATTGCCGAAACCGATTGCACCGTGCTGTTCTTTCCGTATAGCAATCTGTCTTTAATGAGTACTTTTGACAGCGTTTTGAGCAATAAATTTTTATCAAATCTTTTCGGCGTAATGTGCGCAAAAACCACGAATTTATGCGCTAAAATCGGAGTTGTATCGAATAGGACTATAAGGGATAAATTGCTCGCTTATTTCAAGATGGCGGCGATCAGGCACGACTCGAATACGTTTACGCTCGATATGTCCTTGACGGCTTTGGCGGAATATCTTTGCGTCGACAGAAGCGCTATGATGCGTGAACTCAAAAAACTCAAAGAGGATAACGTCATAGAAATAAAAGACAAAAAATTGACGATTTGCGAATAATTTTCGGCAATTTCCGACAAACTCATAGTATGAATACTATGGGTTGTAAATTTAAAAGATATATAATGCCCATCGCAGTATTTGCGATGGGCATATTACTTTCTGTAAATTCGGTTGCGCACGCCGTATCCCTTCCGGGCGAGGCGATAGTGGGCGACTACGAACTGACGATAACCGCTATGGGCAAGACGTATACTTACCGCTATCCTGAAATAGACGTGGTAGGCGGAGAAGTATATTTGAAAAACGTAGAGGAAGTAGTAGAGGGAATTTACTTTGATACGGTTATAAAGCCGATAGACGCAAGCTTGAAAATTTATCCCGAGCGAGAAAATCCGTTCGTGTATTATTCTGAAAATAGCGGTGCGGGAATTGATTGCGAAAAACTTGTAAAAGACATAAAAAGTGCTCTATATGCTCGTAAACGCAATATTTCAGCCGAAGTTGTAACGCTTATGCCGACAGTTACGCTTGCCGCATTAAAGGAAGAAACCAAGCTGCTTTCTACCTTTTCGACAGACTATTCGAACTCACAAGAGGAGCGAAAACATAACGTCGGGATAGCAACCCAAACGATAGGCGGATATGCGCTTAAAAGCGGCGCCGAATTTTCTTTTAACGAAGTCGTCGGGGCGAGGACGAAAGAGCGTGGCTATAAAAGCGCCAAAATAATAGTCGGCGGCGAGTTTACGGAAGGAGTTGGCGGCGGAGTATGTCAAGTTTCGTCAACGCTGTATAACTGCGCATTATTAGCGGGGCTGACCGTTACGGAAAGGCACAATCACAGTCTTTTGGTGTCTTACGTGGAGCCGAGTTTCGACGCTATGGTAAATTCGGGCAGCGCCGATTTGAAGATATTGAATTCCAAAGACTCGAACGTCTATATAGTGGCGAGTTGCAACGGGGGAAAGATAAAATTCAGAATTTATGGCAGAAATGACGGCTTTGAGTATAAACGCATATCCGTAATCGACGAATATATTTCTCCTCCGGCAGAAGAAATAGTGGAGACCGCCGATCTGGAACTCGGCGAGAGGAGAGTCGTTTGTGCGTCGAAAAGAGGGGTTAAGAGCAGCGGATATCTCGTAAAATATTTAAACGGCAAAAAAATTTCCGAAACGAGACTGAGCAAAGATTCTTATGCCGCTGTCAAAGGCAAAGTCGAAATAGGCACGAAAATTTAAAAAAAACAGAATAAATATTTCAATTGCATATAAATTTTCTTGAAATAAACACAATTAAGTGTTATAATTTAATAAGTATGTATTATATAGTAATACTGCACTCTGACTGTTAAATAAATTTTCGGTAGTATATGAACGACGAAGAAGAAAGAGAATCTCTCGAAAAAGGGCTTGAAAAAATCGAAGCGATGCAACTTAACGAGTTGCAAAACGAAGAGGACGCCTTAAAGACTTTCGAGCAAGACAAGATTGAAGAGCCTAAGCCTAAAAAGCATAAATGGCTCGGAAATATTTTGCTTATCGCAGTGATTGCGGTGGGCGTATTTTTGATGTTCAAAATAACTTCCGAATTCAGCGGCGAAGCGAACAAATCTTTCGGCGAGGCTATGGCGTCGGTAGATGCGTTATATTTGTTAATCACGTTAGCCGTACTGCTCGCCGTTATCGTGCTTGACTCAATGAAATATTCGGTGGTAATGAGTGCGGTAAGCGGCAAATATCATCCGCTTATAGGTGCTCAGACTTCGTTTTTGGGCAAGTATTACGACAATATCACTCCGTTTTCGACCGGCGGTCAACCGATGCAGATATACAATCTGTATAAAAAGGGTTTTCCCGGCGGCTCGTCGGGGGCCATCGTAATGATAAAGTACTTTGCCAATACTTTTATATGGCTGCTTATAAGCGGACTTTTAATGGCGCTGAATGCGAGTGCGTTCAGTTTGGTAGAAAAAACCACGAGAGCGACGATAAAGGCGTTCGCATGGGTGAGCTGGGGAATAAATATGTTAGTTCCTCTGTTTATCGTCACGTTCTTGTTACTTCCTAAATTATCTTATAAAATGACGAGCGGAATTATTTCGTTGGGCGCAAAAATCAGAATAGTAAAGGACAAAGACAAGACTTTACAAAAGGCGATAAAGGTTGTAGAGGACTTTAGAGCGTCGTTCTCGATAATGGTAAAACACCCGTTCAAGTTTATATGGCTTTTGGGTTGCTGCGCATTGGAAATATGTTTGACTTTTGCGTTCCCGTACTTCGTTGCTAAAATGTTTGGGGAACTGAAAATGGTCGATACGGGTTTACAGGCAATTTTAAATATTATGACGGTAAACGCATTCACTTCGTTTGCTGTCTCCTTGATCCCGACGCCCGGAAACAGCGGTTTCTGGGAGGGCGCAAGTTCTATGGCTTTCAAGTCGATAGCGACTTCCGCTTGGGTATTGTTCACTTGGAGATTTTTGGTGTATTACATCTATATCGTCATCGGCATAGTGATATATGCTGCCAGACTTATAATAAATCTTGCAGCGGGGCATAAGAGGAGAGCATGAAAATCTTATTGGGCTTGGACGGTTGGTATCCGAGCGTAGACGGCGTAGTGGGGACCGTTGAAAATTATTATAAAAATTTAATCGGCGATAACGAATGTGAGATCGTCGTTCCGGAATTTGAAAGAGATCATAAATCGTCGGAGGGACACGAAGAAGGGGTCTACTTTACCAAATCGGTAAAAATTTTGGGACTTGATAATTACGTATGTCCGACGCCGCGGTGGGATAAGCACCTTGACGAAAAAATAAAGAACGGTAATTACGATATTTTGCATGCTCATTCACCGTTTATGATAGGCGAATTTTTCGCAAAAGAGGGTAAAAAATACCATATCCCTACCGTTTATACTTTTCACACCAAGTTCAGGGACGAATTTTTGGCGATAACCAAATCAAAAATTTTGAGCAAATATCTTTTGCATAGGATTGTGCGGACGATATCTCGGTTCGATTACGTGTTTGCCGTCAGCGACGGAGCGGCGGCGACGCTGAAAGAATACGGCTATAAGGGCGAGATAAGGGTTTTAAGAAACGGAACGGATATGCGTATTCCGGATAAGGATACGGAAAGAGCGTATATCGAGCGAGTGAACAGAGAATACGGCCTTGAAGGCGTGGAGAACGTCTTTTTATACGTTGGCAGAATAGTGGCTGTCAAGAATATTCCTTTTTCGCTCAATGCACTTAAAATATTGAAAGATAGGGGCGTAAACTTTAAGTTTTTGATAGTCGGCGACGGCGCCGAGAGAAAACATATCCAAAACATCGTGGACGAAACGGGGCTGACGGATAACGTCATATTTACGGGTTCTATATTGGACAAGTCGCTACTGCAAGCGTTATACGTAAGGTCGGATATATATTTACTTCCGTCTACGTTTGACAATGCGTCGCTAACGATATTAGAGGCGGCGTCGGGCGGCTTGCCGGCAATCGTTCCGAAGGGCAGCAGCGTTTCCGAAGTAATAAAAGACGGCAGGAACGGCTTTATAGTCGACGGGGGCTCGGAGGAATGGGCAGACAAAATCGAGAAACTCATCGCTGACAAGGATAGTTTAAAGATAGTCGGAGAAAACGCAAAGAAGGAAATTTATCGCAGTTGGGCGGACGTAACGGCGGAAATGGCGGCTCAATACGAGGAGATAATAAACGAGAAGAAATAAAATTCATTGGCGGTAGATAAATGAGCGAAAGATTTGATAAAGCGGCGAAGTACGCCGTTGAATGTCATAGCGGACAAAAGAGAAAGATAAATGGTGCGCCGTACGTATTGCACCCGTTTGAGGTTGCGACCATTGCGGCGACCATGACCGACGACGAGGACGTTTTGATTGCTTCGCTATTGCACGACGTAGTGGAAGATACTCCTGCGACGATAGAGGACGTGGAGAGATTATTCGGCGATAAAGTGGGAGCGCTCGTCAGGGGCGAGAGCGAGAATAAATACGAAGATCAGCCTCCCGATAAGACTTGGAAAATAAGAAAGGAAGAAAGTTTAGCAAAGCTTGCAAGTTCGAAGGATAAAGGTTTAAAGGTACTTTGGCTTTCGGATAAACTCGCGAACATAAGGTCTTATGCGAGCGCTTACGATAAAATAGGCGACGAGTTATGGCAACATTTTAACCAAAAAGATAAGAATTTACACAAATGGTACTACAAACGAGTGTTGGAATTGACGGCGTCCGACCTTGGCGAAACTTATGCATACAGAGAGTGCAAAGCATTATATGAAAAAATTTTTGGAAGGTAAATAATATGAAAAGCGATTACAAAAACGAAATCTTGACTATTTATTTGGGCGAAAGGGTGGATACGAGCAACGCAGAGAGTGTAGAAACCGAAATCAACGAAATCAGAGCGAAATTTCCGGACGGAAGTATCGTAGTGGATTGCGACGCAACCGAATACGTTTCGAGTGCGGGGCTCAGAGTGATTTTGAGGCTCGGTAAAAAGGAACCGACGTTAAAGATAATCAACGTGAAGCCCGACGTTTACGAAATATTCGATATGACGGGATTTACCGAGATTTTATCGATAGCGAAAGCGTACAAGAATATTTCTATTGACGGCTGCGAAGTCATAGGACAGGGCGCATGCGGAAAAGTTTACCGTTTAACGCAGGACACTATCGTAAAAGTGTATAGCAATAACAGCAGTATGGAAGATATTCTGCGCGAGCGTTCTCTTGCCAAAAAGGCGTTCGTAATGGGCGTTCCGACGGCTATATCTTACGATATAGTGAAAGTCGGGGAATACTACGGCACGGTGTTTGAACTCTTGAACGCTAAGTCGTTTGCCAAAGAATTGGCTACGAATCCCGACAATATGGATTATTACGTTAAATTGTATACCGACATTTTAAAGAAGACACATTCGATCGAAACAGACGATACGGAAATACCTAACGTTAAGCCGGATATATTGTTCAGAGCCGAAGGCGTAAGATCTCACCTTCCGAAAGAAACGGGCGATAAACTCGTAAAACTCGTCGAGAATATACCGGATAGCAAACATCTTATTCACGGCGACTATCATATTAAGAACGTAATGTTTCAAGACGGCGACGTATTGATTATCGATATGGACACGTTGGGCGTCGGCAACCCTGTATTTGAATTCGGTTCGATGTTCAATTCATATTTAGGACATTCCGAGATCGACCATTCGGCTGTCGAAAGATTTTTGGGTATTACTTACGACGTTGCCGAAAAGTTTTGGCATAAGACGTTAGTCGAGTACTTCGGCGCAGACGACGAAAAAGTCAAAGAGGCTGAAAAGAAAGCGAGACTACTCGGATATTTCAGATTATTATACCGAAACGTTCATAGAAATCTTAATAACACCGAGCAAGGAGCGAAAGAATACGAGGCGTATAGGAATAAAGTTATAGAACTCGTAGCGGAAATAGACGACTTGGCTCTTTAATAGGAGGGGTAAATGAAATTCTTACATTCTGCCGATATTCATCTGGGCGCAAAGACGGATTCGAGGTTTCCGAAAGACGTTGCGGAGAAAATCAAGGCGGATATGAGGACTACTTTTCTTGAAATGGTTAATTACGCAAATGAAAACGACATTTGCGTAATTTTGCTATGCGGCGACGTATTCGATTCGGATAATCCGTTTAAAAAGGACAAGGAGTTCTTTTACGGCGTAGTAAAGAACAATCCGCGAATAGATTTCTTGTATTTAAAGGGCAATCACGACGTAAGCGGAGCGGTAGAAGAGGACATTCCGAATTTAAAGAGATTTTCCGATACCTGGACGGTCTACGATTACGGCGAAGTTAAGATTGGCGGTATCGAAATAAACAGAGATAACGTTTCGTCATTATCGTCTACCCTTCATTTAAGGGCGGAAGATACGAACGTAATTATGATGCACGGGCAAATAGACGGCGATATAAACCTTGCGGGGCTAAGGGATAAAAATATAGATTATCTGGCTCTCGGACATTTACATTCGTATTCTTTCGGCAATTTGGACGGGCGAGGAATATACGTTTACAGCGGTTGCCTTTCGGGGCACGGTTTCGACGAAACGGGCAAGAAAGGTTTCGTCGAAGTGGAAGCGCAAGGCGGAACGGTAAAGCATAAGTTTGTACCTTTCGCAAAGAGAGAGATAATAGAAGCCGAAGTGGACGTTACGGGCGTATCGGACTATTTTACCGCCGCAACAAAGGTGAATGACGAAGTAAAGTTAAAAAGAAGCGACGTGTACCGCATTGAACTTGTCGGTGAAACCGATTTCGACAAGGACGATTTCGCCGAAGACGTGGAGAGGATACTTTCGGGGAGTTGTATGTACGTAAGCGTAAAGGACAAAACCCGAAAGAAAGCGGATTTTACGGTTTACGAAAACGATCCGTCGCTAAAAGGCGAATTCGTCCGCACGGTATTAAACAGCGATTTATCCGACGAAGATAAGTTAAAAGTAATTTCCTACGGATTCAAAGCGCTAAAAGGCGAGAGGTTGGAAAGATGAAACTTTTGTCTTGTTACATAGAAAATTACGGTAAAATATCTCAAAAGAAGATAGAGTTTGACGGCGGTATAAATTCGTATTGCGAGGCAAACGGGTACGGCAAGACCACGCTGTGTTCGTTTATTAAGGCAATGTTTTACGGCTTAAAGGGCTATAACGACAAGACTCGTGAATTTTGCGACCGCAAACATTTCTATCCGTTTTCCGCAAACAGGTTCGGGGGAAATATAATATTCGAAAGCGACGGTAAAATTTACAGAATAGAGAGATTTTTCGGAGAAAAGAGCGAGACCGCCGACGAAATGACCGTCTATGTGGGCGGCGAAATAACTACGGAGTTGGGAGAGATACCCGGCGAAAAAGTGTTCGGATTGGATAAGGAATCTTTCGAGCGGGCGGTATTCGTCGACAATTCGGATATAGAAATTTCTTCAACGGCAGGGATAAAGGCGAAACTCGGCGCCTATTTTTACGGCGACGACGTAAACGTCGAGAACGCTCTTAAAATTTTGGAGGACGCCGCAAAGGACTACAAAAAGAGTAAAAAGGCGCAAGACCTTATATCTTTGGAAAAGGCGAATAACGATAAGCTCAATGCGGAAGTCAAGAACAGACGAGATATAAAAAATTCTTTGCCGCAAAAGTATGACGAGTACGAAAATACGCTCGGTGAGATTGCTTTGCTCGAAGAAAAACTGTCCGAGGCGGCAAAGGCAAACGAAACTTTCGCCGTTTGGGAAAATTACGAAAGAATGGTAAATTCGATAGCCGAGCAAGAGCAAAAACTGGCGGCAATAAAGGAAAGTTTTAAAGCGGGCGTTTTGTCCGACGAAGATATTTCCGAACTCGAAAAGCAGACGAGCGAATTAAACAGACTGAATATTTTAAAGAGCGAAAAAATAAGCCGTCCGCTATCCGCTAAACAGCGAACTTTAAAGGAAAAATTCGGAGACAATAGACCGAGCGAGGAAGAACTCGGCGAACTTGATGAGCAAATGGCAGAGTATAAAACTGCCCTTAAAGAGTATAACGCCGCTCCCGAATATACGTTTGAAACAATTTCGGAACCTGTGAAAAATAAGGGCGGATATTTATTGCCGATATTTTTTGCGTTCATAGCCGTTACGGCGGTCGGAGCAGTACTTTTATTCTTTTCTCGGCTCATAGGTTGCATAGTGTCGGCGGTCGGAGTTATCGGAACGGCAATATCCTTAACGGCGTTATTGCAAAGCAAAAAAAAGCCCGCCCCGCAAAAAACGGAGCAGGTAAAGAATCCCGAAAAAGAAATAAAGAAAGAGAGGTTAGATAACGTTTATCGACCTATAGAGGGGTTTTTGAGCGGTTACGGGTATAGCGGAAACGGCATAGAAACAGACCATAAATTGTTTTTAAGCGACTTAAACGAGTACGATGAACTGTTAAGAGAGGAAAGAGAACAAAAGAGAGAAATCGGCGAAATCGACTCTCAAATGCAAAGACTTAAAGG
>CAJOMT010000021.1 GCA_905235815.1 uncultured Clostridia bacterium
ATAGCCCCCAAACCCTGCCTTTTATTTTCTTTGCGCCTCTTGTAAGAGTTGAGCCGAGAGATTTTCTGAACTTGCCGTCCCAATTTACGGCTTCATTATATCTTCCCATAACCAGGCAAAACTCCGCCGCAACTCCGTAAGCGAAAACACGAGCGCTGATTTTAGAGCCTTGATACTCGAACTCTTCTTGCTCGCTTCTCTTAGGCGGAACGTAGGCATAGCGAATTAAATACGTATCGTATTTTAGCATCTCTACCGCCGTCGGCAAAACTTTAAATTGAACCGCTCGCCCCTTTTTATCGGTGACTTTCTCAACTATTAAAGGTTGGTACGTAAGCTCCGCAAAATCTATCGTTTGCCCCGCCTTCTCATCGGTGAAAAATATGGGATAATATTCGATTGCAATCTCGTTTAAAACCATATTATATGCGTCTATAAGTCGATTAACGTCACTTTCTTCGTCCTCAGACAATTCTTCGCCTCTTTCGATTTTGGCAACTGTCGAGTTATCAAATACCATTTTGGCAGCCATAGTAATTATGTCGCTTACTGTCATTTTAACCTCCATTTTTTCAGGCGAAACGATAATCCGTTTCGCCTGAAAACCAAAAAGTTTACGCTTCGGTTATTCCCGAAAGCATTGCCTGTCCGCAAGGACGAGTGCAGATAAGATCCGCATATTTTACCAAAGTAGCGGTATATACGGGCTTGCCGGCAACTTGTTTGATAACTTTTCCGTCTTCGCCTTCAAGCCACTTCCAATCGCAGAGTTGATGAAGCGCAAAATCGTCCGTATTCAATAAATACATAGTTCCGCTCGGGCAGAATCTGTCGGAAATAATCGGAATACCGTTATAGGAAATCGCCTTATAGCCGCCCTTTAAGTCCATAACGTCTACGTTTCTCTTGTATGAGTTCATATAGTTCTGGAACGCGCGTTTAACGCCGGAAGAACAAACTATGAAATTGACTTTACTGCCCGCGTTTTCGTCGAGATAGTCGATTGCGGTCTGAATTACGGTTTCGCTTATATTTCCGACTTGCGTTTGCATATAGGGAACCAACCATTGGTGAGTAGCCCTGTCCAAACCGTAAATCGTACCCGTTGACTTGAATATAGCGCCGAGTCCGGTTATTTCCTGATTATACGAACCTTGAACGGTGATTTTTGCGCCCTGAATCGAAGACGTAACGGTCGTACCGGTTACGGTAACCGTTTTATTCACTCTGTCTACCGCCAGCACTCTTCTGCCGACAACTTCGGTAGCTTCGCCGTTAAGTAAACAGTCTATAACCATACCTTCTACGATATTTTTAACCGAATCTACGTAAATTTTGCCGTTCGAAACGGAAGTTACGGTAGCTAATACGCCCGAACCGTCGCCGAACAACATTCTTCCGAAGTTATATGACGCCGCTTTAAACAGTCCGTCCATTTCGGCGTTCAGAAGGTTTACGAAAGCGCCTGCGTCGCTTGCGGACGCCCTTATCGCCTTGTCCGAAATTTCTATAGTTCCGTACAAATTCTTCAAAGTAGTTACGAATTGCTCGTAATTGTTTCCTGCGGCAGCGGGAAGATCTCCGGTTTCGGTTCCGGCGCCCACTCCGCCGTTTATGCCGTATTGAGCCAAACGTCTGACTTCTTTACCCCATACGTCCGCGCTCGTCTGCTTTATTTTGGCGAGCAACGGGTTGACTTCGGTATTTAACTGTTCGGAAACTACTCCGAGATACAGCGATTTCAGAGCGCTGTCCGCATTCGATAATGTTACCATTTTATTTCTCCTTTCTTATTTAAAAATTTTTCGGTCATAGCCGAAGCCTCCGTCATATCCTTTGGTCTGTGCGGAGGCGCTAACAGGGCGTTGCCGCCCCCAAATGCCGCTTTGGGTTTGGAGTTTGCCAAACTTTTGAGGTAAATTTTCACGATTTCTTTTTCTATCGCGGGGTCCCCTTTTACCTTTTCGAGCAGAAAATTCTTATCGCTAAGGTCGTTTTGCTGCCGAGATAATTCATTCTCCAAAAGTTTTATATAAACTCTTTCCTTGTCTTCCGAACACTGCTCGTCGCCGAGTTCGGTTGCGGCGCCGCTTTGAAAAAACGCCTTTGCGCGGGGATATCTTTCAAAAAAATCCTCGGCGCTTTCTCTCCCTCCAAGCGTCTGTTCGGAAACCGCTCTCCCCTCGGAGTCGGTCTTTGCCCTCGCCGACGCTTCCCTCTCTAATTCTTTGAGCCGCTGACTGCGTCTGGTAAATTCAGCCTCTAAAGAATCATAGGCACCGATAAGCGCTTCGAGTGTTTTGAATTTACCGTAAGTCCTTTGCATGCCGCCGTCTTCTCTATCCGCCGCTGCGGTTTGCGGTGCGGACATTGCCGTCATATTCTCATCGCTTCGCATCATCTCCCGCCTCCTTTATTCGCTCTCTGCCGCAAAAAACTTCTTATGCGCTCTCAAATGGTTGAGCATCCGCTCCTTTGCGGCTTTGTCTTTACGCATATCTTCGCTCTCGGCAGACAGCAAAAACCTCGTGTGTTCTTCTATATGTATTTCGTGGTCGTCGTATTCGTCCACCTCTATATCTTCGGTAAATCCCGACATATTTTCGAGTTCCGCCTTGTTTATATGCAGTTGGTCGATATCTCTCACGTTGTCTATCGAGCCGAAACCCAGAATTTCGAGCAACTTGCTCTTAGTCCTATCCGACAATTTCCCCGACTCGTCGTTTAACAGCCCCGTATTCAGTAGGTCGTATACCGCGCTCTTCTTTTGAGCAGGGGTATAAGAAAGTTCGTTTTCGGTATCGAAAACAACGTCGTCCGAAGAAATGTCGCCCGAAGTAAAGTAATACGTTTCGACTTTTCCGTTTTCGCCGGCAACTTTCATTATTCTCTCATCGTCAGCAAATTGCTTGAAGAGCCTTATTATATGTTGAGCCATCTCCTTTGTCGCCCGTCTTATCTCCTCCGCCGTTGCCGAAAGTCTCGTATCGTCTTGCTCTATCAAAAGTTGCAAGGCGGTTCCCGAAGAAATGTTCGAACCGATATTCGATGTCCTCGAAAATTCGCTCACGCCGCTTATAAGAATAAACTCGTTTGTAAGCCTCTCCTCTTCATACGTAAAATCTATGGGAACGCTTCCCGGATTCATAAGCGACGGCGGCCGACTGCCCTGTCTATATACCACGACTCGCCCGGGAGACAAGCCCTCCTCCGCGAGTTCGTCCACGTCCACCGAGCCGTCTTCCACGGTGAACACGCCCATACTTATCCTGTTTAAAAACTCGTGCTTTCTGTTCTTTACCGCATTGTAAGCCCTTTGAACGGGGATAAGTCGTTCTATTACGGAAATTCCGAAAAATTTACCCGCTACCGCTATGGATTTTTGCATTACGAACGGGAAATCTCTGCTTCCGTTTTCACCGTTTAAAAACGGCAAATCTCCCATATAGAGAAGCGTATCTCCGGCTACGGCGATCACTCTGCCCGACGGATATTTCTCCGACGGACGTTCGAATCTCTCTATCACGACTACCCTGTCGTGAGCGACGGTCTCGCCCATAATGCCCGCATCGCTTTCGGAGAGCGTAAATACGCCCACGTCCTCGCCTTGAAGTCTTATGCCGTAGCGCTTTTCAACGTCGTCGACGTGCATCGCACGAGCGTGAATTATACTCTTGCACTCGCCAAGCGAGTTGGCGGCGAGACAATCGGGGAAAATTTCGAACGGAGATACGACTTCCACTCTTACGTCCCCTTCTTTGATTTCTTTTCCGTCCAATTCGCCTACCGTTCTACCCTTATCGCCGTCCCACACTATCTCGTAAAACGAAGTGCCTAAAACTTCGCTCCATACCGTTGCGTCGTGAATAATGGCACTCGTTTTAAGCCTTGCACAAGTGGAATTTAAAATAGAAGTGGTGAGTTTGGCTGTCTTTAAATCGCTGTCGTCAGAGCCTGCCGCCCTCACGCTCATACTCGGACGTATCCTCGTAAGCCTCGCTATTCTCGTATCCATTACCGGCGCTATATGGTTATATACGTTTTGGTTTTGCCAATAATAGTATTTCTCGACTTCCTCAATTTCCCCGACGGCGTTTATTTCGCAGTACTGATTGCCGTTTAAAAAATTTACGTTCAGTTGCCATTGTCTTTCCGTCGCCAAGCGTTCATCTCGCCGTCTTTCATAGTCGTCGGTAACGTCTTTGACGATGTCTTCATAGAACAAATTTTCTTCGTTAATCGACTTATCCGTGGACATTTTACATTTTCTCCTTCTTTAAATTGCCGATTGCAGCCGCTAATTTGCTTAGACATTTTTTGCAAAGACAAAGATCGGTTTCCTCGCCGTAAAAACTGATTTTGGCGTAAGAATTTTCATTGCAACCTTTAGCGTCGCAGATTTTAGGATAATCTTCCTTAGTTATCACTTTCATTTTTTAAATCCTCCAAGATTTTATATAATTTATTTTTTTCTTCTTCGAGTTCCTCGTCGGAAAGAGAGGCGAGGTCTTTATCGTCATTCATATCCAGCAAGAGTTTAGCCGCCGTTACGTCGGGCGGAAAATTTTTCGTGGTGATTTTCCGCTTGCAAAGTCGCTCTCCGCCCTCTTCGTCAGACGAAAATTCCTCGACTATTTCCTTTGCGTCGTAACCGACGGCACGCTTTATGAGGGCGAGTTCTATCTCTTTTTTCGTCTTTTCTTCCACCTACGTTCTTCTCCTCCTCTTCAATTTTCTGATGAGTCTTTCCTTGTCGAGCATTATTGCGGTCTTTTCTTCCGAGGGTCTTTCCCCTCTCGGCTTTTTCATAAGATAGTATCTGAGTTCGTCGAGCGCATGGTCGTCCGTCTTTCTCGGAACGTCGCCGCTCGACCAGCGGTAATTTTTCAATTCCCTGATGAGATTGGTACATTCTCTGAAAATAAAGAGTTTTTTATCTTTCAAATATTCCTTTACCCTCGCAATGCCGGCAAACAAGTCCTTGTCGACTTGCGGATTGACGAGTATTCCGTATTCGGTAAACAACTCTGTAACGCTCTTTGACGAAGCGAGAGTATGCTGGTTTGCGGCGGAATCGATGAGGGCGGAAATCCTCCCTTGTTTATCCGTTTTCCAGCCTAATTCCCTCGATATTCTCTTTATTTCCTCGGCGTGATAGCCTATGTCCTTGCCTGCCGCAAAATGTTCTTTTACCACGTATACGTTGTCGTCGTAGTCGACGCAGTACCAATGGCAAGATAGGGGGTTGTTGAGCCCCGGATCGATAGACAGATTGCTCTGCCATTCGAAAGGGATCGGAAAGGGATCGATGACGTGGACGTTTTCGTCGAATTCGGGATACACCGGACCGTATAAACTCTTGAACTGCCCGTACCTTCTCGAAACGAGTTCGTCCTCGCTCATAGACGCCGTAAGCGCCTCGGTTTCTTTGTCCGAAAGAAACGGGTTGTCCGCCCATTCCATAAATTCGCACCAGACTTCGTTTGACGAAAGTTTATTGAGATATATCTCGTCGTAGACGAAAGTCAGCCCCTTTAAAGGCGTCATCGTGCCGAAAATATCCCCTTCTTTATCGAAAACTCTCATCTTACATTCCCGATAAATATCTTCCGGCGGCTCCTCGTCGAACCACACGAAATCGAGCGAACTGCCTTGAAATTTTTCTCTGCCCTGATCGCAACTTTTAAAGCCTATTACCGAATAGCCGCCGAACACGTTTTTTATCTTTATCTGGTCGACTATACCGCTTTCGGGATTGTCCTTTCTCCCCGAACTCATAACTATATCCGCTATCCATTCGGGCGGAAGATAGCCGAGTATTTTCTTTTGCGCAACGTCTCGCTGAACTTCTCTCGAAAGCGATACCACCCAACCGAATACGTCTTTGCGGTTTTCACGGAACGGGTGAATACCCCTCGCCATATAGATACATTCCACCGCCCCGCATTCGGTCTTGCCGCTTCGGTTGCCGCCGAAAACCCATCTGTTGCGCTTTTGGCATTTATGAAAAGCCATTTGCTTTAAATGTATTTTTTCGCCTGAGTTGTACTTCGCAAGAGGGCTATCCCGACGCCTTTTTTGTTCGTTTTCTATATTTTTGAGCGCTAATATACATTCGTCTATCGTCATAATCGACAAACACTCTCCTTTTTCGCTTAAATAATCCTTTTAAGACCTAACGAGCCGTATTAAAATGAATGATACGATGAAAAAATTTATTTTCGTAATCTTTGCGATTTCTCTGCTCGCCGTATTCCCCGCAAAAACGGCTTATTCGGACGAGGAAATTAAATATTCGAGAATACTTTCCGACGACGTCGTCTTATATATGGACGCAAACCTGACAAAGCCTTGGTTTACTTTGCCATACAGTTATTACGTCAAAGTGTTGTCGGTAGGCTCTTATTCGGTCAAAGTCGAATACAAGGGCGGCGACGCAATTCACCCTTCCGTCAAGGGATATATCGAACTCGATAAATTCAGTCTTGCCAAAGAAGAACCGACGGCGCCGTATCCGAATTCCTCGTTTACGATAGGCGAAAACTGCCTCTTATACAAAGATACCGGCTATACTTACGCCGAAACTATTACCGAAAACAGTATTATAGACTTCTACGGCATAAACGTTCGTCCGAGCGGCGAAACGTACGTTTACGGCTACGTTTCCACCGCTTCCGGCGATAATTATATGGGGTATATTCTTCAATCCGCTATTTTGAATTTCGCATTGCCGATCCTTCCCGTAGAAGTCGTTAAACCCGAAGAATCGGTATCTGAAAATAAGCCTGCCTCGGAATCGCCGAAAACTTCAAACGCCTTGGGCGATAACCTGCAAATTATAATAATCGTAGGAATATCCGTCGTTGCGATAAGCATAGTGTATCTGCTCTTTAAACCCATGCCCGAAAAGGCAAAAGAAGAAGTCATCACAAAGAGCGAATGGAACGAGGACGAATAGCAGTCGAACCTAAAATTTTTCCATTAGAAACTTTATAACAAGACGACGGCAAAGACTGCGCTATTGCGTTCTTGTTTGAAAAATCTTTATACACGCTCGCAATAAACGAAAACTTCAAAGCCATATCTTTAAAGTCATCTTCCGTAAACCCGACTTTTTTAAGTTCGACAGAAAAGCCGACAATGGCTGCAAGTTGCCGCCTGTAATATTTTCTGCTCCCCTTAATGCTCTCTATCTCGTCGTCTTTTACTCCGAAAAATTTATATTCCAAAAATTTTCTGCGCTCAGAAGGTAAATTTCCGAGCGCCTTTTCTATCGTATCGACTAAAAATAACAAGTCCGCCTTTCTCTCGGTCATCTCGATAAGTTTGTCGCAGATAGCCTCGCAAGGCTCCGTGGAATGATAACTTCCGAGCGCCGTCTTTAAAAATAATCCGTCCATTTTTTCTATCACGTCCTGCATTGCGTTAAAGCAAGCCAGGAGGCATTTCTCCATTACGTACATATTATTTACCTCCGTCTGCGCCCGAATATTTGATAATTAAACGATTTTCCCTCGGCGCTTGCCCAAATCATACACCCGATTTTTTTAAAAGCAAGGTTCACTGACGCTAGATGCGGAAAAATTTTTAAAAAAATATCCGAACAAATGTTCGCATTTATTCTAAAAAATAAATACTGACAATATCTGTCATATTTAAAAAAATTGCCCGCATTCAGCGGCGAAAAAAAATTATTAGGTAAATTTAACAAGAAAACTTGTCTTTTGTAAATATAAATGTTATACTATAAATATAATGAGGAAATTATCGGTATTTTTAAGTTTAATAATGTTGACGGCGTTTTTGACCTTGCCTTTCGGCAGGGCCGCTTTTGCTGCGCAAGACGACGATATCAAGACCGAAATTTTCCTTCCGACGAGTTATCTTCAATACTATAAACTCGATAACCCATACGCCCTTTGCAGATACGTAGACGACGACGGGGGCGAGGTAATGGCGATTTCGCATAAAAACGCTATCGTCATCTACCGAGATGAAAAGTTTTCGTCGTTGCCGCTCGATTTATTGGATAACCAAGTAAAAACTATCGGGCATTACGGAAATTTTATCCTCTACGTTTACGACCTTAAAATTTATGCGATCGATATAACCGGATTTAACGAGAGCGATTGGAACTACGAGGCTAACGTCGAAGATACGGGCATTTCATGTAACACATTCTCTGTATGCGGCGATACGCTCGTAACGGCGACGGAGAGCAACGTATATTTCTATCGGATAAAGGAAAACAAAGAGAAATTTGAGCGCGAAAGCGAATATTTCAAAACTTTCAGAGCGACAAAGCCGTCTAATCTCCTTTATAGCGACGACGGTAAACTCTACTATGACTGCTCGGACGACTCCGCAATCTACGTTTATGACGGCGAGGAAAGCAAAACGCTTTTGAATGCGGAAGGCAGCGTCAGATACCTTTCCGGCGACAGCGAAAGATTGTTCTTTACTACCGATAAGGGAGTATACGAATATATCGGTGGCGAGATAAAGACGATAAAAGAAATAGAACCGTCCGGCGAGGACGATTTGGGAACGATAAAAAATCCGCTCGGTATCTGCCCCGTCGAAGGCGATAAGATATGGATAGTGGACGGAACTATAAACGCCGTTCAGGAGATAGATTTAAAAGATAACTCATTTACTCAATTTGCTATCACCACGAACTCAAATGCAATCAACAGATTAAGCGCAGGCGTCAAAGACGTTACGGTAGACGGCGATAAGATATATGCGCTCGACGACGGCAGAATAGTAGTCATAAACGACATATACGGCGTAAACACTTACAACCGCATATTAACCGAGGACGGAGTGGAATTATTTGACGTCGGCGACGGATATCTCTGCTACGCCAAAGGCGAAAACGTAAAACTTTTAAAAATTTCTGACGAGGGCGAGGCGGATCTCGTTTCAACAGAAATATATAGCGACAAAGTTGAGGAAATAGCGGATATTGCCTATCGGGACGAAAAATTTTATCTGCTTGCAAACAAAGTTGTCGGTGGCGAAGTGTTCCCGACGGTCTACTCGCTCGGCGTAGACGGAACTCTCGATGAACTACAAATGCCGAACGTTCAAACGGGCAAAGGGCTTAAAATAGCGGTCGACGTGTTCGGCGTAATATATTTTGCGGCTGAAAATTCGAATACTTATAATTTCTACTCTTTAAACGGCGACTTAAAGTCGGTTTACTCCGAAAGAAAGGTCGAAAAACTTCTGCGAATTCAGACCGACTTCGACGGAAAAGTTTTTGCGCTCTACCAACACAACGAAATAAGATGCTATTCGGAAGGCGAGCAAATTTACTCCAAAAAATTGATTTTATCCGATAACATTATGGGCGTCGGAGACGCATTGTCTATGTGTCTGTCGTACGAATCCGAAACGGCGTACTTCTTATTCGGCGGCTTGATTTTGAAGTCGGCAAAAGATGCGGATATGGAAATATCTACGCCAGATTCGGTATCTTTCCCCGACGACTTTTCGATAAACTATTCTGAAAATACCCCGTTCACGCATTTAAAGAAAAACTCGAAACTGTTTTCGATAGACCTCAGCGATCGCTCGTATACGGAATGTCTTACCGCAAGCGATGAAAATATCGCTTACGTAAAGTTTCCGCTCGGCGAAAAATATGCGCTGATAATCAACGACGACACGTCGGCGATAGTGAGAATTTCTGATACGTACGGCGATTTCAAAGCAAAAGGCGCAACTTCAAAAACCTATGCGCTCGTCGATTTCAATATCTATTCTATACCCGTATTAAAGGGCGATTACGTCATCGGCTCCGCCGAAAAGTACGAAAGTTTAGAAAAAACTTCAGAAATAGAGTTTAACGGCGTAGAATACTATGCGGTAAATGCGGGCGGAAAAGTCGGCTATATTCCTAAAAGTTTCGTGTCCGACAATTTGGTTTCGGCTAAGGACAGACAAACTCTTTCGACCGCTATAGCGTATTCGAGATACGGCGTAACCGTCTATTCGGACGAGAATTTGACCGAGCAAGCAGACCTTTTAAAAGAAAAAACCGAAATAACCGTAATTGACGCACAAGGCGACGTAATAAAAGTTAAATACGGAGAAAAGTACGGCTATATGTCGATTAACGACGTATATTCGAGTGGGCGTTCCAACATAGTCAAGGCAATAGCGGTGGTGCTCGTTGCCCTTTCTCTACTCGTCGTATGGCTGTTTTTTGTGAGTAAATTTTTCGGAAAGGAGCGTAAAAGTATAAATGAATAATTTGCCGGCAATCGAGTCTGCGGAAGATTTATTAGACTATTTATTAAATTGGGTTACAACTACCGGCGTTAAGTTACTGATTGCAATCGTCATCGGATTCCTTGGCTTTGTGATAATAAACATATTTGTCGGTTGGATAAAGAAAGTAAACGAAAAGCATAATTTTGATAAAACGCTCGGCAAAACTTTACGAAATTTAATAAAATACGGCTTGAAAATTTTACTCGTAATAATGTTGCTTGCGTATCTCGGCGTAGAGATTTCGAGCATAGTAGCGCTCATAACTTCAATCGGCGTTACCATAGGCTTGGCGCTTCAAGGCGCACTTTCGAACGTAGCCGGCGGAATACTTATAATCACTTCGAGGCCGTTCGTTTTAGACGACTTCATCGAGGCGCAGGGCGTAAAGGGCACGATCGAAGATATAACGCTTTTATACACGAAAGTCCGCACTCCCGATAACAAGGTAATATCGCTCCCGAACGGTGCGCTCGCAAACGGTACGATAATAAATTACTCCGCCAAAACCACGAGGAGAGTCGATATAGATTTCTCTATTTCGTATTCTGACGATTACAAGAAAGCGCAGAGCATTATATTGGATATTGCAAAACAACACAAACTCGTTTTGAAAGATCCCGAACCTACTTGCAGAATAAGCGCGCACGGCGATAGCGCAATAGTGCTCACCAGCAAGGTCTGGGTAAAAAGCGAAGATTACTGGACCGTTTATTTCGATATGTTTGAAAGCGTTAAAACCGCATTCGATAACTCAGATATACACATTCCTTTCAATCAGTTGGACGTACACATAGTAGACGGCAAAGGAGAATAAATGAAAACAGACATTTTGATAATAGGCGCAGGACCGGCAGGAATTTTCACTGCGCTTGAACTCATAAGGAGAGGCTGCAAAAAAGAGATAACCATTGTGGAAAAGGGTTCTGCGATAGAAAAGCGAGCATGTCCCAAAAAGACAACCGGGCATTGTATGAACTGCAAGAACTGCGCTATTACCACGGGTTTTTCGGGCGCAGGGGCATTTTCGGACGGAAAACTTTCGCTTTCGAGTTACGTCGGCGGAGCGCTTCCCGACCAGATCGGACACGACATAGTTCAAGAAACCATTTCGTACGTAGATAAAATTTACCTCGAATTCGGCGCAGACACCAGAATAGAGGGCGTAGAACACCCCGAAGAAATCAAGCAGATAAGAAGAAAGGCAATAAGCGCAGGGCTTAAACTCGTAGACTGCCCTATTCGCCACCTCGGCACCGAAAAGGCGCAAGATATTTACTATGCAATCGAGCAGAATTTACTTCAAAGCGGCGTTCAAATGCTGTTTGATACCGACTGCAAAAACGTAATAATAGAAAACGAAATTTGCAAGGGCGCAATTATTTTCGTCGGCGGAAAAGAGGAAGTCATCGAGGCTGAAAAAATCATCGTCGCAACCGGCAGAAGGGGCGCCGAATGGCTCGAAACGATGTGCAGCGAACACAGTATAGAACACCAGCCCTCGACAGTCGATATAGGCGTCAGAGTGGAAGTCAGAAACGAGGTAATGGAAGAAGTAAACAAAGTGCTTTACGAATCCAAACTCATCGGCTACCCTGCGCCGTTTAAAAACAAGGTAAGGACGTTCTGTCAAAACCCGGGCGGCTACGTGGCGCAAGAAAATTACGACGACAATCTCGCCGTCGTAAACGGACATTCGTTCAAAGACCAAAAGTCCGACAACACGAATTTATCCATACTTTGCTCGCACAACTTTACTTATCCGTTCAATCAACCGATAGAATACGCAAAAAAAATAGGCGAACTCACCAATATGCTCGGCGACGGACATATACTCGTTCAGCGCTATGGCGACATATTAGACGGCAAGCGCACATGGCCCAAGGAGTTACAACAATCCAACGTCAAGCCTACGCTCCCCGACGCAGTAGCCGGCGACATAACGGCTGCGCTCCCATACAGAACTTTGACCAACATACTTAACTTTATAAAACAGCTCGATATGGTAGTCCCGGGGTTTGCAAGTCCCGAAACGCTGCTCTATTCGCCCGAACTGAAATTCTATTCCAACAAGATAAAGATGGACGACGACTTCAACACGAACATAAAGAACCTACATTGTTTAGGCGACTCGTCGGGTTGGACGAGGGGGCTGATGATGGCGTCTGTAATGGGCGTACTCATGGCAAGAAAGTTGAAATTTTAAAGATACAAATGATATACCCTTAAAAGTGTTTGACTTTTGGGGGTATATTGAGGTTTGGAAAAAAATTTTTCAAAATAGTGCAAACGGTCTTGACAAGAGCCGTATTTTAAGGTAAAATAAAAGTACACTTTAAATTTCCTTAAATTTTGGAGAATATAATGTCTTATATTAAACGTGAACTTGAAAGAAAATTCTTAAAAATGAGCGGTTTTTTCAAAGCGGTTTTAGTAACCGGCGCAAGGCAAGTGGGCAAAACCACCATGTTAAAACACTTGGCGGAAGGAACCGACAGGACTTACGTTTCTCTGGACAATATGATGGCTCGGGAACTTGCAAAATCCGATCCCGTACTTTTCTTTCAAACGTACAAACCGCCTATTCTTATCGACGAAGTGCAGAAAGCGCCCGAACTGTTTGAACAAATCAAAATCATTTGCGACAATTCCGAAGAAAAAGGCTTGATTTGGCTGACGGGTTCACAACAATACGCTATGATGAAAAAAGTTCGCGAAACTCTTGTCGGACGAATCGGGATATTGGAACTCTACGGGCTGTCTCAACGTGAAAAGCGTGGAATTTTGTTTGAAGATGAATTGGATTTTTCTCTTGAAAACTTACAAAAACGGCAGAGATTAGTTGAAAAAAACGACGTAACAAAAGTATTTCGACATATTTGGGAAGGCGGTATGCCTCAAACCATCGGCGCAGACGAAGAAATACGAAACGAGTATTTTAATTCTTACGTCGATACCTATCTGATGCGTGACGTCGCCGAAGTCGGAGGAATTGTGGATTCAATAAAATTCCGTAAGTTTTTGTGCTGTTGCGCCGCTCTTTGCGCTGAGCAAGTGAATTATACCACGCTTGCGGAATCGGCGGAAATCAGCGTGCCCACTGCAAAGGAGTGGTTAAAAATTTTGGAGGGACTGCATATCGTTTACCTTTTGCAACCATACTCGAACAACGAGCTGAAGCGGCTCGCCAAAACTCCGAAATTATATTTTTGCGATACCGGACTATGCTCGTACCTTTCAATGTGGTTGACGCCCGACGCCTTAATGAACGGTGCGGCAAGCGGCAGTTATTATGAAAACTACGTTGTTATGGAACTTGTCAAAAACTATGCTTACGGAAAAACCAAAGCCAACTTGACGTACTTCAGAGACAATAACGCAAAAGAAATCGACGTTTTTGTAGAAGAAAACAACGTCATACACCCGCTTGAAATCAAAAAATCTTCCGTCCCGAACAGACGAGAAGTGAAAAAATTCGAACTTCTTGAAAAGGCTGCCGTATCTCGCGGAACGGGCGGAATCGTTTGTATGTGCGAGGAACCTTTGCCGATAGACGATAAAGATTGTTTTATTCCAAGCAACTTGATTTAAACGGTTATAAAGTAAGATATTAAAAAGATGGGAGCAACACGCCCTCATCTTTTTTGATATTCGTTTATTGAACTTGCCGCAACCGAACTAAATATAATTATTTGAAATTGATTATTATTTTATTTTTTTGTTTAGCATATTGATAGGCAGCGGCAGTACCGGAATTCGGTTGATAGCAGCCAACACTTCTTTTTGAGTATTTTCTTGTCGGTGGTAAATAATTCTCATCATAGTAAAAAAGACAATAGTCGCTATCATCAATCATTGCTTGATTTCTTTCAATATATGATGCTTTACCGGAAGTATATTTCGTTTTATGCTCAAATTCTTCTTCATAACCTTTTAAGTGAACTTCTCGCTTTTGTAAATAAGAAAAAAATTTTTCCAATTCATCTCGTTCGCTCTCTAAAATTATGGCTTCACTCCTGCAAGTATAGCCGATTCTTTTAATGTCCGGATATTTTTCTTTTAATTCGGTAACCACGATGTGGCAAAGATTATTAAAGTCGCTTTTACTGCCGAATAAATATACTTTTACATTTTCATTTATAATCAAATTTTCAACTGAATTTTTGATTCGCTCTTTGAGTTCTTGCGTTATTTCCACGTCCCTATGCCCGATGAAACAGCACTTTTTATGTGTTTCCATATTCATATACCCCTAAATAATTAAAAATGAATACTGTTAGTTATCATTATAACATAGTTTTATGTTTTTGTGTATTCAAATTGAC
>CAJOMT010000022.1 GCA_905235815.1 uncultured Clostridia bacterium
ACGGCTAAAAAACTTGCTAAATCTTTCGTAGACAACTTCAAAAAATATACTCATATGCCCGAAAACGTTGTAAAGGCCGGACCAAAAGCCTAATTAAATTAATAATAAAAAATCGATAGCGTATTTTGATTGCGCTATCGATTTTTTTATTGTATTTATTTTAAGTAATCAATTTATCCTTAAAAAAGTCCGCTTATGACACCGTTCTCGTCTACGTCGATCTTCTCTGCCGCAGGGACTTTGGGAAGTCCGGGCATAGTCATAATGTCTCCCGTTAAAACGACTATAAATCCTGCGCCGTTAGATATTTTTACGTTTTTAACCGTAATTGAAAAATCTACGGGCGCTCCAAGTTTTTGAGGATCGTCAGAAAAACTATACTGCGTTTTTGCAATACATATCGGTAAGTTGCCATATCCGAGCGACGTCAACTCCGCTATCTGGCGCTCAGCATTCGGAGTAAACACCACGCCGTTTCCGCCGTATATGCGCCTTGTTACCGCTTCGATTTTTTCTTTGATGGAAAAATTTAACGGGTAGCAAAAATCAAAATTATTTTCAGTCTCACAAAGGCGTACAACCTCTTTGGCAAGTTCTATTCCGCCCTTGCCCCCGTCTGCCCACACGGTTGATAATTTTACGTTTACTCCTAATTCACGGCATTTTTCTATGATTAAGTCAACCTCTTTATCTGTATCCGTCGGAAACCTGTTTACGGCAACGACGACGGGAAGTTTATATACCTCTTTCATATTATTTACGTGACGGAGAAGGTTTGGAATTCCTCTTTCGAGTGCGACTAAATCTTCTTTTTCAAGTTCGTCCTTTTTAAGCCCACCGTGCATTTTAAGCGCCCTTATTGTCGCAACGACAACTACCGCATCGGGTTTCAGTTCCGCATATCTGCACTTGATATCCAAAAACTTCTCTGCTCCGAGATCTGCGCCGAATCCTGCCTCGGTTATACAATAATCGCCGAGTTTTAAAGCGGTTTTCGTAGCGATTACCGAATTGCAACCGTGCGCTATATTTGCAAACGGTCCGCCGTGTACTATTGCAGGCGTTCCGCCTAACGTTTGAACGAGATTTGGTTTTATTGCGTCTTTTAAGAGCGCCGTCATTGCGCCTTGCGCCTTTAAGTCTCCTGCCGTAACCGGATTTCCGTCCGTGTTATACGCAACAATAATTCTCGCAAGCCTTTCTTTTAAGTCTTTTAGCGATGATGAAAGGCATAATACTGCCATTATTTCGGACGCAACGGTAATATCGTAACCGTCCTCTCTCGGCACTCCGTTGGTCTTGCCGCCGAGCCCGTCTACGATATTTCTCAGTTGTCTGTCGTTCATATCGACGCATCTCTTCCAGACAATCCTTCTCGTGTCGATTTTCAGTTCGTTGCCTTGATGAATATGATTGTCGAGCATTGCGGCGAGCAAGTTATTAGCCGCACCTATTGCGTGAAAATCTCCTGTGAAATGCAAATTTATGTCTTCCATAGGTACGACTTGTGAATACCCACCGCCTGCTGCGCCGCCCTTTACGCCGAATACAGGCCCGAGCGACGGTTCTCTGATTGCAACAACAGTATTTTTCCCTATTAAATTCATAGCGTCGGCAAGACCTATTGTAGTAGTGGTTTTGCCCTCGCCGGCAGGCGTCGGAGTTATCGCAGTTACAAGTACAAGTTTACCGTTTTTGTCGCCTTTGACTTTCGATACGTCAATTTTTGCCTTGTATTTGCCGTAATGTTCTAAATCGTCTTGGGTTAAGCCGATTTTTGCGGCAATCTCGTCTATCGGACGAATTTTGTATTCCTGTGCTATTTCAATATCAGTTTTCATGCGGTTTTCACCCCTTTGTGTTTCCACCTTTCAGTATCACGTCGTGATAGCCGCCCTCTACGATACTCGTAGGAGATACGAGCGTAAGTTTGGCATTCTTTTGCAGATCCGGAATATTCGTAACTCCGCAATTGCACATTGTTGATTTGATTTTATATAAAGTCTTTTCGACGTTGTCGTGCAAGTTTCCGGCATAAGTAACGTAAGAATCCACGCCCTCTTCAAAGGCAAGTTTATTTTTACCGCCTAAGTCGTAGCGCTGCCAATTCCTCGCTCTGTTACTGCCCTCACCCCAATACTCCTTTACGTATGTACCATTGATATTGAGTTTCGGCGTCGGACTTTCGTCAAATCTCGCAAAGTATCTGCCGAGCATTACGAAATCTGCTCCCATAGCCAATGCCAGCGTAATATGATGATCGTGTACTATGCCGCCGTCAGAACAAATCGGAACGTAGATACCCGTCTTTTTATAATATTCATCTCGTGCCGCCGCAACTTCTATTACGGCAGTCGCTTGTCCTCTGCCAATTCCTTTCGTCTCTCTCGTTATGCAAATGGAACCTCCGCCTATGCCGACTTTGACAAAATCCGCACCGGCCTCGGCTAAGAACAAAAATCCGTCGCGGTCGACGACGTTTCCCGCTCCGACCTTTACCTTATCTCCGTATTTTTCTCTTATAAAATCTAAGGTTTGCTTTTGCCAACAAGTATAGCCTTCCGACGAATCGATACACAGAACGTCCGCTCCTGCTTCTACGAGCGCAGGCACTCTGTCTTTATAATCGAGAGTGTTTATTCCCGCTCCGACCATATACCTCTTTTCATCGTCGAGTATTTCTCTCGGGTTCTCTTTATGCTCATCGTAGTCCTTTCTGAATACAAAGTATACGAGATTTCCGTCTTTATCTATTATCGGCAACGAATTTAATTTGTGATCCCAAATTATATCGTTAGCCTCTTTTAAACTGACACCAAGCGGTGCGGTTACGAGAGATTTTAAAGGCGTCATAAACTCCTTTACTTGGACGGATAAATCCATTCTGCTGACTCTGTAATCCCTACTCGTAACTATACCGAGCAGTTTTCCGTTCGCTTTTCCGTCATCGGTTATAGCTATCGTCGAGAAGCCGTTCCTTTCTTTTAATTCCAAAACGTCGCCGAGAGTATTTTCGGGGGTAAGGTTTGACGCACTAACGACAAATCCGGCTTTATAATTCTTTACCTTGGCTACCATTTTAGCCTCGTCTTCAATAGATTGCGAGCCGTAAATGAAACTGAGTCCGCCCTCTTTTGCAAGCGCAATCGCAAGCGTATCGTTAGATACTGACTGCATAATTGCAGATACCATGGGTATGTTTAACTTGAACTGTTTTTCTCCCTCTTTATATCTGCAAAGAGAAGTAGATAAATCTACGTTTGCCGGTATACATTCCGGAGAAGTATACCCCGGCAATAACAAATACTCATTAAAAGTATGACATGCTTCGTTTGTAAATTTTGCCATAGTGCCCTCACTTTTTAATTTATAAATTAAACAATATTTTTTAAATACTCATCTATAGATTTTGCCGCTTTTTTACCTGCGCCCATTGCGAGAATTACGGTCGCCGCACCTGTTACGGCGTCTCCGCCGGCATATATACCGTCTCTTTCCGTTTTGCCGCTATCATCGACGATAATGCAACCGTGTTTATTCGACGTAAGCCCTTTGGTTGAATTTTTTATTAAAGGGTTAGGTGAAGTTCCGAGAGCCATTATTACCGTATCTGCTTCGATTACAAATTCACTTCCCTCTATTGCCTCTGGTCTGCGCCTACCGCTGTCGTCAGGTTCGCCGAGTTTCATTCTTATACATTTAATTCCCGTAACGTTTTCGCTTGCATCGGTAAGTATCTCTGTCGGATTAGTCAGAAAATCAAATTTTATTCCCTCTTGTTTGGCATGTTCGATTTCTTCGAGCCTTGCCGGCAGTTCTTCCTCGCTTCTGCGATATATAATATGGACTTCGCTACCGAATCTGACAGCCGTTCTCGCCGCATCCATTGCGACATTTCCACCGCCGACGACCGCAACTTTTTTACCGCAAATTATGGGAGTATCGTAATCATCTTCGTATGCTTTCATTAAATTATTTCTGGTTAAAAACTCGTTTGCGGAAAATACGCCGTTGGCATTTTCGCCTTTTATCCCCATAAATTTAGGAAGTCCCGCTCCCGTACCTATGAAAACAGCCTTATAATCTTCTTTTTCAATAAGTTCGTCTATCGTTACTGTTTTACCTACTACTATATCCGTTAAAATCTCCACGCCGAGAGATTTTAATTTATCTATTTCTTTTTTTACAACACGCTCTTTCGGCAATCTGAATTCGGGAATACCGTAAGTCAAGACTCCGCCTGCCTCGTGTAGCGCCTCGAAAATCGTAACGCTGTAACCGAGTTTGGCTAAATCTCCCGCACAAGCGAGTCCTGACGGGCCGCAACCTATAATCGCAACTTTTTTACCATTCTTATTTATTGAAATTTCGCTCGTCGTTTCATCTGTGAGTGCGCAGTCTGCTACGTATCTTTCAAGTTTTCCGATAGCTATCGCTTCGCCTTTTATCCCCCTCACGCACTTGCCTTCGCATTGTCTTTCTTGCGGACAAACCCTGCCGCAAACTGCCGGCAGCGAAGAATCTTCGGAAATTATCTCATAGGCTCTTTTTGTATCGCCATTTTTAATTTCGGCGATAAATTCGGGGATTTTTACGCCGACGGGACAACCGCTTTTGCAGGGCACATTCTTACAGTTCAAACACCTCGACGCCTCTGATATCGCCTCATCGTTATTATACCCGTAACAAATTTCATCGAAATTGTGTATTCTTTGTTCTGCGGGCTGTTCTTTGACTTCGACTCTTTTGGTGAGATCCATTATTCGTCACCTCTGCATATTCCGCAACCGCCGCTATGAGTGTTGCCCTCTATTTCTTTTAAATATGCCTTTCCTTCTTCGGTTTTGTATATGCTCTGACGTTTCATCGCACCGTCGTAATCGACCAAATGTCCGTCGAACTCCGGCCCGTCGACGCACGCAAATTTTACCTCGCCGCCGACCATTACCCTACAAGCGCCGCACATACCCGTGCCGTCGACCATTATCGGATTAAGGCTGACTATCGTCTTTATGCCGAGCTGTTCGGTAAGTTTACTTACAAATTTCATCATAATCATCGGGCCTATAGATATGCACAAGTCGTAATTTTTGCCATCACTAATAAGCGCGGAAAGCCTATCGGTTACCATACCTTTGAACCCGTAACTGCCGTCATCGGTAGTAATATAAAGGTTTTTCGCTACCGCTTTGAATTTATCTTCCAAAATGACGAGCGATTTATTCTTAGCGCCGATAATTACGTCCGAATCTATTCCCCTTTCCTTTAACCACTTAACTTGCGGATAAACGGGAGCCGTTCCTACACCCCCCGCAACGAAAACTATTCTTTTTTCTTTAAGTTCATCTATATCCATTTCGGTAAATTCAGAAGGTCTGCCGAGCGGGCCGACAAAATCAGCTAAACGTTGCCCGACTTTCATTTTACCCATTTTAACCGTAGACGCACCTATTTCCTGAACAACTATCGTTACGCTGCCCTTGTTTTCGTCATAGTCGCAAATTGTAAGAGGAATACGCTCTCCGTGATCTACCGCAATGCAAATTACGAACTGACCGGGCCTCGCATGAGAGGCAACTCTCGGAGCATAAATGTCCATCATAAAAATATTAGGAGTTAACCTTTCATAAGATAAAATTTCAAACATAATTCACCGCTTTTAGTTATTTTTATAATTATACTATAAGTCTGAATTTTTGTCAAACAAAAACACGATTTTGAAATCGTGTTTTGCTTATAATTATTACCTCTCTTCTCGGAAATAATTCAGACCAAGCGACGCCGGAGGTTGATTTTCTTTGCTATCTAATGCGCTTATAATAATAAGAACAATTATAGTCATTACATATGGTAGTAACCCAAAGATTTTCATTTGCGGCATACTCAATATTACACCGAATCCTGATATGGACGTAGGTAATTTATATAACGCACCGAAAATGAACGAACCGAAAATACTTAAAATCGGTTTCCACATCGTAAATATAACAAGGGCGATAGAAAGCCAGCCAATATTCGGTATATTAGTATAATTGCCCACGCCGCCTGAAGAGTTTTCTATAATATAGTAAAAACCGCCAATCCCGGCAATTGCCGAGCCGATACAAGTCGCAATATATCTATATGCAGTAACGCTTATTCCCGCAGCGTCAGCAGTTGCAGGATTTTCGCCAACTGCGCGTAAGTTCAATCCAATTCTTGTTCTTTTTATTACAAAGCCGGCAACTATAGCCAATGCAATTGCAAGATAGACCAAAACACCTCTGCCGAAAAATAGTGACGCCAAACCTTGTAGGGAATCCTTAAATGGTAACCAATTAATAAAATATTTGCTCGCATCGGACACGTTTGAACTATTTATAAAATTCGGAGTATTCATGGCAAAGTCAGTTAAACCGCATCCAAACGTAGTAAGCATTAATCCTGTTATGTTCTGATTTGATCTGAGTGTGACTGCCAAGACGCAATAAATAAGCCCCATCAATACCGAAAATAAAATGCACATTAAAATACAAAACAAAATCAAAAATAATCCGACAACATTATTCCCAAACCAATCGATATATAAACTTGCGCCTAAACAACCGCCGAGTGCGCCGACCGACATTATTCCGGGTATCCCGAGATTTAGGTGTCCTGATTTTTCCGTAATTGTCTCACCGAGACAGCCTAGTAGCAATGCTATACCTATATCGACAGCTCCCGTTAGAAACGTAATCCACATTATTTCTTACCTCCTTTATCGATATTATACGCACCTACTTTCATCATACGCATATTCATTTTGTTAATAAAGAACTCGCTACCGATTATAAAGAAAAAGATTATTCCTATAGTAATATCCGCAATCGCAGTCGTAGTCAATCCATAAAAACTTCCCGTATAGCCCGAACCGAATGTAAAAAACGTTAAAAGCAAAGATGTAAAAATCATAACAAGCGGATTGAAGTTGGCAAGCCACGTAACTATAATCGCCGTAAAGCCCTGTCCCTCTACAATATCGCTATTAATCTGAAAACCTGCGCTGCCGCAAATCAAAAAGCCCATAAGGCCGCAAATAAGTCCGGATAAAATCAAAGTTCTAATCATTACTTTTTTTACGCCGGTGCCTATATATCTCGCCGTATTTTCGCTCTGGCCCACAACAGCTATCTCATAGCCGTGTTTTGAAAAACGAAGATATAAATACATAAACGCAGTCAAGAGTGCGACGACTAATATCGGTAATATATATACGTTTCCACCGATATTGGGCATCTTAACAAGTTCTTTCGAAACGGCGTAGATATAAGAGCCGCTCCCGGGAAACCACACCATTATAAAGTATTCGACAATGCCGACGGCTATGTAATTCATCATTAATGTAAACAATGACTCGTTCGTCTTTAAAAATGCCTTAAATATTGCGGGAATAACAGCCCATATAGCCCCGACCAACATACTTGAAACGATCATTAAGATTATTTGTATGGCAGGCGAGACTTTACTGCGCAAATAAAAAGCTATAAATGCTGATGCAAGTGCACCCATTAATACCTGACCATTTGCTCCAAGATTCCAGAAACGCATTTTAAATGCGGGGACTATTGCTATAGCTATACCTAGAAGTATGGCGGTGTCCCTTAAATATCTCATAAATTGGTCGCCAGAACCAAAAACGCCCGTTATCATGGTACCGTAAAACGTAAAAGGATTGGTCTTGAGAGTAATTGACGCAAAGATGCCACTGACAAGCAAACCAAGAAAGAATGCTATTATCCTTATCCCCCACGCTTTATATTTGTTGATATTATCAGGGTTTTTAACGCGATAAAGAGCGTCTTTAAAACTGTATTTAGCCATTTATTGCCTCCGTTGCTTCCTCGTGTTTCACCTGCGTCATCATCATTCCGATTTCTTCTTTTTTTGCCGTTCTACCGTCGACTATTCCAATAATACTACCGGCAGACATAACCGCTATTCTGTCACAAAGTCCTATTAAAATATCCAAGTCTTCACCAACGAAAATTATTGCCGAACCATTTTTCTTTTGCTCGTCTAAAAGATTATATATTAAATATGACGAATTGACGTCTAAGCCTCTGACCGGATACGCCACCATTAAAACCTTTGGCGCTGAAGAAATTTCACGACCAACTAATACCTTTTGCACATTGCCGCCGGATAATTTTCTAACTTCGGTATGAGAATTTGGCGTAACGACTTCAAGTTGTTCAATTATATCGTCGGCAAGCTTACTTGGTTTCTTTCTGTCAAGAAATACACTGTTACCTTTTCTGTAACTTCTAAGCATCATATTGTCAACAATATCCATATTGCCAACGAGCCCCATTCCGAGTCTGTCCTCCGGAACGAATGATAACCTTACGCCGAGTTCTCGTATTTCGAATGGCGTTTTATTTCTCAAATCTATAATTTCGTCTTCATTAAATATAATTTTTCCGTCATTGACAAGTTTTTTTATCTGATCATTACTTAATCCGGTAAAATCAACTTGCAAGCCGCCCTCATAATGAAATGCACCCTCGCTAGCAAGTTCTTTTACTCTTTTAAGGGTTTTATGGTATAACGTTACGGGCTTGTCCTTTTTCGGATTGTGAAATATAATATCTCCTTCCGATAAATTTCTAAGTCCGGCTATAGCCTCAAGCAGTTCTTTTTGTCCGCTACCTGCAATTCCGGCAATACCTAAAATCTCACCGCCTCTCGCAGTAAAATTAATGTCTTTTAAAACTTTTATACCGTCTTTATTCTTGTAACTAAGGTTCTTGATTTCAAGTCTATCGTCGGGATTGACGGGCGTACTGCGGACGATATTGAGTTCAACTTTTCTTCCAACCATCATTTCGGTAAGTTCTTCGGTAGTAGTTTCACTCGTTTTAACGGTTCCAATATATTCGCCTTTTCTCAAAACGGCTACTTCATCGGATATCGCCATAACTTCATTGAGTTTATGTGTTATTATTATTATCGATTTGCCGTCTTCCCTCATTTTTTTCAAAACGGCAAAGAGTTTTTCGATTTCTTGAGGTGTTAAAACTGCAGTAGGTTCGTCGAGGATAAGTATTTCCGCTCCTCGATACAAAACCTTTATAATTTCAACCGTTTGTTTTTCGGATACCGACATATCGTAAATTTTTTTTGTCGGATCAATATTAAATCCGTATTTATCGGCTATCGTTTTAACCTTTAAATTGATTTTATTCATGTTTACGGTATTCTCTTTTAACCCCAAAATAATATTTTGAGATGCCGTAAAAACATTTATCAATTTAAAATGTTGATGAATCATTCCGATTTTATATTTGAATGCATCCTGCGGAGAACGAATGGTAGCTTCGTTCCCTTCTATATAAATTTTTCCTTCATCCGGAGCGTAAATTCCGGATATCATATTCATAAGCGTGGTCTTACCGCTACCGTTTTCGCCTAATATTGCGAGAATCTCACCGTGCTTTAACGACATACTTACGTTCTTGTTTGCTTGAATTTTACCGAAATGTTTAGAGAGGTTTTCAAGTTCAAGTGCAACAGTTTCTTCCATATTTACTCCGTATAATTTCGTTTTAAAACTAAGATTAGGCGGAGAAATTTCTCCGCCTTATCCAAAAAAAGTTAAGTTTAGAATGCGGTATTAAGAAGAGTTATACCGTCGATATTGATATCAAAATAGGGTGCAGAACGATATTGAGATTCATGGAAATATCCATTGGATATCGCTTCCGTTTCATGCTCGAATTTAGCGTCGCTATCTACGTCCGCACCATAAGATGTAAGTTTCTTACCCTCAACAGTAAAAGTATTTGTATCGAATACTTTAAGAGTGCCATTTTCGATTTGTTCTTTAACTGCAGCGATTTTAGCGGCAGTACCTTCTGCTACGATATCGCTGTTGAGTTCGGTTAAAGCGACAGAACCGCTTGCAATAGTACCGCACCAATCTGTCTGGATATTTTCATTTTTCGCTACGCACGTTGCGATATATTTAAAATAAGGAGCCCAATCAATCCTCGAAGATATAAGGAAAGTATTCTTGCAAGACTCATACGTGCTGCCGTTGTAGGAAACGTTGGGAACACCTGCCTTTTCGCAAGCAGACGGAGCACCCATAGAATCAGCGTGCTGAGAAATAATAGCACAGCCTTTGCTGATGAGTGTCTCTGCGGCAGACTGTTCAAGGTCCGGATCAAACCAAGAACCGGTAAACTGAACCTGCATCGATACCGACTTACCCTCAACCATTTCTTTAAATGTATTTCTTACACCGAGGAACCATGAAGTATATCCGGAGACTACTTCGGCATAAGTATACGCACCGACGTAACCAACTTTAACGTTGCCGTTTTCGTCATAGTTTTTATCTGTCAATTGACCTTTGTTATACATATCGGCAAGCTTCATACCAGCAACAACGCCTGCAAGATATCTACCCTCGTAAATAGAGGCAAATGCATTATGATAATTGGCAATTCCTTCGGTGTGAGCGTAAGTTCCGGTAGCGTGACAGAACTGAACATTGGGAAATTCTGAGGCAACTTGCATCAAAAATGGTTCGTGACCGAAAGAATCAGCGAAAATAATATTACAACCACCTCTGGCAAGATCTCTTGCTGTCTCAGCGCATTTGTTGGTTTCGGGGATGTTTACCTTGAGTTCATAATTAAAACCTAATTCCTTGCTTGCTTCATCCATGGCGTCGATAAAATTCTTGTCATAAGTAGAATCTTCGCCGTGAAGAGTTATAATTCCGATTTTAATGTTGGAATAATCTACACCGGTCGCATCTACAACGGTTGAAACTCTAACATCGTTAGTCTTAACAAGTAGTTCGATTTCTTTGTTGTCGTTAGTCTCACCGCAGCTTGCAAACACACCGAGAGCAAGCGTCAACGTGAGCAATAAGGTTAAAAGTTTCTTCATAAAGTTTCTCCTTTGCCATTTATGGCATTAAAATATTTATGTAAAAATTTACACCGAAATAAAAACAAAAAATTCCAAGTCGCTTATACAACTTCTCGGAATTTTATACTGCTGTCGGACATCTCGTCGATGATCGCAAGCGATTCGACTCTGACGCCTTCATTTCTTAATTTGTCTCCTGCGCCTTGAAAACCTTTTTCTATCGCTATGGCGCAGCCTTTAACTTCCCCACCGGCTTGCTCTACTATACTCATAAGTCCTTTGAGAGCATTGCCTTCCGCTAAAAAATCGTCAATGATTAAAATTTTATCTTCTTTGGACAAAACTTCTTTACTTACTATTATGTCCTTAGTTGTCTTGTGGGTAAAACTTGCAACTTTCGCACTGTATACGTCGTTTGCAATATTTATAGACTTACTCTTTTTCGCAAAAACGACCGGAATATTCATATACGAAGCCGCACATACGGCTATCGCTATTCCGGACGATTCTATAGTAAGGATTTTATTTACACCGCTACCCTCGTACAAATCGGCAATTTCCTTCCCGATCTGCATCATAAATTGCACGTCGATCATGTGGTTTAAAAAACCACTTACCTTAACGATATTTCCGGGAAAAATTTTCCCTTCTCTGGCAATTTTTTCTTCGAGAGCCTTCATATAACCTCTTTAACCAACGTGAAAAACAAAAAAACAGGTCTCACAACCTGTTTGCCAAATAGTCAACCGATAGAAGAAATAATTCCACTATCAATATCGTTCCAATAGTCGCAACTTTTACGGCGTGCGGTAGAAACATTTGAGCCTTCATATTCAAACCTATATTGGCAAAACTTATTCAATTTATATTTCAAGTATATATTAACCCGAAAATTTTGTCAAACACTTTTATGCGGTTTAAGAAAAAATTTTTAAAAAATTTTGTTTGACCAAAATTCTCGGTTAAATTAATTCCTGACACTTAATAATGTTGAAAAACGAACATTACCGCAAACATTAAACTATTCCTTTCGTAACAAAATTTACGGCTGAAAAATATAATGTAGTGATAGCAAAACGCTATTTAATCTTTACAGGAGGAATAAATTATGAACTTTTTCGGTATGGGCGATAATTGTTGCCTTTGGATTCTTATAATCCTCTTAATACTCTGTCTGTGCGGCAACGGCTGCCTTAACGGTATACTCGATAAAATCTGCAACTGCGGATGCTTGTTGCCGATTTTAGTATTACTCGTCTGCTGCTGTCAGAAAGGTCAAAAAGGCGGTATGCCCGGCTTCGGCTGCAAATAATACTAATACATAACGAAAGGGGTTATCGCAGTTGCGTAGCCCCTTTTTTCTGCCATTATGCCTCTGTTTTTTCTCTTTCGGCATCGAGTTTCTTATTTCTGAAATATATTATCAACGCAATTATGAGCATTACGAGGTTTATACAATAAACCACAAACGCAAAAATTCTCAATGCGTTCCAGTTATTGGCACAAATTTTGCTGAGTATGCCGAAAACGTATCCTATCAATATCAGTAACGTAAACAAAAGACTCGTACCCTTTGCCGTCCTCGCCTTATACGCTCTTATAATGTTGAAGGGCCACGACGCCCCGAAAAGTGCAATCATTAAAATTTCAAATATTACAGAAAGTGTTTCCATATTTTTCTCCTTTGCAATAAATTTAATCTTGTTTTACATTCGAGTCTTTTAACTCTTTTGACTTGGGCTGTTTCGTCTTTACGAATTCGTCTACGGGCAAAGTGAACGCTATGCCTTGCCCCGGCGTATTTAACCCGACCTTTTCATAAATATTATGTAAAAGCTTATCGACTATCGACTGTGCAGCCACTATAAATACCAACTCTTTTTCGGGCTGAATAGTTATGCCGTATCTTGCCTCGGCTTCCGTTCTTGCGGTACCTCTTGCATTTACTATCGTTCCGCCCCTTGCACCGACCTCGCGAGCCGCTGCCATAACGTCCTCGCTGAATCCGGCATTTACTATTACCATTACAAGTTTAAATGTCATTAGAATATACCCCCATCGACTTGATTAGATAAAAATTGATAAAGTTTTACTCCGATCAAACTGCTTACCTTTACCGTAAATCCTACTCCCGAACCGTTTTTCGTCTTGAAATATTTATCCTCATAGTTGTTCAGAATTTCTTTGACCTTATTTTCTTTTACGATGCTAATAATTATGGCCTTGTCGGGGCTGGCACCGAGGTATTTCCCGTAATTGGTGAAATCTGCCGTTCCCTTGCCGTAAAGTACCGTCTGAAAATTTACTTCATACCCCTCTAATACGTCGAGATAAAATTGAGTTTTTGTTCTGTCGACTATAGTGAAAAGCACTTTTAATTTATCCGGCGCATTCAAGTTTTCGGATTTATTTTTTTTGTTTTTTAAATTCTTAACGGCTTTTACAGCCGCGTTGTTATTTATATCCATAAAACCTCTAATCAAAGCATATTATGCGTTCGTCGTCAGAACTCGTAAGTTTTTTGACTCTGCTATTGTATTTCATACGCTTATTTACAATATCTTTAAACCCTAAAAATTGAATAGCTATGAGCGGAGCCATCGCAACCATCGCCACGATTCCGAATGCATATTCGAGTACGCCTTCCGTTCCGCAAAGCGCCACGCAAACGCCTACCGCAAAAGGTAAAATAAAACTCGAAGTCAGCGGTCCGGACGCAACACCGCCCGAATCAAACGCTATCGAAGTGTAAAGTTTTGGCACAAAAAACGATAAACCCAAGGATATAATATATCCGGGTATCAAGTAATATAAAATCGAAAACTCAAAGATAATTCTTATTATCGAAAGGCAAATAGCAAGTCCTACGCCTATTGAAAGCGCTATAAGCATAGACCTTTTCGATTTCGACACTCCGCCCGTAGTAATTTCCTCTACCTGTTTCGTTAAAACCATAATTGCAGGCTCTGCAATAACGACAACCGCTCCGATAACAAATCCGAATATCGCAACGAGAGGTTTCGATATTTCCGCCATAGACTTTCCGAGACTGTAACCCATAGGCATATAACCTAATTGAACTGCGGTTAAAAATATTACCAGACCTATGAAAGTCAGAAGTGTGCCCATTCCTATTTGCATCAACTTTGCTCTGGAAAGTCTGATAAAAATAAAGTTGATTATCAAAAATACGCCCACTATCAACCCGAGAGAAATGGCGACGTCCTTTATATTGGTAAGTAAAAAGGATATAAACGAACCGAACACCGTTCCGGGCAAAGAATAATCCGTGTCTATTATCGGCGTTCCCGAAGACGCAGTGAGACTTAAAATCAAAACCGCAATAATCGGACCGACGCTACAAAGCGCAACGATTCCGAATGAATTTTCTTTATAATTTCTGCCGCCTGCGGTAAACGCTATACCGACGCCCAGCGCCATTAAAAACGGGACGGTTATCGGGCCCGTAGTTACTCCGCCCGAATCGAATGCCAAAGGCATAAATAACGCATTGCCGAGTTTATAATTGAGCGCAACGAGCGCAAACATAACCAAGTAGAAGAAAAGTAATAGCGTCGCCAAGTCTTTTTTGAGCAAAATCTTCAAAACGGCAAAAACCAAAAACAGTCCGACGCCTACGCCCACTACGATAATAAGTAATATTTTAGAATTGAAAATAGTTTCCGCTTGCCCCGCCAAAACAGACAGATCCGGCTCTGCCATCGTAATCAGCATACCCATTATAAAACATACGACGATTATAAGCCATAACTTTCTCGTCTTAACCAGCGAAGAACCTATTTGATCCCCCATCTTCGACATCGCAAGATCTGCCCCTGCGCTGAACAATGCTATACCTATTATCAGAAGTAAAGAACACACGATAAAAGTTATCCGCTCTCTGATAGGTATGTTGAAAATCGGAATAAAGGACAATATTATTACTATTAAAGATACGGGCAATACCGATGATATTGCCTCTTTCATTTTAGCCCGTATTAGTTTAAACATACATTATGTATTGTACTATAAAATAACAAATTTGTTAAGCAAATTTTGTGAAAATAACATTAAATTTTATATAAAACGCTATTCGCTTAAAAATTCCACACCTTTTAACAGTATATCGCTGATAATATCGCTCTTTAATGAATAGTATATTATTTTCCCGTTGCGCTTACAGTTTACCGCCCCGATATTCCTCATAAGCCTTAACTGGTGGCTTACGGTCGTCTGATTTATTCCGGTTACGACGGACAGATCGGTTACGCACATTTCGCTTATCGCTAACGACGAGATTATTTTTAACCTCGTGTAATCGGAAAAAAGCGAAAAAAAGTCAGACAGTTCGCCTAATATATCTTCGTCCGGAACGTAATCCGAAATGAGTTGCCGTGTTTTTTTATCCAATAATAGTGCAGTTTCCATAAGTTACCTCCGAGTAAATTATATAGTTTCATAAGCGCATTTGTCAATTCATACATATCCGAAAGTTTTGTCGCATAAAGTATATTAAACAAGAATTATGTAAATTTCGGAGGTTTTTTAATGGACGGTGATTTTATTATTTTCTTCGGTATACTGTTCCTGCTCTATTCAAGCGGAAGTATTTCCTTAACTCAACTGCTTATTTTGCTCTCCTTAATATCGACTGTTTATTGTTGCGAGTACCGAACGAACGACAATACAAATACATGATTTTTATTTGTCAAAGCGCTTGACTTTTTCCAAAATGTATAGTAAAATATAATTATGCGAACATTTGTTCGCTTTTGGGAAAAGTTATGCTTGACATCGAAAGACTTAAAATTCTTACAGAAAGTGCGAAATTCGACGTATCGTGTTCGTCGTCCGGCTCAAACAGAAAAAATACGACTAACGGACTCGGCAACGCATATTATGGCGGCATCTGCCATTCTTTTACGCAAGACGGCAGATGTATTTCGCTACTCAAAATACTTATGACAAACAAATGCGCTTACGACTGCGAATACTGCGTTAACAGGCGTTCAAACGACGTGCCGAGAGCAAGCGCTACACCCGACGAAATATGCGAACTCACGATGAATTTCTATAAAAGAAATTTAATCGAGGGTTTATTTTTGTCGTCCGCAATTGACGTTAACCCCGACAATACTATGGAAAAGCTTTTGGAAACCATAGTAAAACTCAGAAAACTTTACGGATTTAACGGGTATATTCATCTGAAAGGCATACCGTCTGCAGACAATAAACTCATTATGCGAGCCGGAGAGTACGCCGACAGAATGAGTTTCAATATCGAACTTCCGTCGGAAAAAAGTTTAAGACTGCTCGCTCCGCAAAAGAGCAAAAAAGGTATACTCGCACCTATGAATTATATGGCGGACGAATACCGAAACGCCAAAAATATGCGGCACACGCATTTTCTTCCCGCCGGACAAACTACGCAAATGATAGTGGGGGCGTCGCCGGAATCAGACGGACAAATAGTAAGACTTACTCAGGCTCTGTATAAAAAATATTCGCTTAAACGAGTGTATTTTTCGTCTTACGTTCCGACAAATAACAATTCGGAGTTACTACCCTCTTTGCCGGTAGGTCTTTTGAGAGAACACAGATTATATCAAGCGGACTGGCTACTGAGATTTTACGGGTTTACCGCCGATGAAATCGTCGGCGAGAACGAGAACTTATCCGAGTCGTGCGATCCGAAGTGCGCTTGGGCGCTTCGTCACCCCGAATTCTTCCCCGTGGAAATAAATAGTGCCTCTCCCGAAACTTTACTGCGAGTCCCAGGGATAGGCTTTAGGGGCGCATCGAAAATCGTACACGCAAGAAAATACGGCGCTCTTGATTTTTGCGATCTGTACAAAATGAGAATAGTGATGAAACGTGCCGTACACTTTATAACTTGTAAGGGTAAATTCTTGGGAAATGACAATCCGTCTGCCAAAGAAAACGTCTTGACTATCGCCTCTCAAAATGAATTTGCCACTCAATTATCGCTGTTTTCTTCGTCGGAAATCAACTCTTCTGTTTTATCGGGTGAACTATGACGGCATTTTTATTCGACGGAACAAAAGCAGGGCTGCTTTCATGTCTTTTTTTTGCTTACTATGAAAAAATATATCCGGATGTTTTAACGGCATCTCCCGTTCAGTACGCTATCGACGACTACGTATACGAAATCCAAAGCGACGAAAAAAAAGCGGACAGAGTTCTCAAATGTCTTATATCGTCTAAAACGAGGCAAATAAATTATTATTTGGATTTTGCGCTCAAAAGCGGCGAAGATATAAAGTTTACAATAATTTTTAAATATCTTAAAAAGATAATCGACAATCCGCAAATCGACATATCGAAAAATTATGCGGACGCCGACGTTTTAGCGTTTAACGACTTAACGAATCGCATCAAGTACGAAACGCATAGATTCAAAGGTTTTATAAGGTTTGCAGAAAGCAAGGACGGTATTTTATACTCGCACTACGAACCGGATAACGACATAACGGAACTCTTGATGCCGCACTTTACCGCAAGACTGCGTACACCTTTCGTAATTCACGATACGAGGCGCAATATTCTGGGATTGTCTGACGGAATGAAATATAAAATCATCCAAAACGACGGAAGAATAGACGTATATTTATCAGATGACGAGGGCGAATTTATTAAACTTTGGAAAGCGTATTATAAATCGGTAAATATCGAGAGCAGAGAAAACGAACGGCAGATGAGAAATTATATGCCGAAGCGCTATTGGAAAAATTTACCCGAAAAATATGAAGATTTTTGACATTTTAAAAGCAGACCGCTCGGTCTGCTTTTTTAATTGATTTTTGGCATAATCTGCGGCGAATATTCGTCTTTTATCCCTTTGCAATCGCCGTAATATTTTTTTAAATTCGCAGCGCTCGGAACTCCTACCGAAATATTAGCGGAATCCTTCCCCGCTGTTTCGCCTGCAATTCTTCCGAAAACTATTACTTCCAAAAGCGAATTGCCCATAAGTCTGTTTCGGCCGTGTACGCCGCCGGCAACCTCGCCGACCGCATATAGATTTTTAACCGCCGTGCGGCCGAATTCGTCTATCTTCACCCCACCGTTTTGATAATGCAAAGTCGGGTAAACCAAAATCGGCTCTTTCGTTATATCTATACCCGCTTTTAAATAGGTCTTATATAAATTAGGAAGTTCTGTCTCGGTCGTTCCTTTACCGTGCAACAAATCTATCATAGGCGTATCTAAAAACACTCCCACGTCTTTTCCCAAATTGACGCCCCTTCCCTCTCGACATTCGCCAATTATCGACGCACAAACGACGTCCCTAGTTTCCATAGGATCAATAAAACTTTTACCTTGATTGTTTACGAGTTTTGCCCCTAATGAACGAACCTTTTCGGTTATTAAGGCGCCACGCAAAAATTGAGGATATAATGCGCCTGTCGGGTGATATTGTAAGGAATCGATATCAACAAGTTCCGCGCCCGCTCTGTAACAAAGCACTACGCCGTCGCCGGTCGAGCCGTAGCTATTCGACGTCGGAAAATCTCCATAATAAAGTCTGCCCGCTCCACCCGTAGCAACTATCACGGATTTTGCGTATATTACAGTCGTTTTTTTATAATTTTCCGTATTTACGAAAACTGCGCCGACAGCCCTATTATTATCGTCGGTCAGTATTTCAACCGCAGATAAATATTCTAAAATTTTGACGTCGGACGAAAATACTTCTTTTTTAAGCACACGCATCATCTCGAGCCCCGTACAATCTTTAGCGCAATGCATACGTGGAAACGACGTACCACCGCCGTAACGCTCAATCATTTCTCCGTTTTCGTCTTTATCGAAGCCTACGCCCAAATTTTCGAGAAACGCTATCGTGTCGGCACCGTGGGATACGAGTTGGTTTGTTTTTCCAAATAATTCTTAATATCTTTTTTTATACTGGATTCTTTCTCCTTTAGAGAATCCACACAGCCTTCAGTACTTTCGAATAATTTGTCTA
>CAJOMT010000023.1 GCA_905235815.1 uncultured Clostridia bacterium
AATATTTCACACAATCTTATTATAATTATTTTCTTCATTTTTTCATTATTCCTTTTAACTTTTGCGCTGAGGTATTGAGTTTATCCACGGCATAGTACACTTCTTCTTCGGTATTGTTTACCCCGAAACTTATTCGAATAGCGCCGTCTAAAACTTCCGAATTATAGCCGGCGGCGCCGAGTATTCTGCTGTGCCTATGCCTTGACGAACAGGCGGAACCCGTTCCGACTATTATGTCGTAATCTTCAAGCGAGTGCTGTAATACTTCGCCTTTTAACCCAACTGCGGAAAGCGAAATAATATGCGGCGCACAATTTTCGTCCGAAATAATCTTGAAAATCGACGTGTCGATATTATTTAGCACTATATCTTTCAATTTGCCGAATTTTTCGATATTTTCCGAATGATTTTTATAATGAATTGCGGCAGAAGTCGCAAATGCCGCTATACCGCCCACATTTTCCGTGCCGCTCCTTAGACCGTTTTCTTGTCCGCCCCCGTATAAAAGAGGTGATAAATGTAAATTTCTTTTTTTAATCAATGCGCCCGTTCCCTTTAAAGCGTTGATTTTATGGGCGCTTACGGAATACAAATCCACTTTACCGGATAATTTGTATTTTAATTTGCAATATGCCTGAACTCCGTCGCTATGAAAAATCAACGACGGATTTTTTGCTTTTGCAAGCGCCGCAATTTTTTCAATATCGTTAATGGCTCCCGTTTCGTTATTTACGTGTACTACGGAAACGAAGGAAGTTTTTTCGTCGATACTCGAAAGCAATGCGTCTTCGTTTACTCCGCCGTTTTTTTCGAGCGGCACGAATCGCACGTCGACTCCTCTGTTTTTCAGTTCCTTAAACGCCTCGTATACTGCGGAATGTTCGCCTTCGGTAGTAACGACGTTTCCGCGCTTTGCAAAGGAGAATATAGCCGTATTATCCGCTTCGGTACCGCCCGACGTGAATACAAGATCATAATCGGAAGAAAACTGCGTTAAAATACACTTTCGGGCTCCAGAAAGCATTTCTTTGATTTCCAAACCGTTTCTGTAAAGCGCAGACGGATTAAAGTACAAATCCGTATTGTATTTTTCAGCCGCCCGAGCCGCCTCGATGAAAGGCTTGGTGGTTGCGGCATTGTCTAAATATATCATTTCAGTCCTTTTCAATAATTTGTTTACCTGTAAATGCGATAAGATTATCGATATAATTTTGTGTACAATCCATAATAACCATATATTTCAATCCACTTTGATATACGAATATATAAAACAATTGTTCAGCGCTTTTGTTGGGGGTTGCGTATATTTTTTTTACGGATTTATCGAGATAAATTTTTTGCGATGAGTCACTGCCGAATACTCCGATTTTTTGGACTTCGTTTGCTTCAAAGATAAGCAATTTTTTTCTGCGCTTGAAATTTACCACTTTTACAAGTCTCGTCGAACCTGTAACGAAGGTACAATCTACGCAGTAGTAAATTTTTCGCTTGACAAACCCGAATAACGTTGCGGACAACGCAAAGAATATCACAAAAATCAAAAAACTCCATGAAAAATACAGCATAAAAAACAGCGATATGGCCGCAATAATAATGCTTATTACTTCAAAAATCGTATAAATAATATAAACTGTCTTTTGAAGTTTTAGGTTTTTCGGAATTATAGATTCCTCATATAGAACGTCTCTCATTTTTCTCTCCCGTATTACTTGAATTTTACGAAGGTAACGCCTTGTTCGCCTTCGCCGTATTTTCCGAACCTGTAACTTTCAACTCTCTTATTTCGCCTCAGATATTCGTGTATAGACTTGCTTAAAATCTTTAAACCCTTTCCGTGAATAATCTTTACTTCGGGCAGGTTGTTTACTATCGCCTTGTCTATAAAATTTTCAACTTCGATAAGAGCGTCGGCTGCCGACATACCTATTACGTTTATTTCGGTAAGCGGAACGGTTACAGTATCCCGTTTAAGCGAAACTTGAGTTTTTGGAGGCTCTTTTTTTGCCGCAACAAAATATAAATCCGATATCTTTACTTTCGATTTTATATCGCCGATCAGTATTTCGCTTTCACCACGCTTTTTGTTTACACTTAAAACCTCGCAGACCGTATCCATAGGCTTGTAATAAACCTTGTCGCCTATATTTACGTTATCGATAGAAACGGGCTTCAAATCGTTTGCGAATACTTCTTCCTCGTCGAACGAATATTTCATCTCATCGAGTTTGTTTCTTAAAGTGCTTGCCTTTATCAAATCGCCGCTACTTAGTTCCGCTTTATCGAATAAAATCTTAATTTCTTCGATTATTTCGTTTGCTTCTTCAGACTTTTCGGCAACTATTCTTCTGGATTCGGCTTTGGCGCTTGCGAATAATTTTTCCCGCTCTCTTATCAGCCTGTTGCGTTCGCTTTCGATTTCTTTTAACTTTTTCTCTTCTTCGGCTTTGATTTCGGCGAGGTTGCTCGTTACTTCCATCGCCTTTTGCCTCGATTTTTCCGCCTCTTTTATAACGTTTTCAAACGAAATCTTCTTATCGTCCAAAAGTTCGTACGCCCTCGACGTAAGCGACGGGCTTAAACCCAACATTTTTGAAATTTCTATCGCATTTGAACTGCCCGGGGTTCCGATATTGATTTTATAAAGTGGTTTAAACGTTTCGGCGTCGAATTCCATACTTGCGTTTTTAATTCCGTAAGTGGTGTACGCAAACTCTTTTAACCCCGAATAATGCGTCGTGATAACGCCGTAACTCCTTTTTTCGAGCAAAAATTCTATTACTGCCCTCGCTATTGCGCTGCCTTCTTCCGGATCCGTTCCCGCACCTATTTCGTCTATCAATACAAGCGAATTTTCGGTTACGTTTTCGGTTATACCGATTATATTTTTAATGTGGGACGAAAACGTAGAAAGACTTTGCTCTATACTCTGCTCGTCGCCGATATCGCAAAACACGCTGTCGTATAAATTTACCTCGGAGCCCTCGTCCGCTTGTATATATAAGCCGCTTGCCGCCATAAGCGCAAATAATCCGACCATTTTAAGCGTTACGGTCTTGCCGCCGGTATTCGGTCCCGTTACCAATAAAAACCTGTAATCGGAGCCGAAAGCAATGCTGATTGGAACAACTTTACGATAATCGATCAAAGGGTGTCTGCCGTTTATTATATTCATTCTGCCCGACGTATTTAATAGCGGTTTAACCGCCTTGGTTTTATATGCGTAAATTGCTTTTGCATACGTTACGTCAAATTCTACCAGAATTTTCTCGTTGTATTTAAGTCTATCCGCTATCTGCCCAACCTTTTTAGATAATTCGGCTAATATACGCTCGATTTCAGCATTTTCCTCAATTGTCGCTTCTCTTAACGAATTGTTTAGTTCCAAAATTGCCGTAGGCTCGATAAAAAGTGTGGAACCGGTAGCCGACTGGTCATGTATAAAACCGCTTATCTGACTTCTGTACTCGCTTTTAACCGGTAAAACGTACCTCTCACCACGTTTGGTAATTATATTTTCTTGCAGATATTTATTGTCTCCTCCGCGTATATACGAGGCAAGTTTCTCACGGATCTGTTCGTTTAACCGCTTTATCTTTTGGCGAATCTGATATAATTTTTCGGACGCGGTATCGCTCATAGCGTCTTCCGATAAAATCTTCGAACGTATCTCGTTTTCAAGATAATCGTCCGTATAAATTCCCATAGAAAGAGAATACAAAATCGGTGCGATCTCGGAATACGGAATTAAGGAAGAATATAAAATCTGACTGCTTTTTAAAATCCTCGCAATCCTTAAAAGTTCGCCCATAGAAAGCGTCGAACCCATAGTCGATCTGTTTAAAATGTCGCCTAAATCGTCGTAAAACTCTATGCCGCTGATACCGTGACTGAACAATAAAGAATATGCTTCCGCTGTCATATCCAAAAGTCGTTTTGCCGACTCAAACTCGGTTTCGGGCAGAATATTTGCCGCAACGAGCTTGCTTTCGCTTAAAACGCAATATTTGGCGAACAAATCTTTTATTTTATTGAATTCCAAGACGTTTATAGATTTTTCGTCGGTCATTTTATACCCCTATCGTAATTTCCTGCCGTTTTCCCTCTATATTCGATTTCGCTATCGCCGATAAAGTTATAAACGTTATATTTGCCTTTCGGAATAGATAACTTATATCCGTTGTATACTTCAAATCTGCACTTGCCGTTGATTTTTATCCTTCTCAAATAAAAATTATAGCCCTTTTCGTCGGTCATTTTTATGATATCTTTTCTGTGACAATTACCGCAATTTCTTCTGAACGGACAATATAAAAGTTCCATTACTTTTATACTTCCCTCTGTAAAGACGAAATTATGATTTTTTAATTTGTCTATCTCCTGCTTAGACAGTTCTTGAGAAATTACGGCGTCCGCAGTAATTTCATTCTTAATATAGCCTATATCAAATTCATTAAAAATATTAAGACCTATACCTGCTATCACTTTTTTGCCGCTTTGTTCGGCAATTTTTAAACCGTTGATACCGTCTGAGTAAACGCCATCGAAGAATTTAAGCGCAGTTTCTATTATAGGCTTGTCCGAATCGGAAAGAAATGACGGAACGTATAGATATACGGCATCATAATTCTTTTTGATTTTATCAATCTCGGCTAAATTAAGGTTATCGTAGTTAGAAGGCGAAAACACAAACGCAGTATTTTTTAAGCCTATATCCTTAAACTTATCGCAAATAACTATATTTTCGTAATTCGGATCGTTGTCTTTTTCTGTAAAATCCAACTTTTTAAGAGTTTTGCTTTCGCGGTTTAAAACGCCGTAAAACAGTTCCTTGTAAAGTTTCGACCGTAGTGCGTTAAGTTCGGATTTAGGAATAAAAACGTTTTCTACCGTCAATTCCTTTATAACGGGTAAAAAGGGATAAATATCGGTTTTTGACAAGTTTATAGTTACGGATTCCTCGCTTAGCGGCGCACTCTTTGCGCTTTCTAAGATTTTTTCGGTTTCGACGACTACGTTGTCTGAACAAAGTTTTCCCTTTTTGCCTATTTTAAATTCTCCGCTTATATAAACGGGTTTTTTCTTATATTCAACGTTTAAAAGTCTTTCGGCGAGTTTGAAATCTTTCGTTATTCTTATTTCATCGCCCACTTTAACGTCGCCGCTATATTTGAGAACTCCGTTAACTAAAACCGCATTGCCGACTTCGTAGCCGCTTCTTAGTAATTTAAAGGCGTCTCCGTCGTTGAATTTTTTATCTGCAACGATTTCGCCATTATTTACTCTTATAACTTTGCCGCACGCTTCACCGATATGGCTTTGAGTTTTATCGGATAAAATATTTTCGTCTTGACCGTAAATATATCCGAGCGTATAATTTCCTCGGTTAAAAGTCCTCTCTATTTCGGATAAGTCGTAATTCTTTCCGTCAAGCGCATTCCTATACGCTTTCGTTGCGGCGGCAACGTATTCGGGAGAACGCATTCTGCCCTCGATTTTTATACTTGAAACGCCCGCTTTTTGCAAATCGTTTAAATGCTCTATCAAACATAAGTCGGAAAGCGAAAGAGAATATTTACCGCTCTCCGTTTTGGTATCGATATCGTATTTTTGCCTGCACGGTTGCTTGCAAAGTCCTCTGTTTCCGCTGTTACCGCCTATAAAGGAACTCATATAGCAATGTCCCGAAAAACTTGAACACAAAGCGCCTTGAACAAAGACTTCGGTTTCGATGATTTCGGATATTCTCGCAACGTCTTTTAAATTGGTTTCCCTTGCTAAAATAACTCTGTCAAAGCCGTTTTCAAGTGCAAATTCAGCGCCGTCAACGTTGTTTATGCCGGCCTGCGTGCTTAAATGCAATCCCAAATTTTTAAAATTTTCCTTTATATATCTGCCTAAAAATACGTCTTGTAAAATTACTGCGTCTACGCCTGCCTGGTAGGCAGTGTTCAATTCCGAAAAAAACTTTTCCGTTTCGGAAGATTTTATAAGCGTGTTAAGCGCTACGTAAACTTTGACGTTTAAGGCGTGCGCATAGGAAACGTAATATGCCAAATTCTCGCCGTTGAAGTTTTTCGCCGCCTTTCTCGCCGAAAAATCGCCGAGTCCGAGATATACGGCGTCGGCGCCGCAGTTTATTGCAGATAAAAAATTTTTTTCATCTCCCGCCGGAGCAAGTAATTCGAGCATATCTATATTTTAACAGATATTTAAAATTTTGCAAAGAAAAAAACGGGTATATACCCGTTTTTTTAAATATTTATGAATTTCCGCTGCCTATTACGCTCGATGAAACGAGTACACTCGGAACTTTGCCTATTATTAAATTATCATAAACTAAAATTTTAATGCTCTCGTTTACAGATTTAGTTGATATTTTTGTAACAATCGTGGCCTCGGCTAATATGTTTAAATACATTAAATGTCTCGTCTGATTTATTCCCGCCGACTGAAATTCGGAAACTATATCGCACTTGACGGAAGATGCCGTCAAAAGTTTCATATTGACTTTTGCGCCGAATCCGCTTATCATTCTTATTCCCGAAAATGCGCCCAACGGTATATCCACGCCGTTATTCAACGTGCTTTCAAGCAAAGAGAAAGTCTTTTTCGCACTTAAAACCGCTAATTCATTTACTTTAAAACTTTGCGTAACGACCATACTGACGTCGCCGTCGTTGTTTTTTTCGATTTCGATAAGATCCGAGTAATCATAACCGCCTTCGATAATGGTATCGATTGCACTGTACGAAACGGTAGAAATAGCGGAAATGAAACTTTTTAGAGCATACTCTTCCAAAATTCTGTTAGATGAAAAATACAGATATAGAAACAAAATTATAAACGATAATAAAAATGCTGATAATTTAAATAATCTCTTTTTTCGTTTCATAATAAATTATATGAAACGATCAGTTCATTTTTGACCTCGAACGGAAAATTAAAGCGTTAAAATAGCCGAATATAATAGCGGCGGTTATTCCGGCAGAAGCTGCGCCGAGTCCTCCCGTAAACGCCCCGAAAAGCCCTCTTTTGGCGCCGGTAATCGCACCGTTTGCCAATAGATATCCGAATCCGGATATGGGAACCGTTGCGCCCGCACCTGCAAAATCCACGAGATAATCGTATAGACCGAACGCTTGCAGTACTACGCCGCCAAGCAAAAAGTAAACGAGTATTTTACCCGACGTGAGTTTTGTATAATTTATCAACAGTTGTGCAAGCGTGCATATCGCACCACCTACTAAAAACGCTTTTAAATACGTCATTAAAATTTCGTAAAACATTTTATTTCCTCCGATTTTAACTGCAAATTTTAAATGTTTTCTATTTCAACCGCATGCGCTATTGACGGTATTGATTCGCCTTGTTGAGTAGATAAAGTGGAAAGAAGCGCACCGGTTGCGACGAACAAAATTCTCTTGATTTGTTTAGTCATCATTTTGTGATATAAATATGAATTCAATACGACCGCACTGCAACCTGCGCCGCTACCGCCTTGAAATTCTTTTTCATCTATATTGTATATAAGTTCTCCGCAATCGACGTGATTAGGATCGATGTCGTAACCTTTTTCACTCATCAATTTTTTTAAAATTCTACTGCCGAGAGCGCCTAAATCGCCCGTAACAATTAAATCGTAATAATCGGGACTATGTCCGGTATTTTTTAGATGAGTCGTTATGGTACTCATTGCTGCCGGCGCCATAGCCGCACCCATATTGTTTGCGTCCGTTACGCCGTAGTCGGTTACCGTTCCGAACGTTGCGGCGACAATTCTCGGATAATCGCCTCTGACGTCCGAAATTATAGCACTACCCGCTCCCGTAACCGTCCATTGAGATTGAGGAGGTCTTACGCAACCGAGTTCGAGCGGATACCGATATTGTCTTTCAGCCGTTGCAAAATGACTGCTCGTTGCTACGGCGACGTTTTTCATATAGCCGCCGTCCACCATTATCGACGCAAGTGCCAGCCCTTCGCTGAAAGTTGAACAAGCATTATAAATACCGATATAGGGAACGGGAATTTCTCTTGCCGAAAATGCCGATGAGATGATTTGATTCAGAAGGTCTCCCGAAATCAGCGCATCTATATCTTTTACGTCGTAATTTGCGTGTTTTATCGCATTTTCTACGGCGAAAGAAAGCATTTTACATTCCGCTTTTTCAAACGTTTTTTCTCCGAATAAATCGTCGTCAATTATTTTGCCGATATATTTGCCGAGATGCCCTTCGCCCTCTTTCTTACCTGCAATCGTTGCAGTTGCGAGTATTGCCGGTTTACTTTTAAAATAGATTGTAGTTTTAAGATGATTTTGCATATCGAGAATAATATGCGAAATCAAAATAAAATAATACGCTAAAATTAAAAAAGATTGCCGAACTTATCGGCAATCTCTTAGTTTTTTGGAAATTATACGGGATCGGTTGAATTTTTAAGCGAAAGAAGCAGAGTTAAAGTCTGAATTACAAAGTCGGCAATAAATAGCCATATAAATATATTTATATTTGCAGTCGACATTAAAACTATTCCCAGTGCAATGCAGAGCGCTTTTACGCATAGCGATAATTTTAAATTTAATGATAAAATTTTAGCCGTGCGCTTGCAAATCTTTAATAGAGAGGGAACTTCTTTTACGTCGCTTCCTATTACCGAAAATTTTGAATTATCGTTATATCCGCCAAGCGAAACCGACGTATTTGCTTTTTCAAGCACTTCGCTGTCGGCGTCCTTGTTTCCAACGTATACTTTTTTACCTTTGTTGACGTATGAAATCTTATAGTCAGTCGAAGCAGAAGCGATCGCTTTACTCAGTCCTAATTGCTTTTTATAAAAATCTACCGTTGAAAGTCCGTCTGAACTTATGAGCGTAGGCTTTATAAGCGTATCTTCGCTTAATTCGGTAACAGCACCGAATGCGTTATCGGTAATGGTGTATTTAACGAGTACTACTCCGATTTGAACGCCGTTTTCCGCAACGTATAAGGGAGAGTTTTCACCCGAATACTCATCGGTTTCCACCCCGTTTTCCGCAAGCAATTTCTTATTGCCCAAAATATAGTTTTTACCGTTTATCTTGCAAGAAATTCCCCTGTTTTGAATTTCCTTGAAATCAGTCGCGGTAAATAATTCTTCGGGGTTACATTTTTCTCTTACGGCAATCGATATTGGGTGATTGCCATTTATCAGCGCCGAATTGACGATTTTAATAAAATTATCTCTGTCTGATTTATAATCAACTATCTCCGCCCTACCGAGGTTCAATACACCCGTCTTATCGAACACCGCTTCGTCTATATCCGAAAGCGATTTGAGAGATTCGGCATCTTTGGGATAAACTCCGTTATTTATAAGTTTATTCATTCCGAAATAATACGTCGATTTTATGCTTCGATAAAGCGGCGAAATAATGGCAAAAGCCAATATCCAAACACCGATCGGCAACCACTTGTTTGTAAGCGTCGCCCCGTAAGACGAAATATGAAATAGCGGCGGTATAAATGAAACTAAAACGCCAAGTATTGCCAAAGCGACGTGGAATTTAAATCTGTTTTTCAATATAAACGCTTCATCGCTTGAGTTTTCGGCAAGAAGTTTTTCGTATAAAGCGAGTTTATCAGATACGTTTTCACTTGCATTTTCGGATTGATCTTCGGACTTTAAGGCGTCTATTTTCTTTAAAATAAAGTCTTGAAACGTAAAGTTTAAAACGGATAAGCCCGAATATGCAATCATTACGACGCACGCCGTAGCCCTATATCCCAAGTACAGCATTATCAACGTGGAAACAAGTACCAGAACTTCTTCAAATAAATATTTCTTCTCTATAATTTCGGTAATAACGCCAAAGAGAATTTCATAGGCGGCAAATGCGTAAGCGATCATAAAAAGCCACATAGACGCATTTTTATTAACGCCTAAACATACTCCTATAACCGTCAAAATCACGGCTATTGAAAGCACGATGACTTTTTCGGCAAAATCTGCAAATCTGCTGCGTTTTTTATCCTTTTCCTCTGCCTCGGCGTCATTTTCGGCGATATGTTCTTCGGCGCTTATTTTTTCAATTTCTTCATTGTCAAATTTTAACGCAAGTCCGTAATTTTCGATAATTTCCATTACGGCGCTCAGTACGTCGTATTCGCTCGCCCATTCGTCGATTTCATAATCGATTTTAAGGTTCTCTAAATTCAATGCGATATTTATTACACCCTGTATTTCGCCGAGCCGTTCGTTTATTTCTTCTTGCGATATCGGTTCGTCGGAATCGGTTTTTGTAATTGAATAACTATATATTCTCCTATCTTTTGACATATTAAATTACCCAGTCTCCGTTTTCGAATATCTTCATTTCTTTTCCGTCTTTCGTTTTGGCGGTTATGGATAAATCTTTCGTTCCAACCATAAAATCGACGTGTTCAAACGACGAATTTAAGCCTTTTGAAAGCAGTTCCTCTTCCGACATATTCGCTCCGCCCTTTAAACAAGTGGGATAACAATCGCCTATTGCAAAGTGGCAACTGGCATTTTCATCATACAAAGTTTCATAAAATAGAGTGTTGAGTGCTCTTATCGGAGAATTATAGCCGATAAGCGCTATTTCTCCGAGATAGTGAGAGCCTTCGTCCGTTTCGATTATACTCTTTAAAGTATCGTAACCCTCTTTCGCCCCGAAGTCGACAATTCTACCGTTTTTGAAATCCAGATAGAAATCTTTTATTATTTTACCGTTGCTGCTAAGCGGCATTGCCGCAACGAGTCTGCCGTTTGCCGAATTTCTGTCGGGACACGAAAATACTTCTTCGGTAGGCATATTTGCGGTAAAAGGCACGCCGTCGAGTTCGCCGTATTCCGCTCCGCCGCAGAAAATGTAACCTTCCGGCATTCCGACCGTAAAATTAGTACCGAGCGAGTTCTTATAATGGAACGAAACTATTTCCGATTCGTTTAATATCTTACAGCGGTTAGCAAGATTTTGTTGATGTTTATTCCATTCTTCGATAGGATCTTGGCTGTCAAGTCTCACAGATTTTGCAATATATTCCCATTGTTTCTTCATTGCCTCGTTTGTCTTTAAATCGGGAAACATCTTTTTAGCCCAAGACTTTTCGGGATATCCGGCAAGACACCAACGAAGTTTATTGCTTGACATATATGATCTGTATTCGTCGAACGCCTGACTTCTCGCACGGCGTGCGGCGGCGACCTTTTCTGCCTTTAACGACTTGAAAATGTCCGGATCGTCGGAGATTATTCCGATATAGGCAATTCTTCTTTCGATAAAATATTTCTTCTGTTCAATCGCCCAATTCGGGATATTTTTGAGTTCTTTTAATGTTTTATTTTTTAAGCCGAGTTTTGCAACGTCTGCGCTTTCCCATTCGACTTCTACGTTACTCGCTCCGTGCTTATAAGCCGCTTTTACTAACTCTACAACTAACGGATTTGCGTTTATCGGTGCAGAAATTACGAGCATTTGTTTCTTCTGCAAATTGACGCCGTGTAAAATAAGCAATTCCGCATATTTCTTTAATTCTGTTTTAGTCATAATTTTCTCCTTTTGTATAATTTTAGCAAATTTGCGTTTTTATGTCAATTTAAAATTATAAATTGACGATTTTGCGTTGAAAAAATTTAAAATATGTGATATAATCGATTTAAATGGGTTTACTATGAAAGAAAATTCCAATTCAGGCGCTTTTAAAGCGCCACAAAAGAACATAAAGCCAAAAAAGAAAAAAGGTCAGATTCCGGAAAGATTTGACCCCGATTTGACTTACGGCTTATCTTCTGAACAAGTAAATATACGACTTATACAAAATAAAGTAAATATCGGTAAAAAACAACATTCTAAGTCTATCCCCAAAATTATTTTTTCAAACATTTTTACCGTATTTAATTTATTGTGCGCCATTTGCGTCGTTGCGCTTGCCGTCGTAAATGCGCCTATTTTAAATTACGTTTTTACGCTCACTTATATATTTAACATAACGATAAATATCGTTCAGGAAATAAGAGCAAAGAAAACTATAGAAAAATTGTCGATAATGAACCAACCTACCGCAACGGTACTACGAAACGGTGAGTTTAAATCGATTAGCACGAAAGGAATAGTTTTAGACGATATAATCAAATTTACTCTCGGCAATCAAATAGCGGCGGATTGTACCGTATTAGAGGGAGAAATCGAAGTCAACGAATCGGTTTTAACGGGCGAATCTGTTCCCATAAAAAAGCAAGCGGGCGATACGATTCTTGCCGGAAGTTACGTCGTCAGCGGAACCGCCCTCGCAGTTGCCGATAAAGTCGGCGACGACAGATATATTCAAATTCTTGCAGATAAAGCAAAAAAAGCGAAGATGCCATCTTCAGAACTTCTCCGCTCCTTGCAGTGGATAATTCGGACCATAGGCTTTTTGATTGTTCCTATTGGTCTACTCGTATTATACACAAATTACAATGCGACTCTCAATGAAAATTACAGCGCTTTTGTTTCAAAGGGCGTCGTTACGCCTCAGGGCTGGACAGAAATAGTCACGAGAACGACTTCTGTCATCATCGGTATGATACCGGCAGGAATGTTCCTTTTGACTACTCTTGCTTTGGCGGTCGGCGTTATAAGGCTTGCGCAGAAAAAAACTTCAGTACAAGATATGTACGCTCTTGAAAGACTTGCGAGAGTCGACGTATTATGCCTCGATAAGACGGGAACGATTACCGACGGCAGAATGAGAGTTACAAATTGCGTAATATTCGATAGCGAACACAAGTACGCAGTAGATAGAATAATTTCTTCTATGATGGCCGTATTAAACGACAACAATCAGACTGCTTTGGCCCTCAGAAAGTATTTCGGCGGCAAAGGCGATATGATTGCCACCGCTTCAATACCGTTCTCATCGGAGCGTAAGTATTCCGCCGTTTCGTTCAGCGGAGAAAAAGGCGAAACGGATACGTACTTTATCGGCGCTCCGGAATTTCTGATCGATAAAAATTTATTGAATAAAAAAGTTTCAGACACAATTTATCGTTATACTCTTATGGGACAACGAGTCATATTACTCGCTCATTCTTCAAAAGAACTTTCGGAAGGTACGCTACCGGACGGCATTTCCCCTATCGCCCTGATAACTTTGACGGACAACATTAGAAAAAATGCCGTTAAAACTATAGAATGGTTTAAAAATAACGACGTACAAGTTAAAGTTATTTCGGGAGACAACCCCATAACCGTATCGGAAGTAGCCAAACGCGCCGGTATAGAAGGTGCGGATAAATACGTTAGTTTAGAGGGAATGGCAGATAGCGAAATAGCAAGCGTTGCCAACAAGTATAACGTTTTCGGCAGAGTCTCTCCCGAGCAAAAAGCAATTTTGGTACGTGCACTTAAATCTTACGGACATACGGTTGCAATGACGGGCGACGGCGTAAACGACATTATT
>CAJOMT010000024.1 GCA_905235815.1 uncultured Clostridia bacterium
GAATTGAGTTCCGCAAGCGTAAGGAGATTTTTCTCGTATAAGTCATTCAGATCGCAAAAGTAAGGGTTTAAAGAAATATCTGCGGTCGTTTGGTAAGGACTGTCGCCGAACGAAGTTTGTCCGAGCGGCAATACTTGCCAGACGGCTTGTCCGCTTGCGGCTAAAAAATCTATAAATTCATAACTTTCTTTTCCGAACGAGCCTATTCCGTACTCGCTCGGCAAAGAAAATACGGGCATTAAAATTCCCGAACGCCTTTTCATAAAATCTCTCCATTAAAAGACAAACGCAATTTTGCCGATTTACTATCGACAATACGATTATACCATAAAATTATAAATTTTAATAGTAATATCGTCAAAATTTTAAATTTTCCAAAATATCCGATGCGGCGAGTATATCCTCTCTTTTCGGGAATGCGGACAATCTGAAATATCCCTCTCCGCCTTCGCCGAACGCATTGCCGGGCGTAGCCGCTATTTTGTAGTCGTCTATAAGTTTTTCGCAAAATTTTTCCGAAGAAAGGTTATCCGGACACTTTGCGAATACGTATGGCGAAGAATTGCCGTTTACGAACCAAAAACCTGCTTTTTTGAGCGCTATTTTCAGTATTTCGGCGTTCGTTTTGTAATATTTGATACGTTTGATCGCTTGCTTTTGACCTTCGCTCGAAAAGAAAGTTTCAGCACCCTTTTGGGTGATATAGCTGACGCCGTTAAACCTGCACCCGAGCCGCCTTTTCCAAAGTCTGTTGTATTCGCCCAAAGTTTTGGGTATTACGGTATAGCCGCATCTGATTCCGGTAAACCCGAAAGATTTTGAAAAAGAGCGTATTTCGATTGCGCAATACTTCGCCCCTTGTATCTGATATATCGAAGTGGGGTAGCCGTCTGTCGAAAAGTCTGAATAAGCGCCGTCGAATATTATTACCGCACCCGTATTAAGCGCATAATTTACCCATTCTTCGAGTTCGTCCTTGCCAAGAGTAACGCCTGTCGGGTTGTTCGGAACGCAGAGATAAATTATGTCAAAAGTGCCCCTATAAGGCGGTAAAGGGCGAAATTCGTTTTCTTTTGACGTTGGCAAGAAAGTAATATTATTGCCGTAAAGGGTATTCGCCTCGGCGTAAGCGGGGTAGCAAGGAGTAACTATCAAAGCGTTCGCTTTAGGTCCGAATAGTTCGAGTACGTTTCCTATTTCTCCCTTTGCCCCGTCGGATATAAATATTTCGTCCATATCTACGGAAGCGCCTTCCGTTTTATAGCGTTCGGAAATTTTTTCCCTGAGAGTGGGTATTCCCTCGGCGGGCGGATAGCCGAGGAAAGTATCTTCTCTTGCCATATCGAGAGAAGTTGTGGACATTTTTTCGGTTGCGACGTCAAAAAGCGGAAGTCGAACGTCGCCCACGCCCAAATCGATTATTGTTTCGCCTTGTGCTCTTTTCTTTTTAACCAATGCGTTTAACTTTGAAAATACGTAACTTTCTCCGAGCGCATTAAAATTATCGTTATATTTCATATTCGCCACCGAAAACTTCTATTGCTTCGCCCCTGAGAAACGCCTCGCCGCCGCTGATTTTCACTTCTAGTTCGCCGCCGGGCATAAATACTTTTATAAATTTATTTTCTTCAAGCCTACCGGAAATAATTCCCGCATAGACTGCGGCGACTGCTCCGGAACCGCATGCGAGGGTTTTTCCGCTTCCTCTTTCAAAGACTTCTACTTTAATGCCTTTACTTGTAATTTCCGCACATTCGACGTTTATTCCGTTAGGGAACAGACCGCTTAGTTCCACGTGTTTTACGGCAATATCAAGCGGCAGTCCGCTGAAAAAGACGGCGTGGTCGTTGCCCACGTTTACCGCAAAAATATCCCGTTTAGCGACATATAGGTCGACATTTTGTAATTTTTCGCAGAAAAAGTCGCTTGATAAAAACAGTTTAGGCTTACCCATACAGGCAGTCGTTACGAATTTGCCGTTTTGGTAGTCGACGGTTACCTTACGTTTTCCGGACGGGGTTAAAAATTCAACTTGCGAAGCGGCGTTCATATTGTTTATTGCGTAAACAGCTGCGCAGCGAATACCGTTTCCGCACATTTTGCCTTCGGAGCCGTCGGAATTGAAGATTTTAAAGATTATGCCGTCATTTGACTTTTTGAGGGCGATCAAGCCGTCCGAGCCGACGCCGGTATGTCTATCGCTGATTTTGCGGCTCAATTCAGGAAGGATATAGTCCGGAATGTCGTTTTGGTCGAGATAGATATAGTCGTTTTTGCAAGAATGCATTTTAGTAAACCGAATTTTCAAAAAAAGACCTCGCACTTTATATATATGAACAAGCGGAGTAAAAAGTTGCGAAATTAGATTTGTAAGTAAAATAAATTTGAAAAAAGTGATTGAAATTTGTTGCGAATAAAAAAAATATATGCTATAATAATTGGGCTATAAAGGTTAGAGGCGGAAGTTTTAATCCATAAAATGGTGTCCTCTGCAAAATCAAGCTGGTATGGCTCAGCCGGTAGAGCAGCTGATTCGTAATCAGCAGGTCGGCGGTTCAAGTCCGCCTACCAGCTCCAAACGGACCGTTTTCAGTCGTTTTTCGACCGAAAACGGTCGTTTTTTGCTTTCTTTTTACTTAATTTCGAGGTCGCCGACCCACTGATTTTGTCGTTTTCGGTGTCAAATCGGTGTCAGAACGTCAGTCAGCCTGTGGCTCTTAAAACGCTCTTTTAAAAGGTTTTAAACGGCATTGAACACTTTTCTTATGCTATCAGACATACTTTCGAGATATTCCGTTTGGGTGTCAGTATATACGTTTTGCGTCATTTCAAGCGAAGAATGTCCCATTAAAGCCTGCTTGACTTTCGGCGAAACGTTCGCTTCTTCGAGTCTCGTAACATAAGTATGACGCAACGTATGTATCGTTACGTTAAAGCCTAAATTTGCCCGCAAACGCTGAATTGCTTTATTTACCGCATTGTAACTGAACGGAAATATATCGTCGGTTTTAATATCTTTTAACTCTTCGCATATCGCCTGCGGCACAGGAACTGTCCTGTAAGAAGTGGCTGACTTAGGCGTTTGCACTATGCGCTTGTTTTTGTCGAACACGACGTCTTTGCAGACGTTAACGGTGCACTTTTCAAAGTCTATATCTTTCTTTGTAAGAGCGAGCGCTTCGCCTATCCGTAATCCCGTTGATAACAAGAATCTGAACAGCAGGGCATATCTGCTTTCAACTTTATCGAGATGCGCCAGAAATTCCGTTTGCTCGGCTCTCGTCAACGCAGGCTTGTGTTGTTTGACGTGTTTCTTTATTTCGACACCGTCGCATGGGTTTTCCCTTATTACACGCTTTGCTTTTGCTTTTTCAAAAATCTGATTTACATACTGCTTGCAAAGGTCTCTCGTTCTGCCTTGCGGCATTGAAATAAGCATTTTCTGAACGTCGTCGGTCGATATATTGCTCATTTTCTTGTCACCGAAATTTTGTCTTGCGCGGCTTAAAACGGATTTGATAGTGGTAAGACTTTTTATCTTCAAGTTTGGTTCTTTATAAGTTTTATACCACTCGTCCGCAAATTCGTTAAAAGTCGGGCTGTTCTGTTTTTTACGCCTTATGCCGGATACGGCGTTTTGTTTTCTGTAAAACTTTATTTTTTCCTCTACTTCTCTTGAACTACCTCCGTAAAAATATTTTCTTTTGCCGTCATCTGCTGTGAGATAACCTTGGTATCTGCCGTCCGCTCTCGGCTTTGCGTTTACGGAAATACCGCTTATATTGATTAACATATTATCCTCCTCAGAGGATATTTCAGCCTTTATATCCTTGCTCGGTTCGTCATTGCCGCGCAAGGTTTTTAATTGCTCGAACGCCATTGATTCGGCTGCAAGTTGCAGTACTTTCAAAGACGTATCATCATCGTTTAGTTCTTTTATTTTCTCTAATAAACTTTTAATTTCTGCCTGTTCCAAATCTCCTTATTTTTATTGTTTTGCAAAGCAGCTCTCATTGCCGCCGCATGACATATCTTCGTCATAAACAAATCTCTCCTTATCGTTTTATTTTACGGCAAGTCCGTGAATAGTACTCATTGGCGAGACGGGTATCCCGTTCGAAAAGTCGCAAAAGTGATTTTAACTCACTTTTCTTATCCTGCCTACGAAATTTGTTTTTTTAATTCATTTTGCTTGCAATTATACTCCGTTTGTTTTGCTATATCTGTATTCTGTCAATGCACTTAGTAAATGTCGTAAAAAGTAACTTTGTCTAAAATTTTTCTCCAATATTTACTCACGATAGTTATCTCCTATTGTTGTTTAAAGGATAAAAATCCATAGAAGCAAACCTTCTATGGACTGATTAATCTAAAAATTGTCCTAAAAACGGTATGCTTACAAATCCCTTATCGACAAAAACCAATAGTTCCGTCATGGGATACGGAGATAGATATAGCTTCTCCTAAATAACTTTTCAGTTGTTTTTGTAAACAGTGGCATTAACTTCTATCCGCTCACGAACTCAAAATCCCGTCCGCATCATCGCTCGATTTAAATCAATACTCTTTGAACCCATCGTCGCAGCCAAGTGTCCTGCTCGGGTACCGTTTTTATGTTATTGACCGAATATGAGTATTCGATCTACGCCTCTCGGCGCAAACTTTGTTTAGCTATTATATAAGATAAAAGTTATCATGTCAAGCTAATTTCAATAATATTTTAAAAATTTTTTTATTTTTGTTTGGGTATGATGTGCCTATATTATCTGAACCAATCATTAAAACCTTGCTTTTCCTTATTTATAAATTTCGGCAAGTTTTTCATAATATTCAAAGGAGTTTTGCTCATTAAACTGCCAAGACGATTGAAAAATACGCAATATTACAGCCTTATCTTCACAAAGCGCAGCAAGATACATCATTAGACTACAATAGTGTCCACTCTTGCAGTTTCCTGTATTTATATAATTGTTTCAGAAAACTCACTTATAATCCTTGAGCCACTTCCATATCAAGTTGCCTTTTTCTTTCTTTCCAATCCGGCATATAGATTGTCATAAAATTATAAAAATCTTTATTGTGCCCATTATAAAGTAAATGCGTCATTTCATGTAGTACGACATATTCTATACAGCGAATGTCAGCCTTTAAAAGATATTCATTAAGCGTTATTTTACCTAGTTTTTTTGAACAGCTGCCCCATAACGTTTTCATTTTTCTGATTGTAAAAGAAGGCTTTTGTACTTCGTGTCGTTCAAATATAGGCATAAAACCATCAACTATATCACTGAATATATTTAGCGCATATTGTCGCCACCATCTTTCAAATATTTCATTTTCGTGTTTTCGATCTGCAGGATCTTCTAAATGCATTATTACACCTTTTTCGGTCTTTTCAATGAAATCCATACTATCTTTTAAGATATAAACCCTTAAATCTTTTCCGAGCATTTGTGTTGAAGAGCCACTTTTAAGATAGGAAAGGTTGTTGTAGCCGCTGCCTCTTTTATATTTATCCAATTGATTAAATATCCATACCGAATGCGCATTAACATATTCTTCTATCCAAACAAATGGAGTATCATTAGGAACAGAAATCGCGACAGATAAATCACGATAGACTTTTAAGTGTACGTTTTTTATTTTTTTCCTAACGACGAAGACATCTACTTGTCCGCTTGGGCCCTTTACCAAAATCACTTCCATATCAATATCTCGCAATAGCAACACGCATAATTTCTTCAATTATGGAATCCAGCATGGTAATGTTTTCAGAATCGTTACAATCAATATCAAGCGAATCAAACATATCAAATAAAATATCGTCTAATTCTCGATGGATATTTTTGTGAACGATAACGTTATTTTTCCAATCTCTTTTTGTTAAAGATTTAATCGTCGTTTTAATTTGAATGGAAAAATCGCCTATCTTGTTCTCATCATCAAGACTAATATCAATTTTGTCTTTCAATATTCCATATACTGCGCCGTAAAATGCTTTTGCCTCACTATCATTTTCGATTTTTGCGGGATAATCTCCGCTTTGCCTTCCTGCGTGCAGGTCATCGGCTATGCGTTCCATAGTTTTAAGGTAACTATCCGCATCTCGACTTTGAGTATATTCATCAAGCGTTTTCTTTATCCTATCCGAAAACTCCCTAAATAAAAGGGGATCTGTGTATCTTTTTTGTTTTAATTCGCTAACGACTTTTGTCCTGATAGCATCAGCACGAGCGTCATTGCTCTCCAATGTCGAATACACTCTATTTCTCCATTCTTCATCGGTCAATAAAAGCGGATTGACAACGGTACGCACTTCAGTTGCGGTTACAAAGGTGTTTAATAAATTTCTTATACCGTCTTCATATTTTGAAAAATCAATACTGTCGTTATAGCGTAAAGAAACCGCATCCTTTAATTTCTTAAAGAAAAGATAATCTGCACGATATGATTCTAATTGTTTGAAACCGACTTCTTTATAAATGGCACGGTTCGTAAGAGCCAAATTTAACAGCTTTGCAAATGTGGACAATTTATCGTAGAATTCGTGTCTTTTTACATCTTCTTTTAAAGATATCTGCCATTCGTTAGATTCAGCATTACGATCAATACCTTTAAACAGCGCCCATAATTCCGTGTATGCTTTATATAATTTATTTTTTTCATCTACAGGTCCGAAAATAGCGTCTTCAATATCTTCCGCATCAAAGTTGGCAAATCCGGATTCCGCATCGTCATACATATCAATCGCTTCATTCAGTTTCGTAAACACTCCGAAATAGTCCACTATCAGGCCGAAATCCTTCCCCTTATACACACGGTTCACCCTTGCAATTGCTTGCAGTAAACTGTGTTGCTGAATGGGTTTATCAATGTATAGTACCCCCGCAATAGGTGCATCAAATCCGGTAAGTAATTTATCTTTAACAATCAACAGGTTTATATCACCGTCTTCGCTCTTAAACCTATTAGTCATTGTATCGTCATACAGATCGACGTTATCGCCAAATAACGGCTTTACTTGTTCGGAATAATATCTGTTTATTTTTCTGATTGCCTCGGTAGTTGTATTGTCGTCATCACCTTCCGGCTTATTTCCGAAACTGATCACAACTGTCGGATGAATGCCATCAATGCGCTTTAAAATATAATACATATCAATCGCCGATGCGCGGGAAGAACAGACTAAAATAGCCTTTAACTTTTTAGGCAAACAATAGTTTACAAAGTGATCCGCCAAGTCAAATGCAATCAAATTCAATCTTCCGTCGGTTTCGGCAAGAGGTTTGAATCTACTCCATTTTTGTTTAAGGTCATCTTTCAAGTTATTCGGTAAATCTTTTGTTATATTTTCAAAATAATTGTCTATCGTTTTTGCGGGCTCGTGCTGCTCTACTTTTCTACCTTCATATACTAAGGGAACAGTAATTCCGTCTTCAATGGATTTTTTCATTGTGTACGTATCTATTGAAGGACCGAATTTGGCATAGGTATCCTTTTTCTTTGCCGCACGCTCTTTCGGGTTTTTACTCATGTTCCCAAGCAGCGGTGTACCCGTAAAGGCGATAAATGTTGAATAAGGCAAAACGTCACGCATATAATTGTACATTGCGCTGTAGTTACTGCGATGCGCCTCGTCGACAAACACAAAAATATTTTCGCTGTGCTTTGCGGTTACGCCCGACTTAACTACGGTTTCAAATTTATTTATTAAAGTGGTAATAACAATTTTGCCTTCATCTTCAATAAGTGCCCGTAATCCTTTCCCTGTTTTTGCGCGAGAAGGCTCCATGGCCGCATTGGCGAAGTTATCTCTTATCTGTTTGTCAAGGTTTATTCTGTCCGTAACAATTAAAAATCTCGGAGTAATAATACTTTTATCGGAAATTATTTTCTTCACGAGTAAAACCATTGTAATGCTTTTGCCGCTACCTTGAGTATGCCAGATTACGCCGCCACGCGTATCCTTTCCGTCTTCTCCCTTTATTCGCGACATTGCGTGTTTTACGGCAAAATATTGCTGATGGCGTGCCACTTTCTTGATGTTATTGTCGTATAAAATGAACGACTCGATAATTTCAAGTAACCGCTTTTGATCCAGAAGTGATGCAGTGATTCTATCCTGCTCTATAATTTGTTTATCGGGTAAACACTTTCTGCAAATACTTTCCTGCCATTCTATTTCCTGTTCACGCCACTCAACAAAATAATCGGCGCTAGTCCCCGACGTTCCGTATAAAACTTTATTTGGATTAACAGCTAATACGAGTTGAACGTATTTAAATAGTTGCGGAATGTAATCCGGTTTCATATTCCTTACGTTCTGATTTACCCCTTCTTTTACGTCAACGCTGGATTTTTTGTTTTCAATTACGACAAGTGGAATACCGTTACATAATAAAACGATGTCGGGGCGGGCGTAACTTACGCCGTCCGTCCGCTCAACGCTGAATTCTTCCGTCACTTGCCACTTGTTGTTTTCCGGATGCTCAAAATCAATGTATTGCAAATCAAAGGACTGTATACCAAGATTATTATTGTCTATGTATAATTTTTCTTCTACGCTTATGCCGCTTGTCAAATGATTATAAACGTCTTTACTTGCCATTAAAAGTCCTTGAAGCAGGGAAGCGTCGAGTTCCCTTATAGCGCGTGTTACAGACTCCGCAGAAAAATTATATTCTTTACCACGAAAAGTATAATGCTGTTTATTTAAAAACTCGGTAAGTTCATCTTCAAACACAACGTTCGATAAAATGCCCCTCTTACTTTCGGCATCGCTGCGACTTACGTATTCGTAGCCCATGCCGATGAGCATTTTTATCATTCTATCCTGCGATTCAGGTCTTTCATTAAAAATCGTATGGTCCATTATTCATCATCCTTTTTATTGATTAAATCGGCGTTTTCTTCCAATTGCATAAATCTATCGAAATCACTTTGGTATAATTTATCTTGAATAATACGGTATTTGTCAAATTCGCTTTCAGCGTGCGCTTTTGCAAGTTCGGCTGAAATCCTGCCGTTATCTTGCAGAACTTCTCTATCCCATAGACGCAAGAACCCGTTCAGGCGTTCCTCCCAATCTTCCATTGTCATAGGAATATGCCGCATTGCTTGCATTTCAGCTAAATCGAGATATGCCGAAACTAAACGGCTGAGTTGAGCAAGTTCGGTTTCGGTTAAATAATTTTTTGCGACCGACACGTCGTATTTATGAATTTTGGAGTTTGGCGACCCCTCCCACGTGGTTAAGCCCATATGCTCTTTTTCTGCATCGGCTCTGTTGTAAATCAGTTCAGCCGCCGTTTGACCGTGAACAGAGTAGTGCAATTTGTTTTGAACTGCCGCAAAAAATCTTTGCGTTGATTTTGCAGTGGGATCGTAATCTATTGAAGTTGCGTAGATGTCCGTAATTTTCTGATAAAACCTTCTTTCCGATAAGCGAATTTCACGGATTTTTTCAAGTTGCTTTTCAAAATAATCTTTGGTAAGGACCGTTCCGCCGTTTTTCAAGCGTTCTTCGTCCATTACCCAACCTTGGATAGTGTAGTCTTTGACGATAGAATTCGCCCACTTGCGAAATTGAACGGCTCTTTCGTTATTGACCTTAAAGCCCACGGCTATAATCATTTGCAGATTATAGTGCTTTGTATTATATTCTTTCCCGTCATTAGCAGTTATTCGGAAATTCCTAATAACTGAATTTTCGCCTAACTCGTTATCGTCAAAAATGTTTTTTATGTGTTCGTTTATGGTAGGAACGCTAACGCCATAAAGTTCCGCGAGCATTTTTTGCGTAAGCCAAATATTTTCGTCTTCATAGCGAACTTCGATACTGTTTTTATCGTCGCCCACGGCGGAAACGTAAGTTAAATATTCCGCAGCGCTGCTTCTGATTGTTATTTCGTTTTTTTTCATTGCAGACTCCTTAAATATCAATCTCTTCAAATCTTAATTTGCTTCCAAAATAATTCAGCTTTTGCTGATGAAGCGGGATTTTTAGTTTTTTCGCTGTTACCTTCAAATGTTTTTTATTTGTCTCGGATATATCTTTCCCCATATATATAGCACTCACAAAAGAAAATGGTTGTAAATTGTTTCCCTCGTTTTTAATAGCGAAACGCCATTCTCTCTCATAATCATAATCTTTCTGTTTTCGTAATAATTGTTTGTTTAAGTCTATTTGCAGAGAAATATTTTTATCCAACTTTTCACCAAAAACCGATTCCTTGACTGCTGATTCAAAAAACGGCTCCATATTAAAAATCGGTTTTTCGTCTAAATATATTATCGGCAATAAATAGATAAGATTTTTTATTTCATCAAATGGTTTTTCTTGCCAAGTTGATAAATCATACTCAACACAAAAACCGCTATATCCGTCTGCGTAGTTTTCCCACATGGGCCCGCTTGCATTATCTTCGGTCATACAATAAACAAGACTTTGCGTCCTCGGCCGGCGGCTTACTTCATTTATCTTTTGAGCCATATCTTCGGCAATTTCATAAATTTTAGCCTCGTTATCTTTCTTAAAGTCGGAAATAAACTCTTTTGATTTTTTATATAGGACTCTATCCGCATAATTTCCATTAGAGAGAATTTCCCGTTCAAACTTTTCTTCCAAGCACGTCCCGTCTTTCGAAAAATAATTATCTATAATAAATTGAACGTCTTTAAGCGTAAACTTGGGCGCTATGATGCGCTTTTGTTTTAATATGTCCTGCATCCCCACAAAAACTATCTGGGCCAAATTGTCTTTGAAAAATTTTGCAATTTCATACGTTTGTTTGCTTAAATCAAAATTTAAAGTATAATCAAACGGATCTTTAAAATCGTTGGCGCTGGGCATATAAATTTGTCCGTCTTTCAGCGCCTTAAAATTTTGCCTATTGCAAGTTCTATATTTATATAACTTTTGAGGCACATGCGAAAGATGGCTCGCTAAAATTTTTCGAACCATTCCCTCGTCCGTTCTTATTCGCTCTTCATTCTCGATCAAGAATTTATAATGCTCATCTATGTAACTTTCGTCCATCTATTATCCCCTCACGATGGCTGTTAAAAAATTTTGTTGTAAAATTTGCCTTGAGTTAATTTCTACTCAATGTTGAAAGTGCAATCGTCAACAACTCATTCCAACTTTGAGCGTTATCAACGGCTTTTTTTAGAATTTCTTTCTCCTCTTCTGTAAAGGGCCGATTGCTATTTTCAATAGCAAGTTTGCAAAACAGTTTTATTTGTTGTTCATTCATGTTTTTACCCTCACTATGCCTGTAAGCAAATATTGTTGTAACGCTTTGCGTTGCTCTTTAATTTTCTTAAGTTTTTCTTTCTGTAAAGAAATTTCCTCGTCGGCTTCACCAAAGAAATTTGCTATAATAGTTTGTTTTTCCTTTTTATGAATAAACAATTTGAGTTTATCTATGTCTTTTAGATAAGCCGTATACATAGTTCCTTTTGTAGTAATTTTCCTCACCTTATTAAGAAAATAATCTGACATAATTAAATAGTAAAAGTACTCTAATTCAATTTTATTAGACGGCACAATACCCAAAATCCCTTGCTTTGTTGTTACTGGTATTCGGTTTATAGAACATTCACCTATCGTTGCTCCGTTTGAAAATAATAAACTATCCTTTGGCACCAACCACGCCCCAGATTTATTTAAACCTTTCTTCGTAATAAACGAATCGATTTCTTCAATATATTTTTTAGAAAGGTGCTCTATTTTTACAAAAGGAATATCTCCATGTAAATAATATTCTTCTATCTTTGTGTCTGGGGTTCCGCCTTCCCCTGCTTCAACGTATAATTCCTTAAAACAGCAATTAACTTCTCTATCAATAAAAAACTTATCTATATACGCTTTTTTGCGGATTTCAAGTTTTTCTATATACTGCTCTTGCAATTCAACCGCCTCGTCCCATTTCATCAAAATCTCCGCAATCTTCCCCTGCTCATTTTTATTTTTTGGAATAACATAATAGGTATTTTCAACAGTTCGCCACTCGCCGCGAGGCATTTTTGATCCAAAAGATGATGCTCCTACATCTTTTGCAAATTTTTCGGATGATACAAATTGATATAAAAACAAATTATTTATATCATTCTTATTTTTTATAACCCATATTTCAGTAGAGCAAACCCCATCTTCTTTTGCAAGATAATATTTACACAAATAAGGACGCAACTTACCGAAAAGAATATCCCCTTTCTTAAAAATAGTTTTCACACTATCTTGTTCTTGTCCAAAACTATTTCCAAGTCGTCTACCTGTTTTTGATTCAATATGATCCAATTCAACGCAAATAGGATTATCTTCTGTTTGCTTTCGATTAAATTTTGAATTTGACAAATACGCTATATCACCAAATTTTTTAGGGTTACACCAATCGCACGGAAAAATCCCGAAAGGCGTTTGTTTATATCCCTCCGGCACTATTCCGCTTTTTATATCATAAATTCTCTTTCTTATCTCTTGATTCATTGCGCTATTTAATCTTTAAACTTT
>CAJOMT010000025.1 GCA_905235815.1 uncultured Clostridia bacterium
ATATCCGCCGTTGGAATACGTTCCTAAAAAATTTGCAATAATCAGAAGAAATGAATGGATGGTTGATAATTCGGATTACTTAATTGCTTTTGTAAGATTTTCTTGGGGAGGAGCAGCAAAAATGCTCGAATATGCTAAACGAAAGAAAAAGCCATTCATAAATTTAGCCGAATGTGAAGGGGTGAAAGATTAACGCTGCGTGCTATTGGTGAAAAAAAGTCGGTAAAATTACGGCTCGTCATAAATCGACAAAAAAGCAAAAATTACGCCGACTTAATTGGGCTGTCGGCATTTGTTTGATATGTTATATAATGATATAATATATATATGAGCGAAAGAGATTCAACAGATAAAAAACTGACTGAAATTTTCAATGCGATAGGCTTGGCGCCGAATTTGTACGGAACTCTCTATTTGAGAGAAGCGGTGAAGTTAGAAGTCGAAAAATCACTGAAAATAAAGACCTCGATGAAAGAGTTATACCCTAAAATCGCCGAGAGTTGTCTTACAACGCCCGATAAAGTCGAACGCGCAATTCGGCACGCCATTTCGTCGGCGTGGAATAGGGGAAAGATAGAAAATTTTAATCTTATTTTCGGCAAAAACGTTTATAATAAAAACGTAAAACCGACGAATAGCGAACTTATAGGCTTACTTGTAAATAAAATAGTATATTAAAAGCGTCCCGAAATACTTTTCGGGACGCTTGCCGATTATAACTCTTTGGCTTTACGCTTAAATTTAAAGCGCAATTCGCCGGTTATAAGTTTATATATTACCGCTATCGGCAGAGCGCAGATAAACGTAACGACTGCGCCTTTCAGTTCAAACGACAGATCCGAAAGAAAATAACTGCCGAGCGGAAGTTTCCATATAAGCACCGTCGCTATAACCGATACCCAACAATATAATATGTAGCCGACAGACGCAAAAAGCGAATAGACGAATACGCTTACGTCTTTATGATTGCGGTTAAACGCTTTATAGACTAAATAGGGCATAAAATATCCGATGAATGCGGATAACAACCACCACTTTGCGTTTATGAGTTCCATAGGGAACCAGAATACGCAACTCAATTCAAAAATAACGGCGTATAGGGCGATTAACACTATGTTTTTAGAAAAAGACAGGCTCGCCGCCGCAATTATCAAAAGCGGAAATACCACGTTTTCAAACGGTATGTTTACGACGAATTGGTCCATACACATTAGCCATAGCAAGAATAGCATTGCGCCGAAGCCCTTTGCGCCTTTCGTTAAAGAAAGTCTTTCGTCTTTTAAAAGTTCGTTATTCATCTTTGTTTTCTCCGAATAAAATTTTTATCGCTTGATATATATGCTTTACGGGAATTATTTCTATCTGATTTTCAAAATTTTTCAAAGCGGCGGCGTTTCTCGCCGGAACGAGCGCAGTTTTAAACCCTCGCCTTATACATTCCGACACCCTCTTTTCCGCAAAGTTCACACCTCTTATTTCGCCCGTAAGACCTATTTCGCCGAACGCAAATACGTCCCGTTTTACGGGTTTTCCGTTAAACGAACTTGCAAGCGCAAGCGCCACCGCAAGGTCTGCCGCAGGCTCGCCGAGTTTGATTCCGCCCATTGCCGTAACGTATACGTCATACGAGTAAAACGGCATATAGGCTCGCTTTTCGAGTACGGCGAGGAGTAAAGCCAAGCGGTTGTAGTCTATCCCGATAGCCATTCGCCTCGGCATTCCGAACACCGTTTTGGATAGCAAAGTCTGTACCTCAACGGCTATCGCTCTGTTGCCGGATACCGACGGGGTAACTATGTTGCCGGACTCGGTGCCTCTGTCCTCGGAAACGAATATTCCGTCGTAGTCTTTAACGCCGTGCATTCCGTCGCTTCTCATTTCGAAAACGCCTACTTCCTGAGCCGAGCCGAACCTGTTTTTGACCGCCCTCAAAAGTTTACAGTTGTCTTGCGGTTGCCCCTCGAAATAGAGTACCGAATCCATTATATGCTCTAAAACTTTCGGGCCGGCAATAGCGCCCTCTTTCGTGACGTGCCCGATGATAAATACCGTTTTTCTTTTCGATTTGGCAAAGCGCATCAGCCTTGACGCACATTCTTTCACTTGCCCTACGCTTCCTGCCGATGAATTCATCTCCGAAAGGTATACGGCTTGGATTGAGTCGACTATTAAAAAGTCTGCGTTTTCCGCCGCAGCCAAAATATTTTCGAGGTCGGTTTCGTTCAATAAAAGCAATTCGCTGCCGCTTACTCCGAGCCTGTTGCAACGCAGTTTCACTTGCGCCGCACTCTCCTCCGCCGAGGCGTATAAAACCTTGTATTTTTCGGCGAGATTACAGGCGATTTGAGTCATAAGCGTAGATTTTCCTATTCCCGGATCGCCGCCGATGAGTACGAGCGACGAGGGAACTATGCCTCCGCCCAAAACCGTGTTGAATTCGTCTATCCCCGAATCTATTCTGGCGAGTTTTTCCTCGGATATTTCCGATAATTTTATCGGTGCGGCAGAACTTGCCGCCGTATATTTAGGGGCAGGGGAGTCGTCCACGATTTCCTCGACGATAGTTCCGTACTTTCCGCAAGAATTACACCTTCCGAGCCAGCCTGGACTTATCGCTCCGCACTCGACGCAGACGTATTTTGTAGTTATTTTGTTTTTAGCCATCTGTTTTCTCCGTCAAAACGTAAGCTTGTACCGCTATGCCTTCCTCTCTCCCGACCGTTCCTATCCCCTCCAAAGTGGTGCAGGTTATGCCTATTTTGGACTCGTCGAGTTCTAATATGTCGGACATATTTTTTCTTATTTTGCCGACGAACGGCGAGAGTTTCGGTTTCTCCGCCATAATTACGGCAGTAACGTTTACGAGCTTATAGCCGTACTTTTTTAAGATTTCCTTAACTTTTTCGAGCAGTATTACGCTTGAAATATCTTTAAATGCAGGATCGGTATCGGGGAAGAATTTGCCTATATCGCCGAGCGAGGCGGAGGAGAGCATTGCGTCCATAACGGCGTGTAACAAAACGTCTGCGTCGCTGTGGCCTAAAAGCCCTTTCGTATGGGGTATTTCTATTCCGCCGAGTATGAGTTTTCTGCCTTCCGTCAAGCGGTGCAAGTCGAAACCCGTGCCGCAACTCAAATTTTTGCCGACCGAAAAATCTTCTCTGTAAGTCAATTTTTTGTTTTCGGGCGAGCCGACGACTATTTTGCAAGCGCCGATATATTTTTCGTAAACGCCGCTTTCGTCCGTAAATTCTTCTGCGTTTTCGGCTGCCGCATACGCCTTTTTGATGAGTTCGGTCTTAAAGGTCTGCGGCGTCTGAACGAGATATTTGTTTTTTCTCGACGAAGATACGGCGAAGATCTCGCCGTCTTTTTCTTCGCAGTCGCAGACGGTGTCGGTTGACGGAACGGCGACAATACCGGAGCCGTATTTTTTAGCCGCCGCTATCGACTCGGCTATCATTTTTTCGGTTACAAAAGGTCTGGCGCCGTCGTGGATAACGACTATATCGCCGTCAGTTTCGTTAAGCCCTGCCATTACCGAAAGGGCTCGGGTGCTTCCGCCCCTTACGAAAGTCGGGGATAAACCGAGAGAGAGGGCGAGTTTTTTAAAAGTTTCTTCGTCCTCATCTCTGCATACTATTATATATTGATTTATAAGGGAAGTGTTTTTAAACGTCGAAAGACATTTTTCTATCGGCGTTATGCCGCCGATATCTTTCAGCAGTTTATTAAACCCGAATCCGGCACGTTCGCCCGTTCCCGCACAAGTTATGATAGCGCTTACCATTGCTTACCTGTTATAGTATAGAGAGAAGAAACTTCTTCCTTTTTTACCGTTTCTTTTATGGCGTCTATTCTGAAAGTCAATTCTCCCTCGCCGAAAGCGATTGTTACCACGTCGCCGACCTTGACGTTGTAAGACGGTTTTACCACTTTCCCGTTTACCGAGATTTTCCCCGCCTGACAAGCCTCGTTGGCGACGGCACGCCGCTTTAATATACGCGAAATTTTCAAAAATTTGTCGATTCTCAAAATAATCTCCTACGTTTTGCCGAAAATTTTAAAAAAGTCCGTTAAAACCCTTGACAACTTGAAAAAAATTAGATATAATCATATAATGCTATAATACCGTAATAATGTCCTCTTTTACCCTTTTTGTAAGGGTTAAAGCGAATTTACGATAGTTATTATACAACTATTTACGAATTAAAGCAAGGCATTTTTACAATTTTTTTTAAAGGAGCGAATAATGACACGCAATTTACCGATAAGAAAATTCGGAAACGTGGAAAGGCGTACTTTTTCCAAGACGAAATCCGTTCAACCGATGCCCTATCTCATTGAGATTCAGAGAGATTCTTACGACGCATTTATCGAGGAGGGTATCAGCGAGGTATTTGAAGATTTTTCTCCTATAACGGATTATTCGGATCGTTTCGAGGTATATTTCCTCGACCATAAACTTTCGGATAAACCCAAATACGACGAAAAAGAATGTCGTGACAGAGACGCTACGTTTGCCGTACCCTTAAAAGTAAAGGTAAGGTTAGTCAATAAAGTGACGGGCGAGATCATAGACCAAGAAGTGTTTATGGGCGAACTCCCGAAGATGACCGCAAACGGTTCTTTCATTATAAACGGTGCGGAGAGGGTAATAGTATCGCAACTTGTACGTTCTCCGGGCGTATATAACGATTTTGCTTACGCTAAAAGCGGAAGGAAGATGTTTAATACCACCGTCATACCGAACAGAGGCGCATGGCTCGAATTCGAGCAAGACGCAGACGGCTTACTTTGGGTAAAAGTCGACAGAACCCGTAAACTTACGGCGACGGTGCTGTTAAGGGCGCTCGGCTTTGGATCGGACGAGCAATTGCTCGAATTATTCGACGGCGATCCGATGATAAAGGCTACCGCCGAAAAGGACGTTGCCAAATCTGAAAGCGACGGACTTTTCGAGTTGTACAGAAGACTTCGTCCGGGCGAAATTCCGACGGAAGAAGCGGTAAATTTACACGTTAAAAATATATTCTTCGACCCGAGGCGTTACGACTGCGCAAGGGTTGGTCGCTATAAATTCAACAAGCGTTTGAACCTCGGCGTGAGGATCGTAGGCTGCACCGCTTACGATGACATCATCAGCGAGGACGGAGAGATTTTGGCTACGAAAGGTCAAGTCATTTCCGAATCGCAAGCGAAAGCGATTCAAAACAGCGGTATAAACGAAATTTACGTTTTGACCGAAAGCGGCGAAAAGCACAAGATAATAGCGAATAATACCGTCGATTTCGAGGCGGTAACAGGAGTTTCGCCACGTCCGTTCGGACTTATCGGAACCATACATTATCCGAACTATAAGTTCGCAGAAAAATTGGCGGCAGAAGTCGAAAAAAGCAGCGTAGAGGAAGTTGCCGAGGCGCATATCGACGAGATAAACGCACTCTTTTATACGGCGGAAGTCGTCGGAGATAACTTAAAGCCCGAGGACATCAAGAACGCCGAAAAGAGAAAGGAAACCCGCCGCCGCTTCGTATTTGCGTGCAAGGCTTTCTTCGATATATTAAAGAGCGGAGATATACCGCAAAAACTTTCTCCCGAACAAAAGAAGAACGTTAAACCGCTTATAGATAAACTTAACCATAAGCACATAACGGTCGACGACGTAGTCGCTACCGTATCTTTGAATATAGACTTGAATTACGGAATAGGCTCGTGCGACAATATCGACCACCTCGGCAACCGTCGTGTTCGTTCTGTCGGCGAACTGTTGCAAAACCAATTCAGAATAGGTATAGCGAGGCTCGAAAGGGTAATAAAGGAGAGAATGTCCACTCAGGATCCGAAAGACGTTTCTCCGCAAGGACTTATCAACGTAAGGCCGGTATCGAGCGCCATAAAAGAGTTCTTCGGTTCTTCGCAACTTTCTCAATTTATGGACCAGACCAACCCGATAGCCGAACTTACGCATAAGAGAAAACTTTCCGCATTGGGCCCGGGCGGTTTGAACAGAGACAGGGCGACCTTCGAAGTCAGAGACGTTCACTATACCCATTACGGAAGAATGTGCCCGATAGAAACGCCGGAAGGTGCGAATATCGGTCTTATAACCTCACTTTCCGCTTATGCGAAGGTGAACGAATACGGATTTATAGAATCCGCTTACAGGCGCGTCGAGAACGGACACGTTACGGATATAGTCGATTATCTGACGGCAGACGAGGAGGATAAACATATCGTTGCGCAAGCGAACGAGCCTCTCGATGAAAACGATTGCTTTATAAACGACCGTGTTTCTTGCCGTAGAAGGGACGAGATAACCGAACTTCCGAAGTCGATGATAGACTATATGGACGTTGCGCCCAACCAACTCGTTTCGGTTGCGACCGCACTCATACCGTTCCTCGAAAACTGCGATACGAACCGTGCGCTGATGGGCTCGAACATGCAACGTCAGGCAGTTCCGCTTTTAAAGCCGGAATCTCCTATCGTCGGAACGGGAATAGAGGCGACTATCGCTCACGATTCGGGCGTTATGGTACTTGCCGAAAACGACGGCGTAGTTAAATCTGCGTCCGCAGACCAAATCGTAGTAACCGAATCCGACGGAACTACGACCGGTACGGACAGAGTATATAAATTAAAGACTTTCGAGCGTTCGAACCAAGGCACGTGCTTGAACCAAAAGCCGATAGTTAAGGCGGGCGACAAAGTTTATAAAGATACTATATTGGCTGACGGCCCCGCTACGTGCGACGGCGAACTTGCGCTCGGCAGAAACATACTTATAGGATTTATGACGTGGGAAGGTTATAACTACGAGGACGCTATACTCCTTTCCGAAAAACTCGTTCAAAACGACGTGTTTACGTCAATTCACATAGAAGAACACGAAATAGAATGTCGTGAAACCAAACTCGGCGAAGAAGAGATAACGAGAGATATACCCAATATCGGCGACGACGCACTCAAAGACCTCAACGAGGACGGCATAATAAGAATAGGTGCGGAAGTTACGAGCGGAGATATACTCGTAGGTAAAGTAACCCCGAAGGGCGAAACCGAACTCACTCCCGAAGAAAGACTTTTGAGGGCTATCTTCGGCGAAAAGGCGAGAGAAGTAAGAGATACGTCTTTGAGAGTTCCGCACGGAGAGGGCGGAATAGTCGTAGACGTAAAGACGTTCACGAGAGAGAACAAAGACGAACTTTCTCCGGGCGTAAATAAACTCATAAGGGTATATATTGCTCAAAAGAGAAAGATTTCCGTCGGAGATAAGATGGCGGGACGTTACGGAAACAAGGGCGTTATTTCGAGAATACTTCCCGAAGCGGATATGCCGTTTATGGCTGACGGAACACCGCTCCAGATAGTGTTGAATCCGCTCGGCGTTCCCTCGCGTATGAATATAGGTCAGGTTCTGGAAGTTCACTTGTCGCTCGTTTGTAAGCAACTCGGCTGGAAGATTGCAACCCCCGTATTCGACGGTGCGACCGAGGCCGATATAAGAGAACTCCTCGAAGAAAACCATTTCGTCAACCCTTACGGAGAAGTTGACGGAAAGATCCAACTTTACGACGGCAGAACGGGCGAACCGTTTGAAAACCGTGTAACGGTCGGATATATGTATATGATAAAACTCCACCACTTGGTAGACGATAAAATTCACGCGCGTTCGGTAGGACCGTACTCGCTCGTAACGCAGCAACCGCTCGGCGGTAAAGCGCAGTTCGGCGGACAGAGATTCGGCGAAATGGAAGTCTGGGCGCTGGAAGCTTACGGTGCGTCGCACATTTTGCAAGAGATATTGACAGTCAAATCCGACGATATAGTGGGAAGAGTAAAGACTTTCGATTCTATCGTAAAGGGCAGCAACCTTTCCGAGCCGGGCATACCCGAATCGTTTAAGGTATTGCTCAAAGAATTGCAGAGTTTAGCCCTCGATATGAAGGTATTGACAGAGAATAACGAAGAAATAAGCCTTAAAGATCTGACCGAAGACCCGGACGATTACACGCCTACGAGGGCAGACAGAGAGCCTATGGACGACGTCGATCTCGGACTCGATAAGATAGACGAAGAAGACGATAAAGAAGAATCGTTGTTCGACGATTTCTCCGACGACGTATTTGCTACGGACGAAGATTTCAATTCGAGCGAAATGTTTGACGACTTCGAAGATTTAGACGACTTCGACGGCGATGAAGAATAAGGGGGAGGAGAGAATATGTTTGAACTTAACAATTTCAATGCGATACAGATAAGCGTAGCGTCTCCCGAAAAAATAAGGGAATGGTCGTACGGCGAGGTTACCCGTCCCGAGACCATAAATTACAGAACCCAAAAACCCGAAAGGGACGGTTTGTACTGCGAGAGAATTTTCGGACCGACCAAGGACTGGGAATGTCATTGCGGTAAATACAGAAGAATAAGATACAAGGGCATCATCTGCGAAAAGTGCGGAGTTGAAGTTACCCGTGCCAAGGTGAGAAGGGAGAGAATGGGGCATATCGAACTTGCCGCTCCCGTTTCCCATATCTGGTATTTCAAAGGCGTTCCGTCGAGAATAGGTTTACTCGTCGATATGGGCCCCAAGCAACTCGAACAAGTCATATATTTTGCTTGTTACGTAGTACTTGATCCCGGCACGACCGACCTCGAATACAAGCAAGTCATAAACGACAGAGAGTATCACGAGGCGTGCGAAAAATTCGGCGAAAAATCCTTTAAAGTCGGAATGGGCGCAGAGGCGATAAAAGAACTCTTGATGGCTATCGATCTCGATAAAGAGAGCGCAGAATTAAAGAAGTGCATACTCGAAAATCCGGACAGCCAAAAGAGTTTAAAAGCGATAAAGAGGCTCGACATAATAGAGGCGTTCAGAAAGAGCGGCAACAGGCCCGAATGGATGATATTAGACGTCATTCCGGTAATACCGCCCGATCTTCGTCCTATGCTCCAACTCGACGGCGGAAGGTTTGCCACCAGCGATTTAAACGATTTATACAGGAGAGTTATAAACAGAAACAACCGTTTAAAGAGGTTGATGAGTCTGGGCGCTCCCGAAATAATCATAAGAAACGAAAAGAGAATGTTGCAAGAGGCGGTTGACGCACTCATCGATAACGGAAGGAGAGGCAAAGCCGTTTCGGGCGCAGGCAACAGAGATTTGAAGTCTTTGTCCGCAATGCTCAGAGGTAAGCAAGGCCGTTTCCGTCAGAATCTTCTCGGAAAGCGTGTCGACTATTCCGGCCGTTCGGTTATAGTCGTTGGTCCCGAACTTAAACTTTATCAATGCGGACTGCCGAAGGAAATGGCGATCGAACTTTTCAAGCCGTTCGTAATGAAAGAACTCGTCGAGCGCAACATTTCCCACAACATAAAGAGCGCAAAGCGTACCATTGAGAGAATGAAGCCTTGCGTTTGGGATATTTTGGAAGACGTCATCAAAGACCACCCGGTACTTTTGAACCGTGCGCCGACGCTCCACAGACTTTCGATACAAGCGTTCGAGCCGGTACTCATAGAGGGCAGAGCGATAAAACTTCATCCGCTTGTCTGCGGCGCATTCAACGCCGACTTCGACGGCGACCAGATGGCAGTTCACGTTCCCCTTTCGATAGAGGCGCAGGCGGAGGCGAGATTCTTGATGCTCGCGTCCAATAACATTTTAAAACTTTCGGACGGAAAGCCGGTAATGTCCCCCTCGCAAGATATGGTTTTGGGTTGTTATTACCTTACCATAACGAGGAGAGAAGAAGGCAAGTATTACGATGAGAAATTCACCGAATACGTACCCGTAACCGAAACCGTAGACGGAAAAGAGAGAGTTATTTTCGTAGACGAAAAGAACATCAGATTTATCCCGTCGGATATAGTTAAAGAAGAAAAAGTAGTTCTCGTAAAAGAGGGCAAAGACGGAATTTATTCGAGAGGCGTAAGGGAAAATGCCGAAGTCATCACGAGTTGCACCTTGACGAGGGAGGGCGAAGATACGGGCTTAAAAGTTACCCGTTTCGAGCCGGACGTCTATTCGTCCACGGACGAGGCATTGATGGCGTACCAGACCAAGGAACTTTGGTGCCAGGACGAAATCTACGTCCGTAGAACCGTTAAGTTGCCTGACGGCAGCGAACACAGCGGCATAATCAAGAGCACGGTCGGAAGAATAATCTTTAACGAAGGTATTCCTCAGGAGATTACAGGCTCGAAGTTTACCGAGAGAGATCCCGAAGATCCGGATAGTTATCTTCAATTTGTCATCAACTTCTTAGTCGGCAAGAGCCAACTCAAGAAGATAGTAGACTCTTGCTTTAAGGCAAAGGGTTCGGTATGTGCGGCGGAAACGCTCGACTATATCAAGTCGCTCGGCTATAAATATTCTACGATTGCGGCAATTACGACTTCGGTATTCGATATGCAAGTACCGGAGGGCAAGAAAGAAATCATCGATAACGCCGGTAAAGAGGTTATCGGCATCGAGAAGAAGTTCAAGAGAGGTATTTTAACCGAGGACGAACGCTATAAAGCGGTGGTAGATACCTGGACGAAAGCGACGGCGGACGTTTCCAACGTATTGCAACTCACGCTCAGAAAGTTCAATCCTATATGGATGATGGCGGACTCCGGCGCGCGTGGTTCTATCGACCAGATAAAACAGCTTGCAGGAATGAGAGGCTTGATGACTAACCCGAACGGTAAAATCATCGAAATACCCGTTCGTTCGTGTTTCAGAGAGGGCTTGTCGGTTCTCGAATACTTCATATCTTCGCACGGCGGCCGTAAAGGTTTGGCGGATACCGCATTAAAGACGGCGGACTCCGGTTATCTGACCCGTAGGCTCGTAGACGTTTCGCACAACGTAATCATCAGAGAAGAAGATTGCGGCGACGCCAAAGGTATGGAGATCGAGGCAATAAAGGGTCCGAAAGGCGAGATAATCGAAAGTTTAGAGGACAGAATAAACGGAAGATTTTCGCCGAAAGATATAGTAAACCCCGCAACGGGCGAGATAATCGTTCCCGCAAACGAAATAATTTCCGAAGACAAAGCGAAAGAGATTTGCAAAGCGGGCATAGAAAAAGTAGTAATAAGAAGCGTATTCACTTGTAAGTCTAAATACGGCGTATGTGCAAAGTGTTACGGCAAGAACATGAGTAACTCGTTGCCGGTACAAATCGGCGAGGCGGTAGGTATCATTGCCGCACAATCCATAGGTGAGCCGGGCACGCAGCTTACGATGCGTACGTTCCATACGGGCGGTATAGCGTCGACAGGCGATATAACTCAAGGTTTGCCGAGAGTCGAGGAACTTTTCGAGGCGAGAAAGCCGAAGGGCGAAGCGGTTGTCTGCGAGCACACCGGTACGGTCGAGATACAAGAGAAAGACGGTATCCGTCACGTATACGTCAAGTCCGAAGAAAACGGAACGGTTACAAACAAAGACTATCCGATACCGTTCTCGGCTGACTTGAAAGTTAAAAACGGTGATTTCGTTGAGCCCGGAACGGTATTGACCGGCGGTTCGGTAAATCCGCAGACCATATTAAAGACGAGAGGCTTCAAGGCTGTTCAGGATTACATTTTGAGAGAAGTTCAATCGGTATACCGTAGCCAAGGCGTTGACATTAACGATAAGCACGTTGAGATAATAGTCAATCAGATGCTGAGGAAAGTAAGGGTACTTTCGAGCGGCGACACAGACTTTTTACCCGGCGAATGTGTAGATATGCTTATATTCGACGAGGAGAACAGCAAGGTATTAGAGAGAGGCGGCGAGCCTGCGCACGCAAAGAGGGTATTACTCGGAATCACGAAAGCGGCGCTTGCAACCGAGTCGTTCCTTTCGGCGGCGTCGTTCCAAGAGACGTCAAAAGTTCTTACGGACGCAGCAATACACAATAAAATCGATCCGCTTATCGGCTTAAAGGAAAACGTTATCATAGGTAAGTTGATACCTGCCGGAACGGGCGTAAAGGAGTACAAGAATTTAACTCCGCAGTACAGTTCAAGTCCTATCAAGAGTTATGAAGAAGTGTTTGAGAGTGACGATACGGCTGTAAACGAATAAGAGAGGTGCGGTGGGAATTTATAAAAAAATTCCCACCGACACAAAACTTAAAAAGCGAGCATATAATTTTAATAAAGTAAATAAAAACGCTTGCAAAAATTAAAAATTTTTGATATAGTATAAAGGCGAGTTAAGGGATAAGGCGCTATAGCCAAGTGGTAAGGCCAAGGTCTGCAAAACCTTTATGCCCCGGTTCAAATCCGGGTGGCGCCTCCATGAAAGAAACCTGATTTGTTTGGTAGACAAATCAGGTTTCTTTCAATTAAGTCGCCCCTTCGGGGCTAATGAAGGAATGAAGACGCTCTGCTAATGAAGAAATGATAATGGGAAAACGGGAGTAATAGGGCGACTTTGCTTCA
>CAJOMT010000026.1 GCA_905235815.1 uncultured Clostridia bacterium
AATTCGTATCGTTTTCTATTTCACTGTTGAGTCCGCCCATAATTCCGGCGAGCGCAACCGGCTTTTCGCCGTCGCAAATAACGAGATTTTCGGGAGAAAGCGTAAGTTCTTTTTCGTCTAACGTCGTTATTTTTTCCTTGTCATTCGCCCTTCTGACAATAATTTTCTTGTCTGCCAAAGTCTTTACGTCGAACGCATGCATGGGCTGGCCCATTTCGAGTAAAACGTAATTCGTTATATCGACTATGTTATTTATCGAATTGAGTCCGCAAAGCGCAAGCCTTCTCGACATCCACTTCGGAGATTTCTCTATTTTTACGTTCTTTATCTGATGCGCTATATACCTCGGGCAAAGTTCTTTATCCAAGACTTCCACCGTAACGTCGTCCGCTACTTCCGTAGCCTTATAATCCGTGCGAGGCTGCTTTAACGGCTTGTCCAGAACGCAGGCTATCTCCCTCGCTATCCCGAATACGCTCTGACAATCGGGCCTGTTCGCCAAAACCGCTATATCGAATACGTAATCTTCGAGCGCCAAAAGAGTTTTTACTTCTTCGCCGAGCGGAAAATCATCGTGGAAAATAAGCACGCTGTCCCCCGACGCACCGTCGTAAAAATTATCGTCTATGCCGAGTTCCTCGCCGCCGCAGAACATTCCGAAAGAGTCTTCGCCTCTTATCTTGCCGCTATTTATCTTTTCGCCTGTGGCGAGCGTCGCCCCGTCTACCGCAAGCGGCACTATGTCTCCTACTCCGACGTTTTGCGCATTGGTGATTATCTGCAACACTCCGTATCTGCCGGCGTCTACCGTGCATATACGCAATCTCTCCGCATTCGGGTGAGATTTTATTTCCTTTATTTTACAAGTAACTACTTTATTTATTACGTTTCCGTATGGTATAACTTGCTCTACTTCGAATCCGCAGTCTATGAGTTTTCTTTCGAGTTCCTCCGGCGAAACGCTTATATCGACAAAATCTTTAAGCCAACTGTAAGGTGCTAACATATATCCGTTCTCCTTAGTCTTTGAATTGTTTTAAGGCGTTTAAGTCGCCGTCGTACAAAATGTGAATGTTGTTTATACCGAATTTGAGCATCGCTATTCTGTCCAACCCGAACCCGAATGCAAAACCCGTATATTCGTCCGGATTTAAACCGCAATTTTCGATTACTTTTCTGTTCACGATACCGCCGCCCAATATCTCTATCCAGCCCGTACCCTTACAGAGTTTACAGCCCTTTCCTCCACATTCGAAACAGCTTACGTCCACTTCTACCGAAGGCTCGGTAAACGGGAAGAACGACGGGCGGAAACGAGTTTTTACGTCCGCAGAAAACATCTTCTTGACCAAGACGTCGAGCATTCCCTGCAAATCGCAAAGAGATATGTTTTTGTCTATCGCAAGCCCCTCCATCTGGTGGAACATCGGCGAATGAGTTGCGTCGTCGTCGGCACGGTATACCCTTCCCGGTATAATGACCTTGAACGGAGGCTTAATACTCGTCATAGCGTGGATCTGTCCGGGAGAAGTATGAGTTCTCAGCATAAATTCGTCGTTTATATAGAACGTGTCCTGCTTATCCCTTGCCGGGTGTTCTTTTGGGGTATTAAGCGCGGTGAAATTGTGGAAGTCGTCCTCTATCTCACGGGTTTCAAGCACTTTAAAGCCCATTCCCGAAAATATCTCCACGAGTTGATTCTTGACGACGGTTACCGGATGCAAGGAACCTTCCTCATGTTTTTTTGACGGCATAGTTATGTCTATGGCTTCACGCTTATATCTCTCCGCCCTCTCCAATTTGGCGATTTCGGCCTCTCTTTTGGATATTACCTCGCTCGCCCAATCTTTAAGTCCGTTTATCAATTGTCCGAGTCTCGGCCTTTCGTCCTTATCGGCTTTGCCGAGTTCTTTCATAAGAGCGGGTATTTCGCTCGTCTTTCCCAAAAGATACTTCGTCTTTAACTCATATAGAGCAACGCCGCTCTTTATGTCGTTTAATTCGTCCTCGATATTTTTCTTTAATTCGGCTATCTTTTTCTCCATAAACCTGTTGTCCTCCGACAGTACATTCTAAAAGTATCCATATAAGTATAGCAAAACATAAAAAAATTGTCAATTTAATATTAAGTATTTAATATTAAAATAAAAAATTTCCCTCAAAGAAGAGAGAAATTTTATTTATCGCCTAAAATCTTCAATATTTCTTCCGCCTTTTTTTTGGGAATTTCATCGTCATATTCGGCGTTAATCAACTTATAGGCCACTTTTTCGGGAGTTACGTCCACAATGCCGCACCTGGCAAGTCCCGTCTCGACGTAATTGCCGCAAGTGCCGAAGTTTATATAATATTTGTCGCCGATAACGTGAAACGAGCCCGTGTGTTCGTGTCCGAACAGAAATACGTCGCCGTCCATACCCTCGAAAATTTGCTCTACCTCGTCCTCGTTCGGCAGTAATACGGGAATCTTGAACCAGCCGTTCTCCTTTTTGGGATAATGCAGACAGACGACTTTTTTACCGCCACCAACGAGAGTTTCGGTTTCTTTCATATTCTTTAAAAATTCTTTCGAGGCGTCGGACAAAACCGAGTATTGCCACTTTATTATCTTACTCCTTATATCCTGCGGTCTGTACGGAGAATTGCCGGTATATGCGAATAAGTCGTGATTTCCCTTTATAAATATCGCTCCGCTTTGTCGCCTTGCGAGTTGAACCGTCTCCTCGGGGTATGCGCCGCCGCCCACCAAGTCGCCAAGAAATATAAGCTTATCGGGAGAATATTCCTTTATTTTCCCGAGAGCCGCCCTTAAAGCGAAAACGTTGGAATGTACGTCGGATATTACGGCAAGTCTCATATTCTCACCGCCTTTGTTGCGATATTTTTCTTGTTTTCCATTTTATTCTACCGATTTTAAAGACTCTATCGCCTTAACTTTACCTACCGAAAAGGCGAGCAATATATTTAATATAAACGCAAGTACAAAGGTGAGCAGAAAACTCATAAAGTAACTTGACGCATATATTTTATACGTATAATATATCGTATCGAAACTGTTGATGTACAATACGAATTTTGTAAACGGAAACCCCGCTATAAGTCCGAAAATGACGCCGATTAGCGTAAGCGAAAGCGTCTCCGCCAATATCGGCATAGATATTTCAAAGCGTTTAAAGCCCATAACTTTCAAAGTGGCGATTTGCCGTATTCTCTCCTTGAAATTCAACAGCGCCAAATTATACAAAACCACGGCGGCAAGCAAAATCGCAAACACACGAATCGCCATTGTTATTGTCATGACGGATGATACCGTATTTGAAATACGTTCTTCCCATTCTTCTTTAAGGTCTGCCGCCCCTACGTACTGTATTTTCTGTGCCGCCGCCTTGACCGTGCCGACGTCATTTTCACTTGCATCCAACCACATAGCGCTGTATTCGGATATAGGAGAGGTCAATAACTCGCTGTTTGCGTGTATGAACACGCCGTTATCGTAAAACGCCTCGAAAACGTCATAGACCTTTACCGTAATTTCTTTTTTATCTATCGAAAACCTTATGGTATCTCCCTTTTTTATTTTTAGTTTTTGAGCCGTTTTAGCCGAAACGAGCGCCGTATCCGACGGAAAATAGCGAGCGAAATGCTCTTTCTTTTCGCCGCCGAGCGAACGGTATTCGCCTATCGCTTTAACCTTAACGTAATACGAGCGACTACCCGCAAAAACATCTGTTTCCTCGCTGTAATACGGCTGATACCCTGCCAACAAAGACGATCCGCCGTTTGAAGAAAAGTCATTTAAAAACTGCGATTCGGTTTTGTTTTCGGTAAAAACTACGGTAACGTCTGCGCCGGATTGAATAAACGTGTCTGTCGAAATTCCGTAATTTATAGTATCTTCTATGCCGAATCCGCAACACAGAAGCATCGTACAGCCCAAAACGCCTATCACGACCATTACCGTTTTCACTTTATCCCCGACGATATTCCTAAGCGTCATCTTTGCGGAAATCTTTAAAAAAGAAACGTCGGTTTTATTCTTTACGTTCGCCGTCATCTCCTTGGGAACGGGAGGACGCATAGACTCGACCGGTTTAAGTTTCATTTCTCGCCTGAGCACGAGGTAAGATACTGCAAGCGAAATGCCCACGAATACGATTAAGGCAAGGCCGCCGAATAAATACGGGAACGTATATCTCCTCGCCGGCAAAGTATAAAGCAATGAATATTTAATATTCAGAATATACGGTACTATAAACGGCCCGGCAATAAGTCCCAGAGCGGCGCCGATAAACACCACTATCCCCGTTTCAAACATATAATGGCGGAACAAATCGCGGTTTTTTATACCGAGCGCTTTGAATACCCCTATTTCCGTGCGCTGTCTGAGAAGCGACTGCCTTGCCGAAGTTATTACCACTAACAACGCCACGAAATAAAATACTATCGGAAATACCCACGTTATCTGCCTCGATTGCGTTATCTCGGTTTTTAAGGGCGATATAACGTCGAGATCGTCTCGCGCGGTAACTGAATACAGATTGTCGACTTCTTTATTTGAAAATGCGGTTTTTATTGCGGAAATTTCTCTTTCGGTATCGCTTGCCGAATTCAATTTTACCAAAAACTGATTTGCCTTAGGAAAGTTTTCAGTATCTCCGTAGAGATCGCCGTCGCCCCAGCCGTAACTTTTCAGCACGCTCCATATTATATTCATACCCGAATCGGTAAAATAATCGGAAAGCGTATCTCTTAACACGTCTCTCAAATACCTCGAAGAACACAAAAACGCCATCGGCACGTACGATGATACTTTCGCTATGTTTTCGGGATATTCAATTACGGCGCTCACCGTAAATTTGAGTTCGAGTTTACCGCTCTTTAAAGGATTATCCGCTCCGCTTTTAAGAAATATATCTAACAATGACATATTTATACCGTCTAAGTACGACGAAACGTCTAAAGACACTTCCGCTTCCGATCCTGCGCCCAGATTGTTGAGCCCCATTAAAGACATCTCGTTATCCTTTAAGGTCGAATCAATCATAAAAAAGTGGTCGTCGCTATGCTCGTCGGTCTTTTCCAGAATTTTATACGGGCAAGACAAACTCGGAATATTTTCCGAAATTACAGCCATTGAGTTTTGAGAATTTAAATTACAGTACGCATAAAACCTTTTTTCGACTACTCCGTTATTTCCCACAATATTTTTTATCAGAGAAAAATCGTCGGAATCGGAAACCACTCTCGGATCTGTAGTAACGTAAATATCCGCCACGTTCCCCTTTTCCAAAACGTAATCGACTCTGCGGGTAAGTGAGGAAGTATTCGCCAAAAATCCCGTAAAAAGCGTTGACGCTATCGCGCTTATAAATATTATCGCCGCTATTTGAGCCGCATTTTTCTTCAAATCTTTGAGCGCCGATTTAAAGAGTATCTTTTCGGTACTGATTTTCATTTTACCACTCTATCATTTCCGGCGAGATCGGATTATCGTTTTTGACGTCTTTAGAAATCTTTCCGTCGGAAATCGTTATCACTCTTTCGGCGCAAAGCGCAATTTTTTCGTTATGCGTAACTATTATAACCGTCTTGTCGTACTTTCGGCAAACGGAATGTAAAAGCGTTATTATCTGCGCCCCCGTTTTAGAATCCAATGCGCCGGTAGGCTCGTCGCAAAGAAGCAGATCGGGGTTTTTTACAAGCGCCCTCGCTATCGCCGTCCTTTGCTGTTCGCCGCCAGAGAGTTGCGATGGGTAATTGCCGAGTCTCTCGCCGAGTCCGACCGCTTTCATTATCTCTTCGGAATCCAGAGCGTTCGCCACGACGCTCGCCGCTAAGGCAACGTTCTCTATCGCCGTTAGGTTCGGCACTAAATTATAAAATTGAAATACGAAACCTATATCCGTTCTGCGAAAATCGGTCAAAAGTTTTTCGCCGAAGTCGGAAACCTTTTTATCTCCGACAAAGTACTCTCCGCCCGTTGCGCTGTCCATTCCTCCCAATATGTTCAAAAGCGTGGATTTACCCGCTCCGGACTGTCCCAAAATAACGACGAATTCACCGTTTTCGATATCGAATGAGACGCCGTTTAACGCACGGACTTCGTTATCTTTATTTTGATTATAGATTTTAGTTAAATTGTTTACGGCTATTTTTCCCATATTCAGATAACTTACAAATAATTTTTACATAATTATAGCACACGACTTATAAAAAAACAAACTTTTACGTCATATAAATTTTAAAAAAAATAGTGAAATAACTAATTTCTTGTTCAGTTTTATTGACAAATGCGTTATTAAATGTTAAAATTTTATAGACTGTAACTTTATATAATGTGTAATAGCGGAATTTTTTACGCTGTTACGTTAAGGAGCATTGACATGAAAAAAATATTAAGTTTGATTTTCGCTACCGTTTTGACGTTTGCGCTCGCAATGTTTGCGGTATCTTGCGGCAACGAAACTACGGAAGCAAAAGAAGCGCCGATAGTATTCAGCTTCACTACTTACGCCGACGAATCGTATTGCGCTTTAAAGAGCGTAACCATTTCCGAGGACGCTCAAAAACTTGTAAACGCCAAGGACTATAAAGGTCTTGCAGAATTATTCAATACGCCTGTAGAGGACGCAAATTACGCAAAACCCGAAGTCGAATATACCGAAGAAAGCGTCAGAGTTTTACAAATTCCGACCGAATACGGAAAATTTCCGGTTAAAAAGATTTTATCCGACGCAGTTTCCGGACAGACTTTCATAAAGAAAATCGTTGTCGGAGATAATATCGAAACTATCGAACAAGGTGCGTTCTCATTGCTTACCGGACTCGAAGAAATCGAACTTCCTTTCGTCGGAAGCGAATATAACGCTTTAAACGAAAAGAAACTTTTCGGATACATCTTCGGTTCTGCTACCGCAGACGGCATTACTTCTATTACTCAAACTTATAACGAGGGCACTAACAGCACCGCTACTTTCAGTCTTCCCTCATCTTTGAAAAAAGCGGTAATAAACGGCGGCAACAAAATTCAGACCGAAACGCTTAACTATAAATTGGATACCGATGACGACGGAAACGACGTCTACGTATTCGAGGGCGACGAAAAGTTCGATCAAATCAACGGCATTACTTATTCACTTACGAGAGATACAAGCGAATACAGCGTTGCGCCGTATGCGTTCTATAACTGCTCGACTATCAAAGAAGTCGAAATAAAAGGCGACTACGCCGCTGTTGAAGATTACACTTTCTACGGCTGCACTTCGATTGAAGAACTCGCTTTCCCCGAAAATATCGTTAAGATAGGCGCTTACGCTTATGCAGGTTGTACTTCCCTTAAAACGATAGACTTCAACGCCGTAACCGAAATCGGCGAAGGCGCATTCAACAACTGCTCCGCTTTGGGTACCGCTTATTTGGACGGTAAAAACCCGATAGATTTATCCGCTGCTCATTCGGTCGGCAAAAACGCATTCTCGAACTGCACGGGCTTGGAAGTTGTGAAATTGGGCGACGCGGTTATCGGCGAAAGAGCGTTTGCGTCCTGCACTTCGCTTAAAGATTTGACTTTCGGCAACGCCGAAATAGGATATGCGTCGTTCTACGGCTGCACTGCTATAGAAGAAGTAAACCTTGAAAACGTTACGAAAATCGGCGACTTCGCTTTCTACGGCTGCACCAAACTTAAAGACTATACACTTAAAGCAGATGCTATAGTCGGAGAAGACGCTTTCGGTAACACCGCCGCAAACGACTGATAACAATATAAATAAAAAAACGACAAAATGAAAAGCGTTTCTTCGGAAACGCTTTTTTGATACACTATTTTAAAGTTTATCGATAATTCTTTATCGCTTTTATAACTTATCACAATTTCTCTATTTTTTCTTGTCCGCCCATAAACGGTCTCAAAACTTCGGGTATGGTTACGGAACCGTCCTCGTTCTGATACTGTTCTATCAATGCGGGGAACACTCTCGAAGTCGCAAGTCCCGATCCGTTAAGAGTATGAACGAATCTCGGTTTTCCCGTCTCTTTATCTCTGAATCTCGTCATATTTCTTCTCGCTTGATAATCGTTCGCATTGGAAACAGACGAAACCTCTTTATATATACCCATAGAGGGTATCCATACTTCTATATCGTAGGTCCTCGCCATCGATGCGGAACAATCGCCTGCGGCAAGCTTGGACAGTCTGAAATGCAGTCCCAGCCCTTCCATTAACTTGCAAGCCTTTCCGACGAGTTCCTCAAAGGCCTCGCCGCTCTTATCGGGGTGAGCGTATTGCACCATTTCAACTTTATTGAACTGATGTCCTCTTATCATTCCCCTTTCTTCGGCTCTGTACGTTCCTGCCTCTTTTCTGTAACAAGGAGTGTAGGCAAAGAACTTCATAGGCAATTTGTCCTCGTCTATGATTTCTCCGGCATACATATTAACGAGCGCAGTTTCGGCAGTCGGAAGCATAAATTTAGCCCTCGCTTTATCGCCTTCCTCGCTATCAACCCAATACACTTCGTCTACGAACTTCGGGAACTGACCTGCCCCGAATCCGCAGTTATATCCGAGCATGTGCGGAGGAAGAATCATCTCGTAACCGTCGGCAAGGTGCTGACTTATAAAATAATTCAACAGCGCCCATTCCAGCCTTGCGCCGTCGCCTCTGTACAGCCAATAGCCGTTACCCGAAAGTTTTACTCCCCTCTCATAGTCTATAATACCGAGAGAAGTACATAAATCTACGTGGTTTTTCGCTTTAAAATCAAATTCGGGTTTAGTGCCGAACACTTTTATTACTTTGTTGTTTTCCTTTTCGCCCGGAAGCAAATCGTCGTCTGGAATATTCGGAAGTCCTGCCAAAAAATCAGTCGTAAACTTTTGGTATTCTGCGATTTTTGCGTCGCCCTCGGCGATTTTATCGCCTATTTCTCTCATTCTTGCGAACGTTTCTTCTACCGGTTTACCTTCTTTTTTAAGTTTGGGTATCTCCGCAGAAACTTTGTTTCTCTCCGCTTTAAGCGCTTCCGTTTCCGCCATAAGACGCTTCTTTTCGGCGTCCTTTGCAATTAGTTCGGAAAAATCGACTATGCACCCTTTTTTAGCAAGGCTTGCCGAAACTTTTTCCGGATTTTCGATTATCAATTTTATATCGAGCATATCACACCTCTTTTAGATAATTATATACCGATTATTCGGATTTTGCAAACGTTTTTATTTAAAATATCACTTTTTCTATAACTCCGCCGCCCAGACATTTCTCCTCGTCGTAAAACACGGCGTATTGACCTACGGTAATTGCCCTCTGCCGCTCTTTAAACGTAACTTTTATGCCGTCCGACAATATTTCCACCGTGACGGCTTGTTCGTCTTGACGGTATCTGAACTTCGCAAAGCAATCGAACTTATCCGCTTTTGGTCTATTCGGTATCCAATTGCACTCGCTCAAAATAAGTCCTTTGGAATAAAGTCTGTCCTCGTCGCCGTGAGCGACGTACAGCACGTTATTTTCCATATCTTTTTCGGTAACGAACCAACGCCCTGCGTCGCCCGCTTGTCCGCCTATATCGAGCCCCCGACGCTGTCCTATCGTATAATACATAAGTCCGCTGTGTCTGCCGAGCGTTCTGCCGTCGTAAGTTTTTATATCTCCCTCTTTTGCCGGAATATAGTTCATCAGAAACTTTTTAAAATTCCTTTCGCCTATAAAGCATATACCCGTACTGTCTTTTTTCTCTGCGGTAGACAAGCCGTTTTGCTCGGCGATACGCCTTATTTCGGGTTTTTTAAGGTCGGAAAGCGGAAACATAACCCCGTCCAACTGACTTTGCGAAAGTTGATTTAAAAAATAAGTCTGATCCTTATTTTTATCTGCGGCTTTCATAAGATAATGCAAGCCGTTTTCGTGTTTTATGCCGCAATAATGTCCGGTCGCAATAAAGTCTGCGCCAAGTTCTTCGGCGTACTTTTTAAACGGCCCGAATTTAATTTCACGGTTGCAAAGCACGTCGGGATTGGGAGTTCTGCCCTTTTCGTATTCTTCCAGAAAATATTTGAAAACCCTATCCATATATTCCTTTGCGAAGTTTACGGAATAATACGGAATACCGATTTTATCGCAAACGCGCCTTACGTCGTCGAAATCGTCAACGGAAGTGCAACAGCCGTTTTCGTCCTCTTCTTCCCAATTATTCATAAACAGACCTATAACGTTATAGCCCTGCTCTTTTAAAAGTAATGCGGCGACAGAACTATCCACTCCGCCGCTCATTCCGACCACCACGGTTTTTTTGCTCATTAAATTGCCTCATTTATGCAAATAATCGACTTATAGCGAGGTTTTTCCGTAAAATGCCATTATTTGCCCGTCGATAATGTTAATGGTAAAATTACAATTATTATCACTAATTATTATATAATTATCGTTGAAATTTGTCAAACTAAATCGCACGCATTTGCTTTTATTTACTACACGCATAAATTTACTTGTATTTTTTTAAAAAAAAATATATAATATAGAGGATAAAATCCGAGCACTCGTAGCGCAATTGGATAGAGTTTCAGATTCCGATTCTGACGGTTGCAGGTTCGAATCCTGTCGGGTGCACCAAAAATTTGCTCGGCAATTCGCCGAGCAAATTTTTTATCCAAACCGAAGCGATACGAGGTTTGGTATATAATCACACCATAAGGTGTGTATATCATCAATGGCAAAGCCATTGTATATCATCACGGCATTGCCGTGCATAAAGTATGCCGCTTCGGTTTGATGATATGCCGCGTCATACGGCACTGATGATATGCAACTCTTATGAGTTGATGATATACACGCTTTGCGTGATGGTGGTGATTTAAGTTGACATTTATTTGATTTATGTTATACTATACTCATGAGAAATTATTTGTTAGAATACTCCGAAAAACTATCGGTAAGTATATCACAATTATGCGATATTATAACATTGAAACGTCCAAAATTAAAAATTTTGCCGCAAACTGCGTTTGTGTTGCGTTTTGCCTTGCAAACCGCCGTTTCTATTGAAAAACTTCGCTCGAAAACCCTTGCGAGCAAGTTTTCTCGCTTGTATTATTGCAAACGAAAATAATATCTGTTTTCAAATTAAAAAATCCTCAAGTAGTGTTTATGCTAATATCCGTGAAGCCAATTATGGTCAAAGCCATGCAGATATGATTTCAAAATTTGAAATTGCACTGAAAGAGGCAAGCGAAACCGAGGGCTGGTTGAATTTGCTATTTCAAACAAACAAGATCAGCGAAACGGATTATAAGAATAATAGAAATTTGTGTGGCAGGATCCGTCGTTTGCTCATCGCCTCTATTCGCACTCTCAAATCTAAGATATAACGATATAAAGCGTTTTTATGGCAAAACAATGGTATCCTTTTCGTACTACTTAGACAAAGGCGGAGCCGATATTTCGGCTCCGCCCTCTTTGCATTTCCGACCATTGACGAGAACACAAATTTCCGTTTGCGGAAATTTGGTTCACAATAAGCGAAGCGTTATTCTTGCCGAGGGCTCCCGTTTTTTAACAATTTCAAAACATAGAAAAAGGCAGGCAGAGTTTTTGTTCTCTGTCTGCCTTTGCCGTTGTTTCGGTTTCTGATCTTGGAAAATCGCGCCCGAAAACGCAATCTTTTAAAACCTTTACTTCCACACAAGGATTGCTCGGGCGAGAGTGGGAACGTTTCTCCCACGCAAGACGAAACTTAATCGTCTATCCCTTACTTAAAAGGGCAAATACAACATACGACACTGCTCGTATATTACTATATTACCACTCGAAATACCTTTTGTCAACACTTTTCCGAACATTTGTTCGAAAATTTTAAGTTATTTTGTCGAAAAGATTTATAAAATTTATATACGCCCTACATATAAGCCATGCCAACGCCCATTTTATTAGTATTTTTTCAATAATATAATAATTTTTATAAATATGACTAATATTGTCATATATAATATGCTAAAATAATATTATAACAATTTTTGATGCGTAAACAAAAGTGCATCCAAATTTTCCATCTAAATAGGTATTATATTATTGAATTTTAAGTAAAAATATGGTATAATGTCCAAAGATAGTGTATTTTCAGTTGCATAAGGAGTGTGTTATGGCGGTTTCTTTAACATCTAATCAAATTTTAAAAGAGTTGAGTATCAGCAGATCGACTTTTTATTATTTGCTTAAAAATAAACTGATAAGTATTCCCACAACAGAAAACGGCAGATATATTTGGAGCGAAGAAACGATTGATAATCTCCGCAAAACTTTACAATTAAGAGATTTATCGGATAACATTGAAGAACCACAATATA